>VXOC01000119.1 GCA_009840215.1 Gemmatimonadota bacterium | reverse complement strand
CCCGCACCCCCCCATCCCTACACGCCTCGTGGGCTCGGAGATGTGTATAACACCCAGGGCCGGGGGGGGCGGATGGGATCGAGAAGGTGGTGAACGATGCGTGGGGTGGCTCCCGGTTTTCGGCGAAGACGGTGGGGTCTTCCCAAAAGGGGGTGGGTGTGGGGGGTCCGTCGCAGGCGAAGACGGCGGCGACCGCCACCGTCGCCACGGCGGAGCAGGTTCCTGGGCGGGTCAGCCGCATGGGGATCACCATGGGTTTCTGCGTTGAGAAGCCTGCCTCGGACCGAGGGCCCGCCTGCGTGGACGATGGCGGCCGGATGGCTCCGTCGGTCGACAGGATCGCTGATCAACCTAACGCTGGCATGCCGCCTCCGGTACTCGGACTCCTCGGGATTCGCGACCTCGTGGGCCGGTCGGCATTCAGGGGTCCGCCTGACCAGACGCCTCGACCGGACATCATGGATCGGTTATAATGCTCTCATGTCCGGTTTCGACACGTAAGGAGGGATAGTACCCATGACAAGGGAGCGTAACCAGCACGTTGTCCCGACGAAGGATGGTTGGGCAGTCAAGCGCGCAGGCAGCTCGAGGACAACGAAGGTGTTCGACACGCAGCAGGAAGCCATCGAGAGGGGGCGCGAGATCGCACGGAATCAACGGTCTGAGCTGCTGATCCATGGACGCGATGGGCGGATTCGGGAGAAGAACACATATGGCCGGGATCTCAACCCACCGAAGGGGTGAGGTTCCCGCCCACAGCTGGGAGTAGCAGTTGGGCCTGCTCGAGGCGTTCCAACTGCCCGGGTGTCGCCTGTGGTTTCACACTGGCGACCACGGACCGCCACACTTCCATGCGGGAGCGGTGGACGCGTGGGAGATACGTGTGTATTTCCTACAGGACCCCCCGGACTACGACGAGAGTTTCGCGGTGAGACACGTTCCCATGAAGATGGTGAGGGAGATCTTGCGGTTGGCCGCCGCGCACCGTGCAGCGTTGCTTGACGAATGGGAGCGGAGTCAAGACGGATGAGCGACATGAGACCATTCAGCCACATTGCTTTCTGCGGGACGGTTGGAGCTTGCTTGCCGAACGCCGAGTTTCGCTCGCTGGCGAGGCAACTGGCTGCCACCTCCCGGGTTGGACCGGAGCCGAGCCTGGTCGTGGCTCGGGCCAGCGAGCTAATTGGCCCCGGTCGGCTCGGGTTGCCGAACTGGGTGGATGCTGACACTCGCTACCTGATTGTGTTGGACGTGCCAGAGCAGGCAACGCTTCGCCTCGCGTCGACACTTCGACTTCACAAACCGGATCAGCGTCTGCGAGTCTGCCGAGACCCCGCGGTCGTGAAACGTTTGGTCATCGCGCTCCGGCGATCGGCTCCGTGGGAGGGGATCCTGGACGCCTATCTCCTTGAGGAG
Organism: Gemmatimonadota bacterium; assembly: GCA_009840215.1. Classification (GTDB taxonomy): domain Bacteria; phylum Gemmatimonadota; class Gemmatimonadetes; order Longimicrobiales; family Gaopeijiaceae; genus Bin94. The sequence goes on along the minus strand of VXOC01000119.1, from coordinate 3,834 downwards.
TCTCTGGTGGTCGTCCTCGGTGACATGAGCGTCAGGGAGTTTCCAATCGGAAGGCTACCTCGGGTCAGGCGGTTCGAGCCGACCGTGGTCAGCCGGTTCGTGGTCGATTCGGCCGGTTCCTACCTGTACTGGCCCGACCGGGACGTGCATATGGGTCCGTCCCAGATGCTGCAGGCCGTGGATCCCATGTTTCTGTCCGACGTGGAAATCCGCCGATACGAAATGGAGAACGTGTCACAGGCCCTTCTGGACATGAGGAGTGACCGGCAGCTGAAGCAATCCGATATTCCGGGGCTGTCGGAGAGGCACGTCCGGAGGTTGGAAAAGGAGAACGTGCGCCTCACTGTCGAGGCAGCGACCAGGTTCGCGAGTGCGTTCGACATGACGCTGTCCGAGTTCCTTGACGAGCTGAGCAGGCGAATAACGGGCCTGCGCGGGATTGGGGGGTCAGATCGAAGGTGCGACCTCATGCTGATCGAACAGACCCGAACGGGTGGCGGTGCCCCGTTCCCCTCGCCCAAAGCGGCGGGTTCTGGCCAGTAGAGGCCAACTTCACGCCGCTCAGGACGGCGTGGAGGATACGATCAGCTTGCCACGCCGCTTGCGGGCAGTTCGTCGAGGCTCGTGGCAACTTCAAATCGGGTCTGTAGTAACCGCTCGTGCCGACTCATGAGGTGTCTCGTCGCCAATCGGCGCTCATCATCAATTCAGTCTCCCCTCACCAGAAGATCGCATACAGCACCGCCGCACACCCGATCACTCCACCCGCCCACCACTTCGCCCCCGGCGCCGGCGTCAGGTCCACCTGCGCAGCCGACCGAGGCAGCCTCCGGGGCTCGTCCAAACCCTGACGTAACGTTAGGGTTGCCATGAACACCGAGATCACGATGAACGTGATCGCCATGTGGTGCAGGAACGCGACTTCGGGCAGCAGCCAAAGCAGCAGCCCATACACCGGAATCCCCAGAATCATCCCTCCGAAGGCGGCCACCGGCGGCGTCCGCGGCACGAAGAGCCCGAAGAGAAACGCCGCCACGATCCCCGGCGAGATGAACCCCCAGAACATCTGGATGTAGTCGAACACGCTGCCCGCCCTCGCCACCAGCGGCGCCCACAGACACCCGACCAGCACGAGCACCGCCGTCGTCCACCGGCCCACCACCATCAGTCTGCGCGACGACGCGTCGGGTCGCAGGTGCCGCTTGTACAGATCCACGCTGAAGATCGTCGCGGCCGAGTTGAGCATCGAGTCGAGCGAACTCATGACGGCGCCGAAAAGCGCGGCGAACATGGCGCCGGTCAGCCCCGCGGGGAGCAGTTCGCGCATCATGACCGGGTATGCCTGGTCGGGATTGGTGACCTGATCGGCGAAGAGTTCCGCCGCCATAATCCCCGGGAAGACGATGATGAAGGGGATCGCCAGCTTGATGAAGCCCGCCAGGAAGATTCCACGCTGCCCGTCCGCGAGGCTGCGCGCCGCCAGCGTGCGCTGAGTGATGAACTGGTTCAGTCCCCAGTAGAAGAGGTTCGGGATCCAGAGTCCGCCGACGAAGACGGCCAGCCACGGCATCTCCGGGTGATTCCAGGGGAGGACGGTGTTCAGCTTGCCGTCGGCGGCTGCCAGGAAGGGCTCGATGCCGCCGATCGCCTTGAACCCCAGCACGGTCACCACCACCCCGCCCAGCAGCAGCGCCACACCCTGGAGCAGGTCGGACCACACCACCGCCTTCAGCCCCCCGTAGATCGTGTAGCCCCCCGCCAGGATCCCGATCAGCCAGATGCCCAGGTTGAGGTCGATTCCGAAGATCGATTCCAGCGCGAGCGCCCCCGAGTAGAGCACCGTGGCCAGTGCGACGAACACGTACGCCGCCATGATGAAGGCCGCCATCAGGGTGCGCGTGCGCACGTCGTAGCGGAACTCGAGGTACTCGGGGATGGTGTAGATGCCCGCCTGCAGGAACCGGGGGAGGAAGAAGAGGCCGACCAGGACGAGGGTCACCGCGGCCATCCACTCGTAGCTCGCAATCGCCAGGCCCAGGTCGTAGCCCCGCCCCGCCATCCCCACGAAGTGCTCGGTCGAGATGTTGGACGCGATCAGCGAGAAGCCGATCAGCCACCAGGGGAGGTTGCGGCCCGCCAGGAAGTAGTCGGCGGCGTCGTGCTTGCCGCGCGAGGCGTAGAGGGAGATGCCGACTACGAGGGTCAGGAAGCCGATGAAGGCGGCGATGTCGAGGGGCTGGAAGGTCATTCGGGTGGGGTGAGGAGGTGGGAGAGGGGCGGGTAGGCGAATCGAAAGCATAGTCCGCGCGCGACGGTGTTGCCAGCGAGTTGCCGGATACCCAGTCTTTTGGTGACCAGGTCGGCGTGCGGCACCGGTTGTGCATCCATCGTGTCTCTGGACGCACGGCCTTCACCTCGGCGAAGACGTGGAAGACGGCGAGGGGCCTGGAGCGGTCCAGGGGAAGTGCAACCATTCCCGCCGCGGTCGTGTCCCAGGACTGAACGATGCCGCCTTTGGCCCTGGACGGAATCCCACGGATGCGGGAAGACCATGTCTCACTTAACATCGGCGCGACTGCGACCCACACGATGCTTGCCGCCCGTAGTGGCCCTGTGGGGCGTGCTGGTCGGCGGTGCGGCGCCTCATGACACTGCGGCCGCGCAGATCGTCGTCGAGAACTCGTTCGAATCTGCATGGGCCACGACAACTGCGTGGACACTCGAAGAGGACCTTCGCATCTGGGGCCCGCCCGGCGGATACCTGAGCATGATCGTCGCCGTGGCCGCCGATTCCCGCGACCACATCTACATCCTGGACTACGTGACGCAGGAGATCTACGTATTCGATTCAGGGGGCGGCTTCCTGCGGACCGTGGGCGGACAGGGAGACGGCCCGGGAGAGTTTCGCGACGCGCTGGGGCCGGCCATCGGACCGGGGGACACGCTGTGGGGGGCGGACCAGCGCGCCCCGCGCTATTCGATTTTCGCGCCGGACGGCCGGTTCGTGGGGACCCGGACCCGCCGGGGGGCGCCCAGCGGAGGCACGGGCACTGAGCGTTGCACGATGACGCCGGACGGCAGTTACATGGATTGGTGGACGCGCTATCCAAAGGAGGAGATCAGCGGCGACATGTCCGATATCGACCTTCTCCACTTCCATCCGCTCCGTGTGTCTCCCGATGGGGAGAATCAGGATACGCTGCCTTACCTGGAGTTCACCCAGCAGATGGCCGAGATGCCCTCGCAGGGTGCGCGGCGGCCGGTTCTCTTCGGTCCCGGTCTTGAGTATGCCCTGGGTTGCAACGACGACGTCTGGTTCGCGCACAGTGGGGAATACCGGCTCTACAGGCGCTCGCTCGAAGGCGACACCACGCGGATTGCCACGCTGGACGGTGTCACGCCGCCGGCCGTCGACGAAGCGGACCGGGACGAGGTTCGCGCCCTGTTTGAACGGCGGCCCAACCCCGCAATGATGAACGACTACCTGCGAACGCTGCCGGACAAGAAGCCGATCATCGTGAATCTATTCGTGGATGGCGCTGGCCATGTCTTCGTGGTCCCGGAGACCTCGCGGGTCGACGCGGGCACGGCCATCGACGTTTTCCGCGAAGACGGCGTCTTCCTCGGACGGGTCGCGGTGCCGGAGGCGGTCAACATCAACCCCAGCAGGGCATACGCGACCGGGGACTACATTCTCTTCGCCGGCGAAGACGACGCCGGCACGCCCTACGTGACCCGCCTGAGGATCCACCGATGACCCCGTCTGCCGCGATTCCCCTGGTTCCCGCCAACCCGCAGCCCTCCCCTCCACCGCCGCAACATTGTCTTTTAGAC
>VXOC01000094.1 GCA_009840215.1 Gemmatimonadota bacterium | reverse complement strand
CGCTCCCCCCCTCACCCGCATCACGGCCTCGTACGCCGCGCCCCTCGTCACCCCGGAGCGCCTGGCCACCTCCCGCGCGGCAGCCGTCGGCGCCAGGTCCGCGTCGAGAGCCTCCCTGGCCAGCGCGTCGATCGTGTCCGCGTCCGCGCTTCCCGTCCCCCCCGCACCGCCCTCCACCACGACAGTCACCTCGCCGCGCGGGGGATGCTCGCGATAATGGCGGGCGCCCTCGGCCGCCGTGCCGCGGAAGACCTCCTCGTGCACCTTGGTCAGCTCACGGCACACCGCGATGCGGCGCCCCGCCCCAACCGCGTCGGTTCCCGGCGGCTGGCGGCCCCCCACCCCGGAGCCGGAGTCCTCGCGCCCATCCGCCCCCATGCGCGCCGCCAGGTCGTCCAGCAGGCCGGTCAGTCGCGACGGAGACTCGAACAGCACGGTCGTCTCGGTGGCGTCGATGATTCGCTCCAGCGCTCGGGCCCGCTTCCCCGCCTTGCGCGGCAGAAACCCCATAAAGGTGAACGGGACACAAGGTAAGCCCGATGCCACCAGCGCCGCGAGGATCGCCGACGGTCCGGGAACGGGGACGATATCGTGGCCGTCTTCGATGGCGGCGTGCACCAGGCGCTCGCCGGGGTCCGAGAGCAACGGAGTGCCGGCGTCCGAGACCAGCGCGACGCTGTCGCCCGCGGCCAGCCACCTTCGCACCCTCGAGATGCGCCCGGCTTCGTTGTGGGCGTGCAGCGACATCGGGCGAGTGCCGACTCCGATGTGCGACAGAAGGGTGCGCGCCCGCCGCGTGTCCTCGGCGAGGATGTGATCGGCGCCGGCCAGCGTCTCGCGCACCCGTGCCGACAGGTCCGCCAGGTTTCCGATCGGCGTGGCCACGATGAACAGCCTTCCGGGCCCGGTGCGGATCTCCTCCATGCATCCCCATGTTGATGATTCTGCCGTGACATCTCTCCACGTATTGGACAACCGAGGCAGCCGGGAAGTTGAACGCGCGCCCATGGCCGGACCGTACCCGTACATCTGGACTGCCCCGCCCCGCGGTTGCACATTCCGTTTCCCCAAACGGATGCGCCCCACTCCCGGGCGCCCGACATGCTCACCGCCCGTCTGCCGGGCAAGGAGGAAGAATGAGAAGATTGACCCTGTTCGCAGCGGCGCTGGCGTCCGCGGCGATGCTGGCTCCCGCCAACCTGGAAGCGCAGAACTGCTGGACCAACGGCGACACCGCCGGCCGTCCCAGCCCCCTCGATTCGGCCATGGTGACGATGGGCGACGATGTGGTGAAGGTCTGCTACGGCGCCCCCTCGGCGCGGGGCCGCACGATGGTAGGAGAGGGCGGCACGCATCCCTTCGGGCAGCCGTGGCGGACTGGCGCCAACGAGGCGACGGCGATCCACCTGCCCTTCGCGGCCACGGTGGCGGGCGTCGAGGTCGAGGCGGGGTCCTACTCGATCTACACCGTCCCCGGGGCGGACTCCTGGGGGATCCACGTCAACTCGGTGGCCGATCGCTGGGGCACGCAGATGAACGCGGCCAACGACGTGGGCACGGGCACCGCGCCCGCGTTCGCGAACGAGCATGTGGAGACGCTCAACCTGACCTTCGAGAACGCCTCCGCCGACGCGGCCACGCTGGTCCTCCGCTGGGAGGGCTACAGGGTCGAGATTCCCGTCGCCCGCAGGTAGCTGACGGAGCGAGCAGGCGAGTCGAAAAGGACCCCCTCGGGTGCCCGAGGGTCGGGCCGCCGCGTGGTTGCGGCCGGGATCCCTTCGGCCGCTACAGGTGCTGCTCGATCTTCTGCTCGAGTTGCGCCTTCGGCACCGCCCCGATGACCGTGTCGACGTGCTGCCCGTCCTTGAAGAAGAGGACGCTCGGGATCGAGCGGACCCCGAAGCGCATCGAGGTGGACATGTTGGCGTCCACGTCCAGCTTGCCGACCCGGACCCGTCCCGCAAAGTCGTCCGCCAGCTCGCTTACGAATGGTGCGATCAGCCTGCAGGGCCCGCACCACTCGGCCCAGAAGTCGACCATGGAAAGGCCGCCGTGATTCTCGATCTCGTCCTGAAAGTTGTCGTCGGTGATGGTGACGAGGTTTGCGCTGTCCGCCATTATCGGTTGTCCCCCGGTGAAGTGATTCGAATGGATCCGACCCGGCTGCGACCGGCCGGGAATCTGCCCATTTATTCTACAAGGAGAGGGGCGGGGAGTTGAACACTGGTGAACCGGGGAGCCCGGGCGGCGCGGGAGCGCGGGATGAAGCGGGCGGGCGCGCACCGCGGCCGAACACGCGGGCGAAGGGCCGGGAGCTCGACCACGTGGCGATCGCGCTGCGGTCGTTCGACGGCGTGCTGCCGCTGCTGGAGCGGCTGGGCGGGGTGGCGGCGACCCCGCCGGAGCGGGTGGAGTCGCAGGGTGTCGAGGTGTGCTTCGTGGGGAGCGTGGAGCTGATCCGCCCGCTGGCGGGGGACAACGGGGTCGCACGGTTCATCGACCGGCGCGGACCGGGGCTTCACCACATCGCCTACCGGGTTGCGGATGTGGGCGCGCTGATGAAGGAACTCGGCGCCGAGGGCTACCGCTTCACCTCGGAAGCGCCGATGACCGGAGCCGGCGGACACCGGATCGCCTTCATGCACCCGAAGTCGACGGGGGGAGTCCTGGTCGAGTTGGTGGAGGCCCACTGAGAACCGGGCGAGTGGCACCCCCCGTACCGTCTCAACCCACCATCCGTCTCAACCCCACCTCCTCCACCAGCCACCGACCGTTGTCGGCGCGGATCACCACGAAGGGCACGACCACCGTCCGCCCCTCCGTCACCACCTCCACCTCGACCCGGGCCGCGGGCCTCCCCCGTCCCACGACCCCATCCGCAGATCGGATGCGGTAGGACTCGTGCGCGAGAACCCCGGCGATCAGGTCCATGCGCAGCTCGACCTCCGGCCGGCTGAGACAACGCTCACCCAGCCCGATCCAGGAACCTACCCGGCGAAACGCGCACCCGACCGCGCTCCCGGTTTCGCCGATCGGTCCGTCGCCGGTGCCGAAACGTGAAGCCATGGCCGCATGGTCGCGCCGGTTTGCGGCGCCAAGGAACTCGGCCACGGCGCGGACCGGGTCCAGTCCCCGGTCCGGGCCGGCGAGTGGCGTGTCCGGAGTGCCGTGGACCGGAGCGCCACCGCATCCGGCCAGTGTCAGAAGCAGGAGCCAGCCACCGGTGAACTGCTGTCGAAATGGATTCGTGTACCGCTCCACCACATCGGCCTCCTTGGCGGGAAGGGTTCGATTCGGACCGGCCGACGGTCCCCCGCGGCCGGCCGCCGGAAACTCGCCGGACAGGAATCCTCCCGCCGACAACCGGTCCCCCCAATCTGGCCGTGACGATCAGCGCATGATCAGCGAGGGGCGGAAGCCGCCGCACTGCGGAGAGACCCGCGCGGGTGGCGCCTTCGCGGCTCGGTGCGGGAGCTTGCGCCCCCGGGCGACTACTGCGCCCTTGCCTGCCGTCCGATTTCCGTCAGGCGGTACTTCTGATTCGCGGCACTGGGTGTGTCCGGCCGGGTCATCTCGACGAGCCCGTTCTCCAGGGCCGGACGCAGGTAGCGTTGCCTCAGGGACTTGCGGTCCCGAAGGCCGAGCTCAGCCTGGATCTGCCGCCGCGACATCGTGCCCTGGAGCACGGACAGCAACCGCTCGACCTGGGGGGTCACCTGGGGGGTCACCTGGGGGGTCCGCAGAGCCGCCAGGATGGCGTCCAGCATGTATTCGATGAAGCGGGTACTCTCGCCCGCGGCTGAACTCTCCCGAATCGCCCGATAGTAGTCGCCCTGCCTGGCGTGAATGAGGCTTTCCACGGGGACAGTGGCGAACAGGGGGTTCCAGCGGGTCAGGATCAGCGTCTGCCAAAGGCGTCCCATCCGCCCGTTTCCGTCTTCGAAGGGATGGATGAACTCGAATTCGTAGTGGAAGACCGAACTCGAGATCAGCGGATGCTCGTCGGTGTGCTGTAGCCACTCGAGAAGGTTGGCCACGAGGCCCGGCACCCGGTGCGCAGGGGGGCCGATGTGCTGCACCTCATCACCGCCCATCACAACCACGGAACCCGTGCGGTAGCGTCCGGGTGAATCCAGGAGTGCCCGCATGAGGACCTCGTGGGCACCGAGCAGATGGGATTCGCTCACGGGATCCCATTGCTGGCAGCGATCGTAGACCTCGATGGCGTTTCGCGCCTCCTGGATGTCACGGAGCGGTCCCACCACGGGTTTTCCATCGAGGATCGTGCTGATCTGTTCCTCGGAAAGACGATTACCCTCGATCGCGAGCGATCCGTGAATGGTGCGGATTCGGTTGACGCGCCGGAGCCGCAGGTCCTGCCCCAATCCCGCGGCCTCGGCCCGGCCGATCGCCTCGCCGATTTCCCCGACGCTTCGGAGGATGGCCGGGGTGATCGAGTAGGGTGGTGTGGGCAAGATCGTTTCGCTGGTTGGGAAAGGGGGGAGTGGTCTGTAGGGTCACCGTAAATGTAATGTAGACATTACTTAATGTAGATCAGAATTTACATTGCTTGATCTCTTCGACGATGCGGATTCCCTGAGGTCCCCTCCAGGTCGCCAGGTCAGTATCCAAGGTCCGGGCGACACGGAAGCCGAAGTGGAAGAACCGGAAACCGGCCCGGTTCCGGATGCGGAAGCCCGCACGGAGGTTCGTCGGCCAGAGGATCCAGTCGCCGCCCCGCAATACACGATTTGAACAGTCCCCGGCTCGCCACGCGCTTCCATCAACCGGGGCACCCGAATAGTCACCGTTCCAGCAATCTTCCGTCCATTCCCAGACGTTGCCCAACACGTCATGCAGCCCGAACGCATTGGGGCGGAAGGAGCCCACCGGAGCTGGCCCACCACCTGGGCTTCGGCTGGGCGAACGGGTAGCGCCAACCCCAGGGGGATCAGAAGCCATGAGGTCGAGAGGGCGCTCAATCGGGAACCAGAGAATCCACACATCGGTTGACCTCGGCAGGGATGTGTCGGGCGCGACTCCCGGCCCGTGGCAAACCTCCCGGCATTCGAGCGGCGATGCGTTCGCGCTGGACCGCTTCGCTCAGCCCGGGAGACCTCACTCGCAAGTCACGGCGAGTCGACACTACTCGCCAGGCGCCTGTGACGCAAACTCCAATCCGTCGCCACCCCCGCGCTTCTCCACCCGCACCCCATCCCCTTTCTCTTTTACCCATCT
>VXOC01000075.1 GCA_009840215.1 Gemmatimonadota bacterium | reverse complement strand
CGCAGGCGAGAAGCGTGGACACTGTCAGCAGGGTGGAGAGCGCGGGCAATGGCGGTCGGGGTCTGGCGGTGACGCGTCTCATGGGATGGGCTCCGGTAGGCAGGAAGCGTTTGGGGCGCCGAAAAGGTCGCCTTGGCGCGGCGCCCGCGCTACAATGGAGCCCGCAGCAGGCACTCAACCGACACGGAGGCATGACAATGGAATGCAGGCGATGGATCCTGGCAGCGGCTGCGGTCGCGCTGGTAGTTCCGATCACGGGCACCGCCCAGCAGGGCCGCGGCGGGATGACCGCGGAACGCCGCGCCGAGATGATGGCCCGCCAGGCGGAGGCGCTCCTGGCCGACATGCGGACGGAGCGTCCGATCGAGGCCCTGAACTCGGTCTGGATCGAGGAGCTCACCTGGATGGAGGTCCGCGACGCGCTGCGCGACGGGAAGACCACCGCGATCATCTCGACCGGCGGGATCGAGCAGAACGGGCCCTACCTCGCCACGGGCAAACACAACTATGTCCTCGAGGGCGCCTGCGAGGGGATCGCGCGCAAGCTGGGCAACGCGCTCTGCGCCCCCGTCATCAAGCTCGTTCCCGAAGGCGGCATCGCCAATCCCTCCGGGCACATGCGCTATCCGGGCACGATCAGCCTCCGGGAGGAGACCTTTCGGGCGGTGCTCGATGATGTCGCCAGCAGCCTCCGGGCCCACGGCTTCACCAACATCGTCTTCATCGGCGACAGCGGGGGGAACCAGGGCGGAATGGCGGCGGTGGCGGCCGCGCTGAACGAGCGGTGGCGCGGGGGTGCGCGCGCACACTACGTCCCCGAGTTCTACCGCTACCGCGAAGTCTTCGAGTGGATGGAGAGCGAGCTGGGGATCACCGAACCCACCAACGACGGCATCCACGACGACTTCGTGATCACCTCGATCATGACGGTCGTGGACCCCGAGTCGGTGCGGCACGCCCAGCGCGTTGCGGTCGGGAAAGCCTCCATCAACGGGCTCAGCATCGCCGACCTGGAAGCGACGATCGAGACCGGGAAGAAGCTGCTCGGCTTCCGCGTGGACCGCACCGTCGAGGCGATCAGGGCGGCGATCGGGGGCGGCAGCTGAGGAAGCCCGATCCGACACACATACTCACATACTCATATACTCATGTGCACAGGTATCGGGTGAACCGAGAACGGAGAAAACGAAATGATGCGCAGACTGTTGGTGGCGGCGGCGCTGGCCGCCGTGATCGGGATGGGCGCGCCGGAAGGCGCCACGGCGCAGGAGACCGGCCTCATCGAGGTGGGGGCGATTGCCCCCGACTTCGAGCTGACCGGAGCGACCCGTCACGGCGTCCTCCGCGACAAGGTCCGGCTGAGCGACTACCGCGGCGAAACGGTGGTCCTCGCGTTCTTCTTCAGAGTCAGGACGCGTGGCTGAACGGTTCAGATGAGAGCGTACCGTGATCAGTACGCAGAACTGTTCAACGAGGGCCGCAACGTGGTGCTCATGGCGATCTCCAACGACTCGGCCGAAGAGGGCGCCTCATGGCTGAAGGACGAGGACTTCCCCTACCTGTTCGGCTCGGATGCCGAGAGCGCCTCCTTCGCCGCGTTCGGCGGGACGCCCCGGGACAACGGGATGGTGGGCAGCCGCGCCGTGATCGTGATCGGTCCTGACGGCCGCGTGGCCAAGGTGATCCCTCAGTTCAGACAGACGGATCCGACCGCCTACGACGAGCTGGCCGCCGCGATCGACGAGGTGACGCCGGAGCCGGAGGAGGGTTCCTGAAGGAGGGTTTCCAGCGCCTTCACCAGCTCCTGCTTCGGCCCCACGCCGGTTGAGACCACCCGGCCTTCCCCATCCACCAGCACCACGATCGAGGTCGTGAGGGCCTTGTACGCTCTCACGGCCTCGCCGTTCGCGTCGTAAAGGAAGTCATACCCCGGTGCGTGCCGCTCCACGTGGCGGCGCACCCTGCGGCGTGACTGCGACACCGCCACGGCCACCGCCACCACCGCCACCTTCTCCCCGAACCGCTCCTGCACGCGGTCGATCTCGGGCTGCAGCAACTCGCACTGTTCACACCACGACGCCCAGAACTCGATCAGCGCGGGACGCCCATTGATGACCTCGAGGAGGGAGATTTCGTTGCCTTCCATGTCCTCCACCTGTGCGTCGGGGGCCGGGGTGCCGGTTGGGAGGCCCAGTCCGTCCTCCGGCTCCTGGCCAGTGACGGCGGCAGGGAGCGCGAGGACCAGGGCGAGGGTGACGCAGGCAGCGGCGCGTGAGGGCGCGGCGGCGGACAGCCGGAAGTCGTGAGTTCCGGGCAGATGTGTTCTCACGGCTGAAGTCCTCCTGGCTGGGGACAAATAGTATAGTAAAGTTGACATTATGGAAACCCGTCTTTCCATGTTGTGTGTTGGCCGGTCCACACGCCCCTACAAATTATACCCCGCCTGGACGAAATAATACTGCGCAACCCCCAGCATGATCACTGCGGCCACCCGCTTGACCGTCACCATCCACTTCCCCGACTCCGGCAGCCGCGAAATCGTCCCCGTGAAGAGCCCCACCGCCACCAGCAACGCGGTCATCCCGATGGAGAAGACGAAGAGGTAGACGAATCCCATGAACCCCGCCCGCGTGGCGGCCACCCACGCCAGCACCGCCGCGAAGGCGGGCGCCCCGCACGGCGCCGCCACCACCCCGGATGTGGCCCCGAGCACGAAGACGGCCCCATAGGAGCCCCCCTCGCGCCCTCCCGCCCACGCCAGAAGGCGTTGCGGCACCCGCACCGGGATCACGTCGAACATGGCCAGCGCGAACAGGAGCAGCAGGTTGCCGATGGCCAGCAGCGCCCACGGGCTCGCGCTCACCGTGCCGAACAGCGTCCCCGTCAAGCCCGCCACCAGTCCGAGCACGGCGTAGAGCAGCGCCATCCCCGTGACGTAGGTCATGGTGAGCCCCAGGGTGCGCCTCCACGGCTGCCGGTCGCGCGCGGTCCCCGAGATCACCGAGGCGGTGATGGGGATCATCGGATACACGCAGGGGGTCAGACTGGTCGCGACACCCGCGCCGAAGAGGACGGCCAGGGCCAGCAGCGGGTTGGACGCGAGTGTTTCGGAGAGCCCGCCGGTCGTCTCCTGGAGGAGGAAAAAGACGGCCGGGGCGGGCGAAGGATCGCCGGCCCCGGCCATGAGAATGGAGAGCGTGGTGGTGCTGCTACTTGCCACCACGCCGTACGGCCGTGCGGCCGGTGCTGCCCCTGGAGGTGGAGGACTTGCCGCCGCTGCCGCTGGACACCGAGGAGCCACCGGTGTAGCCGGAAGAGGTGGCCGTCCCGGGGCGACGGTAGCCCCTGCCCGCGACGACCTGGCCGCCGCCGCCACCGCCGATCCGTCCCGGCGTGTACACGACGGGGGTGTAGTAGCCTGGGTAGTACCGGCCATAATACCACGGCCCCCTGTTGTAGCCGTAGTAACCATAGCGGCCGTAGTAGCCGTAGTACGGATCACCCCACCCGTACATGTACGTGCGGGCGCGATCCCCTTCCGCATCCTGGTTGAACGCGAAGTGCTGCGGGAACGAGACCGCGACCACGACGTCGATCACCGCCGTCGCCACACCGGCGTCCTCGAGCCGGATCAGGTCCTCGGCGCTCAGACCCTCGAACTCCTGTCCGACCTCTGCGAGCCAACCTTGCACCGCGTCCATGTCGACGTTGCGTGAAGCATCGATCACGTCGTCGATGGTGATGGCGGATGTCGCGTAGCTGATGCCGCCGCGCAGCGCGAAGGGGTTGGGGCGGGCAACCGGGTCGGCCAGTCCGAGCTGCCCCAGCACACTGTGGCTCGCGCGCTGGTACCGCTGCGACCAGACGGTGACCACACCATTCGTCTCGATGGCGCGGACATCGATCCACTCGTCCATGCCCGGCATGGAGATGATTCCCGTGCTGCGCCGGGAGGCCTCCCCGTCGCAGGTCACCAGCGACGCCGTGTAGAGGCGGCGCAGATCCTCGGAGAAACGGGCGGACTCGGTGCCGCTACAGTCATCCCGTTCGAAGTCGTGTGTGCCGCCGTCCGCCACCAGGGGCTCGTTGAACGCGACCTCGCCGTTGATGATAGTCAGCATTTGCACGTCCCGGCCGTCGGCCACCAGGCACAGAAGGCCCTGGTCCTCCTCGGTGGCCGTAGACTGCCAGCACCCGAGATAGGACTGCCACCCCGCTCGCAGTCCCTGCTCCTGCGCCTGGGCCGGGCCGTGGACGGCCATGGCGGCCACCGCGGCCAAGCCGGCGAGCAAACCGATTCCTGTTGTCTTCGTACCCATGATCGCTCCTTCCGCGTCGAGCATCGCTCTGTTTCGTCCGTGTCTTGTCGTCATCGTTCTATCGCCCTACACCCTCAACCCGACCCCGAGGCTCAACTTGAAGCCCGAAAGATCCAGTTTGGGGAAGCCTACGAAATCGGAATAGCCGTCATAGTCCGTCTGGAAGGGACCCTTCGCTAAGCCGTAGCGGGCTTCGCCGGTCAGCATTATGCGCCTGTTGACGCTGATGTCCATGCCCGTGAAGAAGTGCACGGTCGGAGCCTTCTCGTAGGACCGGAAATTGTCGAGGAAGATGTCGTGCGTCTCGTAGTCCACGAACTCCCCGTACTGCTCGAACCGGTACCAGACCATCCCGCCCGCGATTCCCACGAACGGATTGAAGGTGCGGGGCACCCAGGCGTAACTGCCGATCGCCCGGCCCCGGGGACTCAGGTAGGCCTTCACGCCGGCGGTGACCGGGGTGGTGGTGAATTCGGTGGTCTGGGTGATGGGCAGGCCGTCGGCGCCCTCCCACTTGCGGAACTCGGAGAGAACCGAAGAGGAGCTGTGCCCGGCCGAGAAGACCAGATCGAGCCGCTCCGATCCCCGGATCCCCACCTCGATCATGGCGTGCGGACCGGCGAAATCGCGGTTCTCCACCGTCAACTGCTCCCTGGTGAAGTCCCACAGGCTTTGAGCGTCGCCGCCGCCTCCGAGCCGGGGCACGCTGTATCCCCCTCTGATCGAGAGGGTGATCTGCGGCGTCCGCAGGAGGAAATCGCGCTCCTGGGCAGCGAGCTCCGGTGCGCTCAAGGGCGCCAGCAGGGCAACGCTGGGGATGATCCAAAGAAGTCGCATCGTGTCGAGTTTCCCGAGTCGGCTGAACATGTCGTCTCCTAAGTTGCGGTTTGCGGAACATGAATAGCAAGACCCGTGCCGTTTCGGATTCCGGTGCGGATCGGGCGGCCTGGCTGGTGTTTTCGGGGGTCGCGGGCCCGGCAGGGGCGATCGCCGTCGGAGCCGGAGTCACCGCAGGGTGACAGCCGCGTCACCCCTCAGGGACATGTACCGGGCGTGCAGGCGGCGTGCCGGCAGTCCCTGGATGGACCCCGCCCGGGATGCCGGGTGGACCACTTCGTTGGCTGCCGGCATCCCGCACTACGGCTATGGCAGCACCTCGGCTCCGGTAAGTCCCAGCCGCCTGTCCGTGGACCACACGGTTGTGATGTCGTGCTCGTCGATCAGCACCAGGCTCGAGGCATCCACGTAGGTCAGCCGCTCGTGGCGCAAACGGTCCGACATTCGGCAGACCCGGGCGTGGTGGTCCTCGTCGGCGGTGAACATGACCAGCCCCTCGAGGCTCGCGACCATCGATCCGAATGCACGCGCCGCCTCGTCTCCGTGCTGGTCAAGGAACCAGTTGTAAGCCTCCGACCAGACCAGCACCGAGGTGTGCCAGCGGGGTGGGGTGTCGGCGAAGAGTGCGCGGGCCCGGTCGTGATACAGGTCGCGCCGGTTCATGGCGGCGATGAAGATGCCGGTGTCGATGAAGACCTTCGGGCGGCTCATCTGGCGTCGTGCCCGTAGACGACCGCGTCCACGGTGCAGCTGTCGTTCGCGCGTCCCTCCAGGCTGCCGACATAGGCCATCCAGGGCTTGTCCTCCGGATACCCGGCCAGCGCCTCGCGCAGCGTGCGGCGACAGAAGTCCGCCAGCGAGACGCCCTGGCGGCGTGAAACCCTGTCGGCTTGTTCGTAGAGGTCGCGGTCCAGGGAGATCCGGATCGGGATCATGTTATCTCCTTGTTTGGGAGTAACATAACTCCGTACGGAGACCTCTCCCAGACCGCCCGCCCGTCGTCACCGCAGCGTGCGGTCCAGGTACGCCTTCAGGCGCTGCCACGCGTCGGCGGCGGGGGCGGTCCGAACCTCGGGGTCGCCGTCCACGCGGAGCCAGAAGCCGTGGTTGACGTCGTCGTAGATGTGGAGGTCGTGCTCGATGCCGGCGGCGCGCAGCGCGGCCTCGAAGGCGGCCACCGATTCGGGGGAGGGCCCGTTGTCGAGGGCGGCGAAGGTGCCGTACACCTCGTGGTCCATGGCGGCCAGCACTTCGGGGTCGTCCACCAGGCGGCCGTAGAAGATGGCGGTGGCTTCGTGGTTGACGCCGTCGAGCCCGAAGGAGAGCGCGACGCCGCCGCCGAAACACCATCCCATCGCCCCCACGCGTCCGGTCACGTCGGGGCGGGCCTTCAGGTAGGCCACCGCCGCGTCGAGATTGGCGATCATCGCCTCGGGGTTCCCCTGCGCTTCGCGGACCAGAGCCATGTTCTCCTGGGGGTTCGCGCCGGTGCGTCCCTGGAAGAGGTCTGCGGCGAGGGTGACGTAGCCTTCGGCGGCGAAGTCGTCGGCCAGTTGGCGCACCCGGTCCTGCAGGCCGTTCCATTCGTGGATGATGACCAGGGCGGGGAAGGGGCCTTCGCCAGCGGGCACTGCGAGGTAGCCGGTGGTGAGAGGGTCGCCGTCGACGTAGTGGAGGTCGGTGCCCTCGAGCGCGCCGCCCTGGCCGATGATGGCGGGGGGGAGGTCCTGGGTGGAGGTGGCGGAGGCGGTGCCGGCGTTCGCGGGCGGGCTGGCGTCGTCCGCCGGTGGGGCGTCGGCGCACGCGAGCGGGAGGAGGGAGGCGAGCAGTGCGGTGGCAAGCAGGGGTCTCATGTCGGTATTCTCCAATGTGGTGACGGTGACTTTAATTCATATGGACGGGGCGCGCGGTTCGCCACAATTCCACCCCGGAATCGAGAGGAAATCGAGGAATGAGGACTTTGTACCGGATGATGCCGACCCGCATCTGCGGATGGCGGACGGCGAGCCGGCAACCGGCGGATTGCATCCACCTGAGCCGTGCGGCCCGGCGCTTCTTGCCCGTGGGCGTCTTCCTGCTCATGTGCGCGGGGATCGCCGCGGGTCCGGTCGCGGGTCAGCAGAACATGGCGGATGTGGAGATCACGACCATCGAGCTCGAGAGCGATCTCTTCATGCTGATGGGCCGGGGGGGCAACATCGGGCTGTCGGTGGGGGACGACGGCGCCTTCATGATCGACGACCAGTTCGCGCCGCTGACGGAGAAGATTCTGGCTGCGGTCGCGGCGGTCACCGACCAGCCCGTCCGCTGGGTGCTGAACACGCATTGGCACGGCGACCACACCGGAGGCAACGAAAACCTCGGCGAGGCCGGCGCCATGATCGTGGCCCACGAGAACGTCTACCGCCGCATGAACCCGGGCGAGTTCGCGGATCTGGTCGGGCGTTCGGGACAGGCGCCGCGCGCCGCCCTGCCCGTCGTCACCTTCGACGAGGGGGTGCGCTTCCACTGGAACGGGCGCCACATCGAGGTCACGCACATCGGGAGGGCGCACACGGACGGCGACGCGATCGTTCACTTCCCGCGGGCCAACGTCTTCCACATGGGCGACACCTTCTTCCGGGGGCGCTATCCGTTCGTCGATGTGGACAGCGGCGGCGGGATCGACGGGGTGATCGCGGCGGCCAACTTCGTGCTGGAGCGGTCGAGCGAGGGGACGCGGATCATCCCCGGGCACGGCGAGCTGGCGGCGCCGGAGCATCTCCGTGAATACCGCGACATGCTTGAGACGGTGCGGCTGAGGGTGGCGGGACTGGTGGCCAACGGGCGGACGGAGGACCAGGTTGTGGCGGCGGCGCCGACGGCGGAGCTGGACGCGGTCTGGGGGGAGAATCCGGAGCGGTTCGTGCGGGCGGTGTACCGAAGTCTCGCGGGGTCGAACTAGAGGCGTCCGCAACGAGCCCAAACAGCGGAAAATGTAAAGGTGAGTTTACAATATGTCATGTCCAGTTTACCTATCTGGACGCCGAGCCTTCACAACTTCACGAACAGGGAATCCACCATGATCAGGACCACCAGGAGTCCAGGGACAAGCCCGCGCGAGCACCGAGAGCGGGGAGGTGCGGGGTTGAGGGATGTGCCCCGCAGCCGCCGCTTCCCCTTGGGGGCCGCGGCCGCGCTGGCCGTGGCTGTCTTCGTCCCTTCCGCACCACCGCTTGCGGCGCAGCAACCACAGGAGGCGCGGGTCGAGGAGATCCTCGCCCAGGTCCGGGACTCGATCATCCGCCTGCGGGAACACATCCACCAGTACCCCGAACTCGGCAACCGCGAGTTCAAGACGGCGGAGCTGGTCGCGAATCACCTGCGCTCGCTCGGCTTCGACGAGGTGGAGACGGGGATCGCGCATACGGGGGTGGTGGGGATCCTGCGGGGTGGACTTCCCGGGCCGGTGGTGGCGGTGCGGGCCGACATGGACGCGCTCCCGGTCACCGAGTTCACGCCGTTCCCGTTCAAGTCGACGGTGCGGACCACCTACCTGGGCCAGGAGGTGGGGGTGTCGCACGCCTGTGGGCATGACATTCACGTGGCCGTGCAGCTGGGGGTGGCGTCGGTGCTGGCCGGCATGCGCGACGAGCTGCCGGGGACGGTCAAGTTCATCTTCCAGCCGGCCGAGGAGGGGCCCCCGCCGGGCGAGGACGGCGGCGCGCGCATGATGGTGGCCGAGGGCGTCCTGCAGGATCCCGCCCCGAGCGCGATCTTCGGCCTCCATTCCTTCGCCGAGATGGAGGTGGGCAAGGTCGGGTTCACCTCCGGGCCGGCGCTCGCGGCCGTGGACCACTTCAAGATCCGCATCCTGGGGCTGCAGTCCCACGGCGCCGCGCCGCATCTGGGGATCGACCCGGTCGTGATGGCGTCCCAGGCGGTCAGCGCATTCCAGACCATCCGGTCGCGCAATCTGCCCCCGCTCGAACCCAGCGTGGTGACGGTGGGGATCATCCGGGGCGGCACCCGCTTCAACATCATCCCGCACGTGGTCGAGATGGAGGGCACGGTGCGCACCTACAACCCCGACGTGCGCGACGCGGTGGAGCAGCGCATGGGCGAGATCCTGGCGGGGATCACGGCGGCGGGGGGCGGGACGTTCGAACTGGACTACGACCGCGGCACCCCCGCGACGATCAACGACCCGGAACTGGGCGCGCGGATGCTGCCGACGCTGGAGCGGGTGATTGGCGCGGAGAATGTGGTCGCGCTGGACCCGACGATGGGGGGTGAGGACTTTGCGTACTTCGCGAACGAGGTGCCGGGGTTCTACTTCCGGCTGGGGCAGGTGCTGCCGGGCGGGAGTTCAGGGGGACACCACACGCCGGACTTCCAGGCGGACAATTCGGCGGTTCCGGTGGGGATTCGCGCGATGTCGAACCTGTTGCTGGACTATCTGAAGGGGGCGGCCCCCCGGTCCAGCCCGTAGACCCGCACGTACTCGACATCGAGGTCGTCCGTCGTCTTGCCGAGCACATAGTCCTCGCCGATCTCTTCCACGTCGAGGTCGTGGGGGAGTTGCACGGTACCGAGGTACACGCCGTCCGGACGGAAGACGTCGTGGAGGCCGGAGGGACGCGGAATCGTCCACTGCCTGCCGGTGTAGTCGGTGAATTCGCTTGTCACGCCCTCGTCACCCTCCAACGGAGACGGACCCCGGCGGACCCAGAGGAAACCGAGGTCGTCGAGCAGGAAGTCCTCGGCGATGGACACGGAATCGAGCGCCTGCCAGCGGTCGTCGGCCGGATCGAACACGGTGCGATCCTCCCGGACCGACAACACTCCCCATTGAAGCGTATGGGCGGCTTCTTCCTGCGTCCGGGCTCTCCGGGCGGCTCGTCGCTCCACCACCATGGACAGCGCCCCGGTCAGGATGTCCCACACCTCGATCCGGTATTGGTCGTTGCGGGCGTACAGGAGCCGGGGCCGGTCACGTACGCCGACGCGGAGAATGCCCTTCGGGCCCAGTGGAGAGGAGAGGCGAACATTCCGCTGTCCCCAACGGTTCAGCTCCCCTATCACCTCGGGCGGATAGATCCACTCCATCTCCACCGGCGCTCCGACTGCCAGGAAGAAGGTGCCCAGACTATCGAGGCTGTCCAGCGACCAGTCGGTCCGCATGATCGTCTGCTCGCGGATCGGACTGGCGGCGGCGGACACGTCGTCCAGCAGGGTGGTGTCGCAAAACACGATCTGGTCCTGGAGGAAATAGGCATCGAACGGGCAGTATTGCAGGAAGATCTGCCCCCACCGGCGGAATCGCGCGTAGTCGACCTTGACATGCTCGAGCAGGTCGCCGCCGGAGCTGAAGCGCACGCGGGCCTGGCCGTTTTGCAATTGCAGAGTGTCGCCGGGAAGCCTCGTGAGCACGGCACGCGTGTCGTCGTACCGCCTGGTCTCGCCGGGGCCGTCCCCGATGCCGCCGGCGGTCCAGAGCAGGTCTCCGGAGGGGTCGAAGGCCCGGAGTTGCGCGTCCTCGATCTCGAGCACGACGACAGTGCCGTCGCCCAGGCGGGTGACCTCGCCGAGGCGCTGGAACTGCTGCTCGAGGGGATAGTCCACGGTGCCCAGGGTGAGCACGGGGTCGGGCGTCACCTGCCATCCTTCGCCCTCGCCCCATTGTGGTGCCGAGTTTACCACGACGCGAACGCCCGCGCTGTCGGTGGCGGTGAAGGTGGGGGGTGGGGGTTCCTGCGGTGTTTCGGAGCAGGCGGCGGTGAGCAGGCCCAGCAAGGACGCCAGGCCCAGGAAAAGACCACCCCGGCATTCTGCCAGCGATGCATCCGGCCTGGACCGCTTCGCCCGAGTTTGCGCGATGCTGAGCCGTCTCCGACTCCCCCGATCCCCGTGCACCGATGAGAAAGCGATTGCGGAACGTGCGATTCGCATGATCATCTGCAACTCCCGTCTTTTTGGCGCGAGCGGCACCGCAGCCCGCGCGAAACCTGCCGTCACCCGTCAATCAATACGCCGCGCGGTGCACCCCCGCCACCGCCCGTCCCGACGGGTCCACCGTCTTCGACAGCTCCGCGTCCCAGGCCAGCGCCTCCGGTGTCGAGCAGGCCACGCTCGGCCCGCCCGGGACGCACCGCGCCGCGTCGGGCAGCGGAAAATGCGACTCGAAGATCCGCCGGTACAGGTAGGCCTCCTTGTCTGCGGGCGGGTTGTGGGGGAAGCGGAAGCGGGCGTTGGCCATCTGCCGATCCGTGACACTCGCCGTCGCGTGGTCCCGCAGCGCGTCGATCCACCCGTAGCCCACGCCGTCCGAGAACTGCTCCTTCTGGCGCCAGAGCACGGTGTCCGGGAGGTAGTCGGCGAAGGCCTCGCGCAGGATCCGCTTCTCTATCCCGCCGCCGGGCATCTTGGCCGCGGGGTCGATCGACATGGCCACATCCAGGAACTCCTTGTCGAGGAAGGGAACGCGGGCCTCGACGCCCCAGGCGGCGGTCGCCTTGTTCGCGCGGAGGCAGTCGAACTGGTGCAGGCGGTCGAGCTTGCGAACGGTCTCCTCGTGGAAGGCGCGGGGGTCGGGCGCGCGGTGGAAGTACAGGTAGCCGCCGAAGACCTCGTCCGCCCCTTCGCCCGAGAGGACCATCTTCACGCCGAGTGTGCGGATGCGGCGCGCCATCAGGTACATGGGGGTGGCGGCGCGCACGGTGGTGACGTCGAAGGTCTCCAGGTGATGGATGACGTCGGAGAGGGCGTCGAGTCCCTCCTGGATGGTGAAGTGGAACTGGTGGTGGACGGTGCCGATGTGGTCGGCGACGAGTCTGGCGGCGGCCAAGTCGGGGGACCCCTCCAGTCCGATACAGAAGGAGTGGAGGCGGGGCCACCAGGCTTCGGTGCGGTCGTCGTCCTCGATGCGGTGGCGGGCGTAGCGTTGGGCCACTGCGGCGATGATGGAGGAGTCCAGTCCCCCGGAGAGCAGGACGCCGTAGGGGACATCGGACATGAGCTGGCGGTGGACGGCGGCTTCGAGGGCTTCGCGGAGGGTGGCGGGGTCGGGGTCGGCGGTGGCGGCGGTGTGGCGTCGCCAGGGGCGCTTGTAGTAGGGTTGCGGGGTGCCGTTGGCGGAGTCGAGGACGTGGCCGGGGGGGAATTCGGAGACGGTGCGGCAGACGGGGATGAGCGCCTTCATCTCGGATGCGACGTAGAAGCGGCCATCGTCGTCGTGGCCGGTGTAGAGGGGGACGATCCCCATGTGGTCGCGTGCGACGATGAAGCGGTCCTCGTCGGCGTCGTGGAGGACGAAGGCGAAGATTCCGTTCAGGCGGTCCAGGAAGGCGCTGCCCTCCTGGGCGTAGAGCGCCAGGATGACTTCGCAGTCGCTGCGGGTCTGGAAGTCGTAGGGGAGGGTGAGGGCGGCCTCGAGTTCGCGGTGGTTGTAGATCTCCCCGTTGACGGCCAGGACGTGGGCGCCGTCGGGGCTGCGCAGCGGCTGGGCCCCGTTTTCCACATCCACGATGGCCAGCCGGTTGTGGGCCAGGACGGCCCGCCCGTCGGCGTAGACGCCGGACCAGTCCGGACCGCGGTGGCGCTGGAGCCGGGAAAGCGCCAGGACCCGCTCGCGCGGAATCGGCTCGGAGGGATCGAGTCCCAGAATGGCGAGGACGGAGCACATGTCGTTAAGATACCTGCGACACCGATCGACGGTGTACCCGCACAGACGACAACCGCCCCCGAGAAACGGACGGCATTCCATGAGAACTTCGATCCGATCCCTGGTCACCGCATGCGCCCTCGCGCTCCTCGCCCTGTTTGTCGCGGATGGGCCCGCGTCCGCCGCGCACGCGCAGGAGCTTGGACCCGCGGACGGCCGCGAACTGCCCCGCGCCGACCTGGAGCGGGTGGCCGTGGGCGACGAGGCGCCGAACTTCACCCTGGCGTCGTACGGCGGCGAAGCGGTGGAGCTGGCGAGCTTCCGCGGGCAGAAGTTCGTGGTGCTGGTCTTCTACCGGGGCCACTGGTGACCCTACTGCGCCAGTCAGCTCGGCGAGCTGAGAGCCCTTCTCCCCGACGAACTCAGGGAACAGACGGAGGTGGTCACGGTCTCGGTGGACGACCGCGAGGGGATGAAGAGGATGATCGACCGGATTTCGGAGGATGACGGGGTCATGCCCGACTTCGTGATGCTGTCGGATCCGGACCACGCGGTGATCGACCGGTATGGCCTGTTCAACGAGGACTCGTCGCGCAGGAGGCCGCTGCCGCACGCCGCCACGTACGTAATCGACAAGGAGGGGGTGGTGCGGTACCGCTTCGTGGAGGTGGACTACCGGGTGCGTCCGACGAATGAGGACATTCTGGAGGTGCTGAAGGGGCTGTAGGGGCGGGGCGGGGTGGTTGGGATGAGGCAGGGCGCAGGCGCAGGGAGAATCTGTCCCAAAATGACATGTATGCGCCCGTCCGGGGCGTTTAGGATGGGGGCGCGTGATCGTGAAGCGACCCTGTCGAGACCCCGGAGATTGCAGAATGAGCGTAGCACCATGTGGATTCCGTAGTCGAAGAAGTTCGCCCCGCAAGGCTTCCGCGGATCAGTGACGCCGCATCCGGAAGCACCCCGTAAGGGGCTGGGTACATGGTTGGCGATAGTCACAGTTGCCGGGGCGGCGGCGATCGTCATCTGGGGCGTGATAGAGATCGCTCGGACTCGTATCGACAACGGGCCGGGAGCCATCGGAACGGAAGCGGCTGAGGATACGCTGGTGGTTGCACCGCCCGGAACGCGGTTGTACAGCGAGGTGTTTTCGGTTTCCGACGCCGTGCTTCACCGAGGCACCTGGTTCGTTCTGGACCGCCGGGCCACGCAGGTCCATCGCTTCGACGAGTCCGGCACCCTGCTCGGGAGCTTCGGACGCAGGGGTGAGGGTCCGGGTGAGTTCCGGCGCCCCGCGGCGATTGCTTCACGAGGAGACACCGTTTTCGTCCTGGACGGTGGAGACCTCCATTCGTTCGACCTGGATGGCAGTCGTCTGGCAGATCGCACAGTCGAGCTGGGTGGTTGCGCCACTGGCGCCGCAAGAGATCTCCTGGCACAACCGATGGGCCTTCTCCTACTGGTCAACTGCAGGGATGCCGGCCGGATGACGTGGATGGTAGTTCTCGAGGCGAACGATGGATCGTACCGAACGCTCGCGGTTCTAGGCAGCGACCCGGGAGTCGTGGACGTGGGCATGGCGAATGCCGTTCTTGGTGCACACGCCCGGGGATTCGTCTTCGGACTGCCTGGAAACAACTGTCTCGACATCTTTGGGCCGCAAGGGGCGGCACTGGGTGCGGTCTGCCACGACTGGATCGAGCGTCTGCCGGTCCCGAAAGAGGTGGAAAACGGGATGGCGCGTGTGCGGGAGCGGGCACGAATGAGCGGGATTCGACTGGTAGAGTCCAATCTCCTGCCACCCTTCACACAGATCATGTCGGTCGGCGGAGAGCTCGCGTACCAGGTGCCGCTGCCCGATGACCTCGAGACATTCCGGCTTCTCAGGCGAGGACCCACCGGGGAGGCGGTCGCCTTTCCCTTGCCGGTCGCCGAGGGATTGTTCGCAGCCGACAATTCGGTGCTCCTTTGGTGGGAGGGCGTTGACGGGATGCGCATCGCGATCCGAAACCTCGGTGCGTCTTGAACCCTCGGAGCCGCGGAGAGTGACGGAGGTCGGCGTGGTCGCTGAGGGGCTCGTGGTGTCCTACAGAATGGGTCTCCGGCGTCTCGAGGTGCTCAAGGGGGTGAATCTCTCGGCCGAATCCGGGACGATCACCGCGATTGTGGGTCCCAATGGAGCGGGGAAGACGACATTGTTTTCGGTAATCCTCGGGCTGCTCTGCCCGGACCGCGGCGGATGCCTGGTTGGTGGGTTGCGACCTTCGGACTACCGGCGCCGCCATGGCGTGGGCTACCTGCCGGAACTCAGCGCGTTCCCTGGCGGATGGACGGTTCGGGCTCTGTTGGCCCGGGGTGCCGACCTGTCGGGTTCGGGGGCTTCCGCCAAGGTGTTCGCGACGGCGGTTGCCCGCACCGGGTTCGATTCCGCGACGCTGTCGACGCTGGTCGACAAGTGCTCGAAAGGGATGCAGCGAGTGGTGGGCCTCGCGTACGCCCTGACCGGCGATCCTGCGCTGATTGTGCTCGATGAGCCGTTCTCGGGGCTGGACGTGCGTGCCAGGGAGAGATTGCGGCGTGAGATGGTTGCCGTACGCGATCGGGGGGCGACCGTTCTGTTTGCCAGCCATGAACTCCTGGAGGTCGGACGGTTGGCCGACCGAGCCTTCATTCTTGAGGACGGGAACATGCGACCCGCCACTGCGTGGGGCGAAGGGGAGTCCGCAGGCGCCTCTCTGGAAGCCGAACTGATGGGCCACTAACAGATGACACGACGACTGCTGCCGTTGCCGAGCCGAATCACCATCCTTTTACGATCCCGGCGCGGTCCACTCTTCATCCTGACCCTGGCAGCAGCCGCGATGTCGGCTCTCGAGTGGAGGGCCGGCAGCTTCGATGGCACTACCGGCCGTGTCGTGGTGGTGGTGGGCGTTCCGTTGGTGCTGACGACTGTTGGAGCCAATCTGCGGAAGGGGGTGGCAACGCTGTGGGTTCAGAAACCCGTAGATCCCGTGCGTTTTCATGTAGCGAGGTTCGCCGAGGGCGCCATGGCTTCGGTCGCGTTGTCGACGGTCATCGTGAGCATCCTCATCGTGGTGGCTTTGTATTCGGGGTGGCAGCCGGTCATGCACCCTCTTCGTCCCGTCGCAGTAGACGCGCTCCTCGCGTTCGTCGTGGCTGCGGTGGGGTTCGGGTTCTGTGCCACTCTGCCCCGAGGAGGCAGACTGGGTACACTGGCCTTTTTGGGCGTCACGGTGGCCAGAGAGGTGTTCGTCCCCCCGGATCCTTCAGCGATGGATTGGCTCAGGTCCCCGCTGGTGGACATGATACTGTTTCCATTGTCCCCATTGATTGAACTCCGGGCGACGGAGGGAATGGCACCCGGGTCACTACTACGCCCCCTCGCTTGGGTTCTCTGCTATGCTGCAGCCTGGGTTGCAATTGGAGCCTTGGGGATTCGACGCGCTTTCTCGTGCTCCGCATGGGTGCGGTCTGCCTGAACCCGGGTGCGTGCGCGTGCAGTCCGTGGCTGCGGGGGATTCAGTCCCAAATCAGCATGTATGCGCCCGCAACCGGAGCCTACGATAGTGCCGCTTGATCGAGCGACCACCAACATTCGGACTGTCCAGGTCATGTGTCTCACCGCAGCCCGCGGAGCTACGAGGAAAGCCGCCCCTCGGACTCGGCACTGGACCGACCAGGGCACCGGTGCTGTCGGACAAGCTGGCCCGTGGCGAAGTGGTAGACTCGGTCAACGAAGACGCGCCCGCGAGGCGCGGACCGGTGGAAAAGTCCGCCGGGGTTATCCTCCACCCCCTTTTTGGGAGGTACGATCATGATGGGCGATTGGAGAAGGAGAATTGGCAGGTTCGGAATCGGTCGGCTCGGGGCTACGGTTGCTGCCGTTGCGGCATTTGCGGTGTCGCCGGCGATTGTTTCGGTGGCCGGCTCCCACCTGGACGGCGTCGGGTTTGCCATCGTGGAAGCGGTGTTCGGCGAGCCCGTCAGCGCACAGGAGTGTACGGACATCAATGGCAACCCACGGATGTGCACGGCTACGGAGAAATTCGGACACTGTCTGAATGCCGCCGATGATAACTTTGCCCAGTGCACCGATTTTCACCCATGGTGGCGAGAGTTCATGTGCTGGGCGGCCCTGGCGGTGGACTCTGCGTCCTGCGGTGCAGGGATGGTGGGTGACGTCCTCACTGGATGACCAGGATCTGGATTGGAGAACGCCAAAGCGTTCCGAGCGGTTCGGGTCACGTTGGCGGCAACCATGAAGGCGACGAACCTGCGGGATGGCGGCAGGGGTCGGGATCCCGTCCCGGCACCAATTGAGGGCACACACCGATGGTGAACCCGAGCCGAGCTCGGGGCCCTTGGGTCCGCAGGGACGCAATTGCGGAGGTTCTCCGGTAATTGGAGGACCTCCGCCGTCGAGCGTGTAGTCTCCCCAAAGGCGGGTGCGCGAAACCTAGTCCCAAACCGACATGTATGCGCCCGCAAGAGCAGGTTACGATGATATCGCCTGATCGAGGCGACCGTCCACGCCGGGGATTGCCCGGGATTGGGCAACAGCCGCTGCAGCCCTCGCGGCCATGAGGAACGCCACCCCTCGGTTTTGGTAGTGGACCCCAGGACACCGGCATCGTCGGATGGGCCGGAATGTTGAGGAACGGAAGCCTCGGTCGGCGAAGACGCGTCAGTGAGACGCGGACCGGTGGATAGTCCGCCGGAATCATCCTCCACCCCCTTTTTGGGAGGTAAGATCATGATAGACCATGGGAGAAAGAGACGTGGCGGGTTCGGATCCGTGCAGCGCGTGGCCCTGACGGCAGCGTTCGCAATCCTGGCGGTGTCTCCGGCAGTCGTACCGATGACCGACTTCCACCTTGATGGCGTCGGACCGGCCATCGCGGAGGCGGTCTTCGGCGAGCCCGTGTACGCGCAGGAGCCTCCTTGCGATCCCCCGACGCCGTGCGTTGAAGCGGCCGAACAGAAGTATAGGGAGTGCATTGATCGCAACCCGTGGTATCGGGATGCTCTGTGCTGGCTTGCGCGACTGTTCGACCTCTTGGCTTGCACGATGGACCTCGTTGTCCACTAGCCTCTTACACGGAGAACACAAGACCTTGCGGTGCGAAGCCTCCGATGCGTTCGGACACGGACGCACACCTGGCGACAACCGTGAGCAAACCCCTGTGGGGTGGCGGCAGGGCCGCGATTCGATTCCAACACCTCTGAGTGACACTCTTCGATGGTGAGCAGGCCTGGGTCGGAACCCTCTGTCCACAGGGAAGCAACCGCGGAGGTTCTCCCGAAGTTGGAGGACCTCCGCCTCAGCAGAGAACGAGGGGGAACGGGATGAGGACTCGCCGATCTCGATTGATCCGTTGGTAGCCATGGCCATCACGATCGAGGATGGGTCGGTGGTCGGCAGGTACGGACGCGGACGAGGGGAGGGCCCCGGCGAACTGCGCCAGGTGGTCAATGTCGCCACAACCTCGGACGGGGTCCTGGTTTCCGACGGAACCCGTGTGAATCACTGGCGCATGGATGGTACCCTGGTGGGGTCCTATCGTCCATCCGCGCCAGAGGCGAGGGGCACCGTGCTGGTTTGCTCATTGGCAGACCAACCTGTGGTGCCGGTGCACGGAGGTTTCCTAAGACGCGTTTCCGATGGCTCCTGGGAGGCTGTCGGTCCGAGACGACCGGAGCCAGGAGCTTTCAGTGGAGCGTCAGACTCTTACATCATCTGTTTCGATGACGTTGCTTACGTGCTCCATGAACGTCTTTGGGCGTACGGTTTGAACGATGGGGCAATGCAGATCGAAATCCCGCCGGAGTTGGAGGAAGCAAGCCGACGCTGGCGCGAGAGCATCAAGTGGCCTGCGATTCCTTTCCCGTATGGTGGCCTGAGTCACGATGGAAAAGGAAGGCTCTTCATAGCTACTCCCCGTATGGGGCCAGGCAACGTCGTTGGTGGGATCATCGATCCGACCAGTGGATGCTACAAGGTCATAACGGATCCCGATCCGCGTACTCGTCGGTCGCGATGGGTGATGGGAGTCTACCGGGATAGCGTCATGGTGGCTGAGAGCGAGCCCATCGAGCGGGTCGTAGATGGGGTTCGCACCGTTGTGGTTGACGCGGGCAATGCGCAGATGATTGCGCTGAGGCCACTGAGTCCCGATGGCGGAGAGCCCTGCACCACGAAGGCGATTCCGAAGCGACACGCGGTACGCCATGGAGTATCCCGGATGCTGTCATCGCATTAGGGGAGAAAAGGTTGGGGGCTCTCTCGAGGCCGAGGGGCCCCCCACCGGTTTTGCGGGCCGGTTTTGCGGGCGCGTCAACGCCCCGCCTTGGGATCAAACGACTCGGTAGCGATGGGTGCGAGTGGAACCCTCGAAGGGTATCTGAACCGAGTGAGGCCAACCCCGAGCGTGAGCCTATTGCGCCCCCCATTATAGTACTGGGAACATTTGGCCCTCCCTCTTCCCTACCCTTCATGTCAGAATCCCCCGCGAACCTGGCCGACGCCCTCCTGGCCGACGTCTCCTTCGACCTGGGCTGGAGTCTGCTCGAACGGTTTGCGGTTCTCGTCAGGGAGTCCGGGTCGGCGGACGAGCGGGCGGCCGCGCACTTCATCGTCTCTCGGCTCGAGGCCATGGAGATCCCTTACAATGTCTACGAGCCCGAGCTGTATCTCTCCATTCCTCGCGGTGCCTCGGTGGAGTTGGCCGACGCCAGTCTCGCGGCCAAGCCTCCGTCCTTCGCGACTTCGACGCCCAAGAAGGGGCTTTCGGCGCAGCCCATCCACGTTCCCGCCGCCCAGGTCGCGGACACGTCCACACTCTTTGACTCCACGCTCGGTCCCCTCCCCGAAGATGTGGCCGGTAAGATCGTGGTCACCGAGGGTTACGCGATGCCAGTCGCGGTAGCGCAACTCGAGGCCGCAGGGGCCGTCGGACAGGTCTACATCAACCCGGGCAGCCGCATCCACTGGGGGATCTGCACCACCATCTGGGGGACGCCGGGAGAATCCCAGCGCCACCTGAAACCCACCACCCCCGTCGCGGCCATCAACCGCCCGGATGGCGACCACCTGATCCAGGCCATCGAGGACGGGCTGGACCGGATCACGCTCCACACGGACCTGCAGGAGGGCTGGTTCGACTGCCCCCTCCCCGTCGCCCGCATCGACGGCCGCGAAAAGGACTTCCTGCTCGCGCACGGTCACTACGACTCGTGGGATATCGGGATCGGCGACAATGCGGTCGGGGACGCGACCCTGCTCGAGCTCGCCCGCATCTTCCACGAACACCGCGACGAGCTGCGCCGCTCGCTGCGCGTGGCATGGTGGCCCGCGCACTCCACGGGCAGGTACGGTGGGTCCGCCTGGTACGCCGACAACTTCGGGCTCGAGTTGTCCCGGCACTGCGTCGCGACCCTCAACATCGACTCGCCGGGCTGCCGGGGCGCCTCCAACTACGACGAGGTGGCGTGGATGGCCGAGGCCGGAGAGGTGTGTCGCACTTCCATCCAGTCCGTCGCGGGAATCGAGCCCGGACACGAGAGACCGCCCAGAGCGGGGGACTACTCCTTCAACGAGCTCGGCATCTCGTCGTTCTTCATGCTGCTGTCGAACATTCCGCAGGAGGAGCGTGAGCGGCTCGGCTTCTACGCGGTCGGCGGCTGCGGCGGCAATATCGCCTGGCACACCGAAGCGGACCGGCTCGATGTCGCCGACCGCGACAACCTGGAGCGCGACCTGCGCGTGTACATCACGGCGATCCTGCGATTCCTGGATGACGAGATCATCCCCCTGGATTTCCGCGAAACCATGGGCGAGCTGAACGAGGCGCTCGAAGGCTACGAAGCCACGATCACCAAGGACCTCGGCAAGAAGTTTAACCTGGTTCCCGTTCGCGCCGCCTTCGATGCCCTCGCCCAGCGGGTGGAGACCTTCTACGAGAACCTCGAAGAGGGGCATCCGGAACCTGAGGTCGCCAACGCAGTGCTCCTCGGGCTGAGCCGTATTCTGGTCCACCTGGGATACGCGGAAGGGCCACGCTTCGAACACGATCCGGCGACGCCGCGCGTCCCGCTTCCCAAGCTGGCCAGGGTCCCCGAGCTCGAGCCGCTGCGCGAAGAGGAGTCGGATCGGTTCCCCTTCATCATGACGGACCTGCGGCGCCAGGTTAACAAGGTGATCGAGGGCCTGGAGGAAGCCCGGCGGATTCTGGACGGTGTTCCGGAATTGGCCGCTGACGAATAGGAGTCCACCCGTCAAGTACAGTCCCCACAAGGGTGACGGGGATTGCTGGCTCACCTCACGGACACGGACCCTGCCGTCATCGGGACACGCCGCCTACCTTGTCCGGCGGCTTCCAACGTGCCAGCCTTACTAGCCGGTCCGTAAACCTCATTGCGCTCGATGCGGTGGGGATCCCCAAGGACCGGCAGCGTAATCAGTTCGTTCCACAGGTCAGAGGAAAAAGAAGCATGAACAGAGTGTTATGGGGCGCGGCACTGTCGCTGGCAGGGATGGCCCTCCTGTCGGGGTCGGTGAGCGCCCAGGGCTTCGGCGATCGGGTGGTGGTGGCCGGAGACCAGATTCTGGTGGCCGAGAGCCGGAATTTCGACGGGGGTGTGGTCTACATCTACACGCGCGGTGCGGACGGCTGGGTGGAATCCGGGAGGCTCACGGCTCCGGAGCCCGTCGAGGGGGACGGTTTCGGGACGGCCATGGCCGTTTCGGGAGACCGTCTCCTGGTTGCGTCCTTCAGTCCCTTCCCGTCGCCGACGGGCGCCGTCCACTCATTCGTGCGAGAGGGGTCGGAGTGGCGCCGGGACGGCTTGATCGGCACCGAGGGCCTTCCCGAGGGAGTGATCGTAGGGAATGCAGCGGTGCTCAGTGGTGACCTGGCCGCTCTGAGCGCGGGGTCGCCCCAGGGAGAAAACGGACGCGTGCTCCTCTTCCGCAACGTAGGCGGCGCCTGGGTCCAGGAAGGCGAGCTGGAGTCTCCCGGAGCTGACGGCTTCGGCAGTGCGCTCGCCCTGTCGGACGACCTGCTGGTGGTGGGGGCCTCCGTGGCGGATTCGGCGTCCGGCGCCGCGTTCGTCTTCGAGCGTGGTGCCGACGGCTGGTCGATGACGGCCGAGCTGGAATCCGATGGCGAGCCCGGGGGCTACTTCGGCTCCGGCGCGCTGATCGCGGGGGACCGCGTTCTGGTGGCTACCCGCGGTGCGATCGGCGGTTCGGGCACGGTCACCGCCTTCGCCAAACAGGACGGCGAGTGGTCCGAAATGGGGCGCTTCGCGGCCTTCGACGGGGGTGCGGGGGACAGGTTCGGCTGGTCCATGGCAAGTGACGGCGCCACCGTGTGGATCGGGGCGAGCGGGGTGAACGGTCGCCAGGGAGGCATCTACGAATTCAGTCCGGACGCGAATGGCATGTGGACGTCGGTCAACAAGGTTACGCTTCCCGAGCCCGAGCTCGGTGACGGATTGGGTGGCGCCGTGGCCCAGAGCGGCGATCTGCTCGTGTCGGGGATGCCCGGCAACGACTACGGAGCCGGCACCGTGCAGCTCTTCGAACGGGACGGAGGGGGTTGGCGCGCCGGCACCTCGCTCTACACGGAGATCGACGAATTCGACCGGGTCGTCGGGGGGCAGCTCGACTGTTCGGACGGCGAGGCGGCCGTATTCGGCTGCAACGACGTGGATCTGGTCGCATTCGTCCCGGTCAGCGAACTGGGTGGGGAGCGCGGCACCCGCCTCAACGACATCTGGGGGTGGACCGATCCGGAGACCCGGCGAGACTACGCCCTCGTCGGGCGAATGGACGGCACGTCGTTCGTGGACGTGACCGATCCGGCCAATCCGGTGGTGGTGGGCAACCTGCCCAGGACCGAAGGAATCCCGGGAACCTCGTGGCGCGACATGAAGGTCTACAGCGACCATGTGTTCGTGGTGTCCGACATCGCCGGGGCACACGGGATGCAGGTCTTCGACCTCACCCGGCTGCGCGAGTTCTCCGGCACCATGCTGACCTTCGACGAAGACGCCCACTACGACCGCATCAACAGCGTCCATAACATCGTCATCAACGAGGAGACCGGCTTCGCGTACGCCGTGGGGAGCAGCGCCGGCGGCGACACCTGCGGCGGCGGCCTCCACATGATCGACATCCGCGATCCGAAGAACCCCACCTTCGCGGGGTGCTTCGCCGACCCGCGAACGGGACGGATCGGCACGGGCTACACCCACGACGCGCAGTGCGTCATCTACCGGGGGCCGGACGAGGAGCACCGCGGCAAGGAGATCTGCTTCGGCGCGAATGAGAACGCCCTCAGCATCGCAGACGTGACCGACAAGGAGAACCCCGTCGCGCTGTCCATAGAGAGCTACCCCAACATCGGCTATGCCCACCAGGGATGGCTGACCCAGGACCAGGCCTACTTCTTCATGGGCGACGAAACGGACGAATTCCGCCAGGTCCCGAACACCCGGACCCTGATCTGGGACGTCAAGGACCTCGACGAACCCATCCTCGTCAAGGAGTTCTTTTCGGAGAACACCTCCAGCGACCACAACCTCTATGTCGTCGGCGACCTGATGTACCAGTCCAACTACAACAGCGGGCTGCGCATCTTCGACGTGTCGGACCCGGAAAACCCCCGCCTGGTCGGATTCTTCGACACGCTGCCTGGCACGGACTTCCCGGCGATGCGCGGTTCCTGGAGCAACTACCCGTTCTTCGAGTCCGGCATCGTGGTCGTGACCTCGATGGAGGAGGGGCTCTTCATCGTGAAGAAGAGGGGGACTCCGATTTCCTAGGGGGACACCAACGTGAAACGAGACAACGTGATGAATTGGAGATGGACAGCGGCAGCGGGACTCATTCTGCTCTGCAGCGCGATCACCTGGACTGCTTGCGCACCGGACGCATCGGACGATGGGGAGACCTCGGGCGGGACGGAGACGGCGGCCCCGGCGGCCGAGCGCGTCTATGTCGCGAACCAGGCCGGGGCAAGCGTATCGGTGATCGACGCCGGATCCGGTGAGGTCGTGGCGACCATCGACGTGATGCAATACGGCTTCGACGCGAACTCCCGTCCCCATCACACGGCCGTGGATCCGGACGGCGCCCACTGGTACGTGTCGCTTATCGGCGGGGGACATGTCCTGCGTTTCGACGCCGACAACAACCTGGTCGGCCGCGCGCCCTTCGAGACCCCGGGGCTGCTGGCCGTCGACCCTTCGTCCGAAATGCTCTACGTGGGGCGCTCGATGATGGCGGTGAATCCCCCCCAGCGCATCGGCGTCATCGACCCGGCCGACATGGGGATCGAGGAGCTGGACGTCTTCTTCCCGCGGCCCCACGCGCTCACCGTCGATCCGGAGACCGAGCGCGTCTTCGCGGCTTCCCTGGTCGAGAACCGCTTCGCGGTGCTCAGCGAGGCCTCCGGGGACCTCGACCTGGTCAGTGTCGACGGTCCGCCGCACACCCTGGTGCAGTTCGCGCTGTCACCCGACGGACGCCACCTCGTCGCGACCGCGCAGCTGACCGGGAAGCTCCTGGTCTTCGACGCGGCCGACCCCGCGGCCGGGCTCGTGGCCGAGGTGGACGTGGGAACGCAGCCGTGGCATCCGGTCTTCTCGCCCAGCGGCGACCGGGTGTACTTCGGCGCCAAGGACGACGACGCGGTGATCGTGGTCGAGACCGGCGGATGGACCGTGGTGGAGCGGATCACGGCGCCCGGCATCGTGGAGCCGCACGGCAGCGCGGTGACCGCCGACGGGCGCTACCTGTTTGTGTCGAACCGCAACCTGAAGGGCACCTACACGCCCGCCCGCGAGGTCGAGAACAACGCCGACGTGGGCACGGTCGTGAAGATCGATACGGAGACGTACGAGGTCGTGCAGACGATCGAGGTGGGTGCGTACCCGGCGGGCATCTCGATAGGGCCGGCGGGGTAGGAAGATGTCGCACCGGCGCATCCCGCTACTGCTTTCCGCCCTCGTCCTCCAGCTCTCGGCGGGGGGCGCGGCCGCCCAGTCCGAGCAGTGGCAGCGCATCATCTACGGCATCGAGTTCCGGGACGAAGCCGGCGACCTCATCGACCACCCTTTCCTGGGCGGGTTCAACCTCCCGCGCCCCCAACTGGCCGACTCCGACGGCGACGGCGACCTCGACCTCTTCCTGCAGGAGCATTCGGACCGGGTCATGTTCTTCCGCAACGACGGCTCCGGCGCCAGCGAGTACCGCTGGGTCACCGACACTTTCGAGGGTCTCTCGGTGGGCGAGTGGTACCGGTTCACCGATGTGGACCTCGACGGCGATCTCGACCTGCTGGCCGAGGAGCCCTACAGCTACATCCGCTACTATCGCAACGACGGCGGTTCGGGCCCCGCGGACTATGTCCTCGCGACCGACACGATCAGGGACATCGCGGGCGAGCCCATCTTCTCGGACCGGCAGAACATCCCCAATGCGGCCGACATCGACTGCGACGGCCACGTGGACCTGCTCATCGGCCGCCTCACCGGAACGATCACCCACTACGAGGCGGAAGGCACCGACGAAGACGGCGTGCCCCGCTTCCGCCACATCACGGATTCATTCGAGGACATCGAGATCGTGGCCGCCTTCCAGGGGCTGCGCCACGGCGCGAACACCATGGCGCTGGGAGACGTCGACCAGGACGGCGACCACGACCTCTTCTGGGGCGACTTCTTCGAAGCGGGCCTCCTCTTCATCGAGAACACGGGGACGTGCGGCCGCCCGGTGCTGCGCGGCACCCCCCGCCCCTTCCCCCCCGGCGACCCGATCGCCACCTCGGGGTACAACGCCCCTGCCCTGGGAGACATCGACCAGGACGGCGACCTGGACCTCACCATGGGCGTGCTCGGCGGCGCGTTCCTCCCGGCGCGCACCGCGGTCGAGAACCTCTACCAGTTCGTCCAGGACGACGACGGCGAATTCACCCCCGTGACCTCCCGCCTGATCCGCACCGTGGATGTGGGCAGCGAGTCCATCCCCGCTCTGACCGACCTGGACGGCGATGGCGACCTCGACCTCCTCATCTCCAACAAGATCGAGCCCGAGGACACGAGGACCGGCGCGCTCTACGTCTTCGAGAACACCGGGTCCGCATCCGATCCCGCGTTCCACGCGCGCGGCAAGGTTCCCGGGCTTCCCGACGCGTACCACTTCGCGCCCGCATTCGGCGACCTGGACGGCGACGGCGACGACGACATGTTGCTGGGCCAGTGGCGCGACCGGATGGCCTACTATCGCAACGACGGACGGGGCCTCTTCTCGCGCAACGATCTTCTGCCGCGCTGGACGCTGGTCGACAGCGCCGCCGCCACCCTGACCCGGGGCCGCAACACCACCCCCACGCTGGGTGACCTGGACGGCGACGGCGACCTCGACCTCATCGTCGGCGAGTCGTCGGGCGCGCTCAACTACTACCGGAACGACGGAGGCCCCGGCGGCCCGGACTTCCAGCTCGTCTCGGACGAGTTTCAGGACATCGACGTCGGCCGCCGCAGCGTCCCCACCCTGGTCGATCTGGACGGCGACGGCGACCTGGATCTGGCGGTCGGTTCGGAGATCTCGGGCCTTCGGATCTTCCTCAACGAGGGGTCGCGCGCCGAGCCGGTCTTCGTCGAGACCGAGCCGTTCGGCCCCGAGGTCCCCGCGTTCACCGCGCCGGTGTTTGCGGATATCAACGGTGACGGCGACCTTGATCTGGTGACGGGTGGGAACGGAGGCGGGCTCGTCGTCTACCTGGCAGCCCGTGGAGAGGATGCCCCTTCGGGTGGCCCTGATCCGCGGACTGTTCGCAACGGAGGGGGGTGAGTGGTGAATCTGGACGATATTCAGGCCGTCATCGACAGCGCCAAGGTGCGCGATGACGGGAAGCTGGAAGAGTTCATCCGGCGCACGTCGCCGGTTTCGACCGACGAAGAGGTTACGGACGCAGCGAAGGTCGCGACGGAAGTGGTCGAGATGGTGCCCATCGTGCTGGCATGCGCGGCCCAGGCCGCCGAGCAGCGGCGCCTGACGCTGGTGGTCATGCCCATCCTGGACCACGCTGCCCGCTACATCGTCAACCCGGTGGACCTGATTCCGGAGATGACCCAGGGGATGGCCGGGCTCCTGGACGACACCTACCTGGTCTTCCGTATCCTGGAAAACCTGAACCGAGGGTCCCCTCCGCTCATGGACACCGACTTCGGGGTGCCGCTACGCTTTCTGCGGAGGCTCCTGGGCGAGGAGGTCAGCGCGAAGCTGGACGCCGCGTCGCTCTTCGCGCTCCAGGACGTGTCCGAGCAGATGTCCCGTGCCTGGGACGAGGCGGGGCACCAGTCGTGACGGCGAATGGGAAACGCCGCGCCGCCGGCAGCCGTAGGCAGTGAGTAAACGGGGTTCGCCCCGGGAAAGGAAACGAAAAATGATCATCGAGACGCTCGTAGGGGGGACGGTGGGGGCCTTGGGGCATGTGAAGTGCAAGGATTTTGTGCGCCGCAAGCTGCGATACACGAAGGTTGCCGAGAAGTCGGCGAGCGGGATGGGGCTGGCCGCGGGTGCGGCGACTGCCATCGTCGCCACGCCGCTGGTGGGCCTGGTTCCCTTCGTGGGCCTGGGATGGGGCACGGCCGCCCTCATCGGGTTGGGCGTGGGATCCGGGGTGGGGTTCGGCATCAGGAAGGTACGGGGAGAATAACAGGCGCCGACCCCGCGCGGAGTCCCGCCTGCCACTGGCATCCAACCGGAAAGCAGCCCCTTTGAGCCACGACAAGCGAACCGTCCGGGCGTGGGTCCTCTACGACTTCGCCAACTCCATCTATCCGGCGGTCGTGACGACGGCCGTTTTTCCGATCTTCTACCGCGGCACGGTCGTCGGCAGCGAAGGCGGCGTGGCCGAACTGTGGTGGGGCTGGGCGGTGGCCGTATCGGCGATCATCGTCGCCCTGACCTCGCCGCTGCTGGGCGCGATCGCGGACCGCAGCGGTGCCCGCAAGCGCTTCCTGGGCTTCTACGTCGTCACCTGCCTGATCGGCGTGGCGCTCATGATGACGCTCGAACCCGGCATGGTCGTCGCGGGCTTCCTCATCTTCATCCTCAGCAACGTGGGGTTCGAGAGCGCGAACGTCTTCTACAACTCGTACCTCCCCGACATCGTCCCGCCCGAACGGCTGGGCCGCACCTCGGGATACGGCTACGGCCTGGGCTACCTGGGGTCGGCACTCGGCCTGCTGCTCGTCCTCCCCTTCGCACGGGAGGGGCGCATGGAGGTCGTCTGGACCATCGTCATCGCCTACTTCGCGATCTTCTCGATCCCGGCGTTCCTCTTCCTGCCGAAGGACAAGCGGGGCGCAATGGGCATCGGGCAGGCGGCCAGGAAGGGGCTGGCGGACTTCAAGCGCATCGCCGCCGAGGTCTGGGGGCACTCGAACCTGCGGCGCTTCCTCATCGCCTTTTTCTTCTACATCGACGGGGTCCTGACCATCATCGTGATGGCCGCCGTCATCGCGCAGGGCACCTTCGGCTTCGACCAGCAGCAGGTGATCATCCTCTTCCTGATCGTGCAGTTCTCGGCACTCATCGGGGCGTATTCGCTGGCGAAGCCCGCCGACACGATCGGGCCGAAGAAGGTGCTGTCGGGGGTGCTCTGCCTGTGGGTGGCGGCGGGGGTGGCCGCCTACTTCGTCGAGAGTCCCAACGTCTTCTACGGTCTGGCGGTCGCGGCGGGGTTCGGCCTCGGGTCGGTGCAGTCCGCCAGCCGGGCGCTCATGGCGTCGCTGATTCCGGACGGGCGAGAGGCCGAACTGTTCGGGTTCTACGCGCTTTGCGGCAGATCGTCGTCGGTCCTGGGTCCGCTGCTCTTCGGTGGGACCACCTACCTCGCCGGCGGCAACCAGCGCCCCGGCTTCCTGGTGCTGACCGCACTCTTCCTCATAGGACTCATACTTCTGCAGCGGGTGCGTGACCCCAAGGCGCCCGCCGCATTGGAGGGCACGACATGACGATTGACACCACCGAACGCCGCGCCGCCGTCCGCGAGCGCTACGCGAGAGCCGCGACCACGGGAGACGGCTGCTGCGGCCCCTCGGATTGCGGGACTCCGCCTGATGGCGCCGATTCGACGGCCACCGCCAACGCAATCAGCTGCGCCGTCGGCTACGACGAGCACGAGATCAGCCGCGTCCCGGAGGGGGCCAACCTCGGCCTCGGGTGCGGCAACCCCGTCGCGCTGGCGTCGCTCATTCCGGGCGAAACGGTGCTGGACCTCGGCGCGGGCGCGGGCTTCGACTGCTTCCTGGCCGCCGAGCGCGTGGGGTCGGCGGGGCGCGTCATCGGCGTCGACATGACACCGGAGATGGTCGAGCGGGCCCGCGCCAACGCCGCGACGGGCGGCTTCGCGAACGTCGAGTTCCGCCTCGGCGAGATCGAGGCGCTGCCGGTGCGCGACGCGGTCGTGGACGTGGTCATCTCCAACTGCGTGCTGAACCTCTCGGCCGACCGGCCCCGCGTCCTCGCCGAAGCGATGCGTGTGCTCAGGCCCGGGGGCCGATTGATGATCTCGGATCTGTTGTCGGATCGGGCCGTGCCGGACTTCATCGCTGCCTCGAATGAATCGCTGGTGGGGTGCCTGCCGGTGCAGGTGGCCGAATACGAGTCCGATCTGGCCGCGGCCGGGTTCGTGGAGGTGGCCGTTGAGTTCGGACGGCCCTATCCGTCGCAGCACATTCTGGGCGACCCGCGC
This sequence comes from Gemmatimonadota bacterium, assembly GCA_009840215.1. GTDB lineage: Bacteria > Gemmatimonadota > Gemmatimonadetes > Longimicrobiales > Gaopeijiaceae > Bin94. Next base: position 10,420 of record VXOC01000075.1, on the reverse strand, counting down.
GTGCAGACGGTCATCGGACGCGAACCGTGGCGGGAGAGGGAGGTAGGGGACTTCGTGGAGTCGATCCACGGGGGGGCCATCTCGGCCGTGAAGCGTGACGTGGCCACTCCCCACACGAACTTCGATATCGAAAGGAACCATCCGTGACAAACCGAGCATTCCTCGCGGCCGCCGCCGCGACACTTCTCGCCGCCTGCTCCTCCGGCGGGCCCGGCGAGTCCTCCGCAGCACCGGCACCGGCCGACAACCCGTTCCGGTACGATGTCCCGTCGCCGCCGACGGTCACGTACCAGATCTCCGACACCAACACCATGATCATGAACATGCCGCCCCAGGGGGAGATAGACATGGCCCAGACGTCGTCCGCCACGTTGGCGCTGACCTTCGTGGCCGATTCGGGCGGGCTACGCGTTTCCGGCACGGTGTCGGACTATTCGTCGGGCATGTCCAGCTCCATGATGGGCGACATGGGCGTGGGGGGTGGGGAAGTGTCGGGCGATCTCGAGTTCGTGATCGGGCCGTGGGGTGATGTCGAGATGGTTTCGATACCCGAGGTGACCGGTGGTCCGCTCCCGGTGGCGACCCCGTTCCAGTTCAACGCACCCGATCTGTTCCCGCGCTTCCCCGGCCATCCGCTCGAACCCGGCGACACATGGGCCGACACGATGACCTCATCCGCGGACCTGGAAGAGGTGGCGGAGCTGTCCGGAGCGGGCGAAAACAGCACCATCTACACCTACACGCTGGTTGGGGACACCGTGGTCGCCGGCCTGACGCTGCACAAGATCACCATCAGCGGCTTCGGCACCATGCAGGTTTCCGCCACCGAGGTAGAGGCCGGAGAAGAGGTTTCGCAGGACATGACCAGCACCGTGGACGGTTTCTACCTCTGGGACGCCGACCGCAGGCTCGTGGTCCTGGCGGATCTGGTGCGCACCGTGGACGGAATGATGTCGATGGGCGGACTGGGAGCGATGGCCATGACCGGGGCCGGACCGTCGAGGATGCGGCTGGTGAACTGAACCCGGCCCGCCTGAGCGGGCTTGCGACGAACATCGTGTGGAACAACGGAGTCGAATGGAGATGAACCTGATGGATCAGCTGAATAGAGTGTGCGTCGTTGTGTTTCTGGGGGTTGCCATTGCCGCGGCCGCTCCATCGCGCGCCCTCGCGCAGGGCTACGGAGGTGCCGTTGCGGTAGCGGGCGGGGAGGTGGTGGTCGGGCACCCGGGCTGCAGCGGAGTGGCCGGAGGCTGCGTGTACGTGTACGCGCTGGAGGGCGGCGAATGGATCGAGACGGCCACCATCATGAGCCCCGACGCGGAGGTCGGTGACGGCTTCGGCTGGAGCCTGTCCGCCTCGCAGGGACGGCTCCTGGTTGCCGCGCCGAATGCGGGCGCCGGGGGAGCGGGAGCGCTCTACAGCTTCTCCCGGACCGCCGACGGGTGGACTCCGGCCGGCACGATTGTTCCGGAGGGTCTCCCCGAGGGCGCGCAGGTGGGCAACGTGGCCCTCCACGGTGATCTGGCCGCGGTGGCCGTTTCAATCCGCCCGCAGCCGCCCGCGTTGCCGAGAGACGGCATGATTCTCGTCTTTCGTGATACGGGCGACGGGTGGGTGCGGGAAGCCATGGTGGAGTCGCCCTTCAACCGGTTGACGCGCTTCGGCGGGACAATGGCCCTGGGTGACGGGATGCTGGTGATCGGCGCGTCGCGGGCGGGCCCGCTCGCCGGCAGCGCCCTGGTCTATGAACCCGGTCCTGACGGGTGGAGCCAGACCGCCGAACTCCCGAGCCCCGACGGGCCGGCATCGTTCTTCGGGACCGCCGTGCTCATCGCGGGTGACCGCATCCTCGTCTCGGCTGGAAATCCCGCGACTCAGCCGGGTCGCGTCATCGCTTTCGAGCGCGGGGGCGACGGGTGGACGGAGAGCGGCAGGGTGCAGGCGCCCGATGGTGGTACAAGGGACCGGTTCGGCGCCACGCTGGGCACGGACGGCACCACCGTCTGGGCAGGCGCCCCGGCCATCGACGGCCAGCGGGGCGCGATCTACGAGTTCGCGCTGGACGATTCCGGCTTCGGCCCGATTCAGCGGGTGACCGGCGGCAGCGACGGCGGTGCCCAGGTCGGTGGCCGGCTCGCGTACGCCGACGGCGTGCTCGTCTCCGGCAACCCGGGTGCCGACAACGGCCTGGGGACTGCGCTGATTCTCGCGGGCGGCGCGGGCAACTGGTCGGAAGGCGCGACCGTGTTCACCCGTGTGGAGGAAATCGAAGCGGTGCTGGGCGGGCAGGTCGACTGCGCCGGGGGCGAAGCCACCGTCTTCGGGTGCAACGAGGTGGACCTGGTGGCGTACATGCCGGTCTCGCAGCTGGGCGGCCAGCGCGGGGTGCGCGTCAACGACATCTGGGGCTGGACCGACCCGGAAACCAATCGCGACTACGCGATCGTCGGCCGCAGCGACGGCACGTCGTTCGTGGACGTTACCGACCCGCCCAACCCGTTCCTCGTCGGGAATCTCCCCAGGACCGAAGCGGCGCCGAGCTCGAGCTGGCGCGACATGAAGGTCTACAGCGACCACGTCTTCGTGGTGTCCGACAACGCGCCCGAACACGGCATGCAGGTTCTCGACCTGACGAGACTGCGCGAGTACGACGGGGAGCCGCTCGCGCTCACCGAGGACGCGCTCTACGACCAGGTCAGCAGCGTGCACAACATCGTGATCAACGAGGAGACCGGCTTCGCGTACGCGGTGGGTGCCGGGGGCGGTGGGGAGACCTGCGGCGGCGGCCTCCACATGATCGACATCCGCGACCCGAAGAATCCCACCTTCGCGGGCTGCTTCGCCGACGAGCGGACGGGCAGGTCGGGCACGGGGTACTCACACGACGCGCAGTGCGTGATCTACAGCGGACCCGACGAGGAGCACCGCGGCAAGGAGATCTGCTTCGGCTCCAACGAGACCGCGCTGAGCATCGCGGATGTGACCGACAAGGAGGCCCCCGTCGCCCTCTCGATGGCGGAGTACCCCAACGCCAGCTACACCCACCAGGGATGGCTCACCGAGGACCAGGCCTGGTTCTACATGAACGACGAGACGGACGAGACCGGCGGCGTGGTGTCGAACACGCGCACCCTGATCTTCGACGTCTCCGACCTCGACGACCCGCTCCTGGTCAAGGAGCACCTCTCCGAGAACACCTCCAGCGACCACAACCTCTACATCGTGGGCGACCTGATGTACCAGTCGAACTACAACAGCGGCCTGCGTGTGTTCGACATCGCCGACCGGGAGAACCCGCGGCCCGTGGGCTTCTTCGACACCGTGCCGGGAGAGGACTTCCCGTCGATGAACGGGTCGTGGAGCAACTACCCGTTCTTCAGGTCGGGGATCGTGGTGGTGACGTCGGGGGGTGAGGGATTGTTCGTGGTGAAGTATCGGGGGAGAAGGCCGGTTTCGTAGGGGGAAGGCGGGCGCGCAACATATTTTGATGCGTAGAGGGCTGTAGAAAGGAGATTGGGGCAATCACGCAACGTTTTTTGTTGCGCAGCCAGCAAGCCACCGCTACATTCTTCTCATGAGCGAGCCCGCCGCGACCAGCAAACAGACCCCCGATCGACGCACCGCCAGGGCCTTGAGTCATCTGAAGATGATCCGTGCCGGGGTGCGCTCAGACCGGGGGATCGCGGCCGTCCTGGGCGTGTCTTCCTCGCAAGTGTCCCGCTGGCGGCAGGGCCAGCGTCCCGACCGCGAGAACGCAGACCGCCTTGCCGGGCTCGCGCTGGTCGTCGAGATGCTGCTTCGCTGGCTGGACGCCGACATCGTCGAGGAGTGGCTGACCGGGGCGAATGCGCACCTCGATGGCGCCACGCCGTCCTATTTCATTCAACAGAGCCGGCTGGCCCAGGTGATCGGGGCGGTGGAAGCGATGAAGACCGGTGTGTTCGCCTGAGCGGCCGCGCTGACCTTGGCCCGCTTCTGGCGCGTCATCCCGTGGGATCCGGACGTCGGCGAGGGACGGCTGTTCTCGCCGTCCCACATCCCCCCAACGACCGGCCGCGGCCGCTTCGATCTGCCCGCGGCCTGTTCGCCTGTGCTCTACGTGGCCGAGTCACCGGAACACGCGATCGCCGAGGCGATTCAGCCGTGGCGCAACCGGCCTTTGCGGCCGCCGCACCTGTTGCGGGCGGGAAGGCCTCTGGCGCTGGTCGGCGTGGAGGTGGCCCCCGAGAAAGCATCGGACCTGGCGGATCTGTGTGATCCGGGCACGCTCGGCCGGCTGGGTGTGAGCGCGGACCAGCTGGCGTCCCGCGATCGGCGGCCGACCCGGCGGATTGCGGCGTCGGTGTGGGACCGGGGGCACGTCGGGGTGCGATGGTGGTCGGGTTTCAGGGGGGACTGGCACGGTGTCGTTCTGTTCACGGCTCGCGTGGAGCGGAGCGTGCGGTTCGGGAGGCCGGAGGTGCTGTCGGCGGAGACCCCGGCGTTGCGTGAGGCGGCGGCGGCGCTGGGAATGCCGCTGGCGATCTGAGACGGTGCTGGCCCCGGCCTGAGGCCTATCCACCCGAGGGAACCTGGAGACGGGTGCGGCCAGCAGTCGAACCCCAGATCCTCCCACATCTCTTCACTTGTCATTCTCCGCCCCCGTCGTTGATCCGGTGACTCATCGATCGGGACGCCACCACCAAAGCCCCGGCGCGTCCCTCTCCCTCGGCCATACCTCCCTCAGCGAATCGCCCTCGTAGAGCCGCCCGTTCTTCATCACGTAGCGGATGGCGAGCGTGTTGAGGATGTCGTCGAGCGGATTCCGGTCGAGCACCTGAAGGTCCGCCAGCTTCCCCACCTCGATCGATCCGATGTCGCGGGCGAACCCGATCGCCTCGGCCCCGTTAATCGTCGCGGCTCTCAGGATCTCCCACTCGGGGACGCCCCCCATCGCGTGCATCTCCAGCTCCCAGTGGAATCCGGGCCCGTCGAAGTCCCCGTGGCCGCCCATGGCGACCTTCACCCCGGCCTCGATCATGTCGCGGATCCCCTCCGCGTGCTGGACGAAGATGTACTGCCCGTCGGCGTACCAGTTCGATTGGCGGAGCGCCGCGCGGTCGACATCGGCGTGCGGCATGAAGCGGCGGAGCTTGGAGTCGTCGTGGAAGTCCTTGCGGGTGAAGAAGTACGTACGTCCCTTGGGTCCGCCGAAGGTGGTGGTGAGGGTGGCCGTGTGCACCTGGCCGGTCTGCACCAGGAGCTGGGTCAGGTCCCGGTAGACGGGGTAGATGGGCCAGCCGTGCCCCATTTCGGGGTACCCGTCGAGCGCATCGTTCACATCCTTCTTGACATCGTAGTAGGGCTCGGTGACGGCGGTCACCTCCTTCTCCGCCGCCGCCAGCAGGAGCCACTGGAGCACGCGCCGTTCGCCGGCGCCGTACTGCTTGATGTAGCGGGTGTTGTAGAAGTCGGCGTAGCGGGTGATCACGTCTCGCGCGGCGTCGAGGCTGGTGATGTTGTTGCCGCCGCTCAGCACGGGACCGGTGGCGTACAGCCGCGAACCGATCATCTCTCCGGCCCTCAGGAGGTCGGAGTAGCCGAAGACGTCCGTGCCCGTCGAGGGATCCCGAATGGTCGTGACCCCGTAGGCGAGATTGATCATGAAGCTCCAGTCCCGGTCACGCATGACCTCGCCCCGGCCGAAGCCGCCGACGTGTCCGTGGCTGTCGACGTAACCCGGGAGGATCGTCTTCCCGGATACGTCGATGGTGCGGGCTCCTGGGGGGATGTCCACGCTGCCGCTCGTTCCCACGGCGACGATCCGGTTGTCGGTCACCACGATGTCGCCCCGCTCGATGACCTCGCGGCCGTTCATCGTGAGGATGCGGGCTCCGCGCAGGACGATGGTCCCGCGGGGCTTGTCGGCCGGGACGCGGAGGACGATGTCGGTTCGCGCGGTGGCAGCCGAATCCTCCGCCGCTACGTCGTGGGTGAAGAAGGACCGTCCCAGCGAGTAGTGCAGGCTCCCGGAGTCGTGCGACCATGCGGGGAACATGGCCCCGATCGTCGTGAGCTTCTTGACCAGGACGGCGGATCCGGCGGGATTGGCCACCGAGACGCTGATCCCGCTGACCCCGGGAAGGGTGACGAGATAGGCCTGCGGACCGCCGCCGCCCAGCGCGTAGGCGTACTTCCGATCGGGCGAGATGAGGAGTTGGCGGACTCCGGAGACGGTCAGTTCGGTGCGCCGGTCATACCCGTTCCAGTCCATCGACTCGAGCGCCTCGCCGACGTTGACCCAGACCCTCGACGTGTCGTCGGTGAACTGCGGGGTGCCGCGACCCCTGGTGATCACAGTCGCGGAACCGCCCGCGGCGGGGATCCACACGAGTTCCACATCCCCGCCGAACCTCCCCTCCGCCCGGTCGTAGAGCGAATGCCGCTGGGCCACGATGCGGCTGCCGTCCGCGGAATAGACCGCTTTTTCGTAGAAGCCGGGCTGTGTGGTGAGCTGTTGGGGCGAGGCCGGCCCCGTCCCCGCCGGCAGGGTGACACGCTGGATCGTCCCCTCCGGATTCGTCCCGCCCCTCCAGGTCACGTAGGCGATGTGACGGCCGTCCGGCGACCAGACCGGGTCGTGCTCGACCACTCCGACGGCATCGGTGAGGCGGTGGGGGACGCCCGCCGGCAGGTCCATCAACCAGAGCTTGTTCAGCGCGGTGAAGACGAGCCTGCTTCCGTCGGGAGAGGGGCGGGCGCCGCGGATCTGCTGGATCTCGACGGTGTCGTCCTCGATCCGGTAGTCGAAGCGGACCAGGGGGCCGGCAGGCAGCTCGACGTCCGCGGTGAAGGGGATTTCGGTCATCTCGCCCGAGGGGACCGCCAGCCGCCGGATCCTTCCCCTCGCGTAGAGGATCAGCGCGTCGCCGTCCGGAGTGAAGGCCGAGGCGGGCATGAGGTCGCGGGAGAAGATCCCCTCCTGCTCATCGCGCTGCACGTCGGTGTGCAGCCAGCGCTCCTCCCCGGTCTCCAAGTCGCGGAGGCGGAGCCCCTGTCCATGATCGTAGCGCGCGCCGTAGACGAGCCACCGGCCGTCCGGACTGACCACGGGGCGCAGCGCACCGCCCGCATTGCCCGCGACGGACGTGGTCTCCCCGGTCTCCCGGTCCAGAACGAGGATCCGCCATCCGCCGGGCCGGGGCTGTCCGGCTGAGCTTACGTAGAGGTAGCGCGGATCGGAGCCGAAGGCCGCTCCCAGGAGACTCGTCGTTTCCCCGAGGTCCAGCCTGATCCCCCTTCCGCCACGCAGGTCATAGAGCATGATGTCGTAGGCGCGCTGGTCGTACTGCCGCGAAGGAAAGCCGCCGCCTCTCAAGGCCCCCGTCCCCTTCGACACGACGATGTGCCCGTCGGGTGTCCACTCCGGTGACTGGAAGCGGTTCGTCATCCCGCTGGTGAGCATCTCGGGCTCGGTGCCGTCGGCTTTGGCGAGCCAGACGTTCTCGCCGCCGTTGCGGTCGCTGACGAAGACGATCCGGTCGCCGCTGGGGGAAAAGCGCGGCTGCGCGTCGTAGGCGAGCCCGCTCGTGATGCGCGTGGCTTCGCCGCCGGAGATCGGGATGGTGTAGAGATCGCCCAGCAGTTCGAAGATTATCGTGCGTCCGTCCGGGCTGAGGTCCAGATCGATCCAGGTGCCCTCGTCGGTCGTGAAGGCGATGGTTCGGGTGGTCTGGAGGGGGAGGGCTTCGGTGGTGTCGGGGGGTGTGGCTGCGGTGTCCGGTTCGGTTTCCTGGGCCGAGGCGGGTGGGGCGATGATGAGGCTGCACGCGAGGAGGCCGGGGATGAGGATGTACAAAAAGCCGAATGTATACTTTGATTTACAAAAAGTAATGTTGTCTTTACATCGCGAAGCGGTGACGCGAAATGGCCGGCGTGAACAGAACGCCGTTCGAGTGCCGCGGGGATCCTCCCCACGGGCCGATGGACCTGCGTTGAGTGGATGGTGGTGGGGCCGCTGCATCCTTCGCTCCTCTTCGCCCGAGTGATGTGTGACGACCGCGAAGCAGGGGGGAGGATAGGGATGGGGCGTGGCGGGAGCAATGCCGGTGGGACGCGCTGTTCCTGGGTACCCGTGGCCGAATCACCGCCGCAGTCAAGAAGCGGGGAGGAAATCGACGGTGTCGGCTAGTGCGCACCATATTTTGGTGCGTAGCGTACCATTTAAGGGCAGTTCTGGAGGTACGCGCACCGTTTTTTGTTGCGCGCACCGGACCACCCAAGGCCCACCTGATGCGGGCCAAACGGACCTCTGTGCTCGGCCGGATGCGAGTGAGCGGGCTGGAAAAGACTGAGCCTGTCGGTGTGGGGCCTTCACCTGCGCATTGTCAGCTCGGCTTTCAGGATCACCAGGGCAGGCGGCGACCGGGGTTTGGCAGGACCTGTCTGTCTAGCGTTAGCTGAGCTTTGGGGTGGGCAAGGCAGGCGCCCGGCTCAGCGCGGCGCGGTGCGGTTCAGCCGGTGGACCGCCACCGACTCCACGCCGGTGTCGGGGTCGGTCAGCACCCCGACGATGCGATCCCTCGTGATCCAGGTGACTCGGCCGAACGGCAGCGACATCGTCCCCAGCCAACGGCCCTCCGGGTCGAAGACGCTCCACTCGCTCGACCGCTCGTCCAGCCGGTTCGCCACCCACAAGTTCCCGTCGATTTCGGTCATCAGCCCCGCGACCCTCGCGCGGTACGGTCTCGGCGGATTGCGCGCCACGGCCCGATCCCACGCGTCCCAATCCAATGGTCCCTCCTCGGACAGCCGCGCCTTCCAGGCCTCCACTTCCGAGGCGAGGATGGGGATCGGCTCCACCGCCGTGCGCCTGATGATTCGGCGAAGGACACCCGTCGGGGAGAACTGGTGAACTTCATATCGGTCTCCGCTGCTGATGTACACCGAAAGGGGACTTCCCCCCGAAGCCAACACCGCTTCGGCCCGGAAGAGCAAGGGGACAGGTGTCAGAGTATGGAGTACTTCCTGGCCGTCCCACCACCCGAAGGAGTGCGTGGCGTAGGCCGAGTCGACCCTCAGGAAGCCAGTGGGAATCCTGATGCGCGTGTCGATGACGGGAATCCAATCCCCGGGCTTGACGTCAACCAGGAACGTTCCGTCCGGAAGGGGCAGGGCCATCGACTCACCCAGGCGTTGCTCCGGCGTTTGCGCCGCGGCGAACAGCGCACTCAGGTCGAGGGTACGATGCCTCAGGAGCGTTCCTGATGGATCGAAATGGCCGATCCCACCCCACATTCGGTCCCAGACCACGATGGTGTCCCCAGGAAGAACCTGAAGGTGAATGGGATAGTTGAATTCGCCGGGGCCTTGCCCCTTGCGCCCGAATGCAGCGGCAAGGGCGCCCGTGGTGTCGAAGACCAGCACCCATGGCTCACCACCGGAGAGCACGGCCACCCGCCCGTCCGAAAGAAGCGCGGCCCCCTTTAGCCGCCACAGCAGATGAGCGGGATCGTCGGCCGCCTGGGACGCGCGAGTCCCGCCGATGACGATCTCCGGCTCGGGGTCCACCGTCCAGAAGCGGGCGGGATCCCATGCGGGGGCATGATTCTCGACGATCCGGATGTTGGCCGAATCCCGGACGGTCACCGTTTCCTGGGGGGCCTCTCCCTGAGCGGCCTCGTCGCCATGCCGGTCACACGCGGACAGGGCGAGGAACGACGCCACGACGACGAGGCACGCGGCCGGTCGGGGCAGGAGCGGAGGGGATCCTGGACGTCGCTCTCGAACAACGGACACGGCGGTTCGTGACCGCAACAGCGTAGCCGTACCGGCCAGTACGATCGCTACTTGTGTCCTTGGTGCTCTCACCGGTACCTATTCCTTGCAGTTCAGGGTTTTCGAACCCAGTGTAAGACCCCTCACACTGACAAGGATAGCCCCGTGAGCGGACGAACAGCCCTGCGGACCCTCGCGCTGGCCATTGCGGCGGGTGCCTGCTCCGACGTACCGGATGACGCCGTGGACACCGATCGTCCCCTGGCTGCGGAGTTCGTCGAGGTGTTCAGGGTGGGTGACGTGGATCAGCCCGATTGGGCTCAGTTCGGGACACCTCCGAGCCTGGGGTTCGACGGCGGCGGCAACCTGTTCGTGCTGAACCCCGATGTCCCGGTCGTGGCCGTTCTGGACCGTGATGGCGGACTCGTCCGGACCCTGGGACGGAAGGGTGAGGGCCCGGGGGAGTTCAGCGGTCCCGACGACATATACGTCTGGAGGGACGGTACGGTGGCCGTGGCGGACCGTGGAAACGGCACTTACGTCGTATTCGCTCCCGATGGCTCCTTCGACCGTCAGGTGAACATGTCGGCGGGCCAGGTCGCGGATTATGGAATGATGGCGTTCCGGAGCGGTGCCAGGCCGCATCCCGATGCCGGCGCGC
>VXOC01000032.1 GCA_009840215.1 Gemmatimonadota bacterium | reverse complement strand
GAGGCGGTTGCGAAGAGGGTGGCGGGGCGGGTGGGGATCGACCGGGTTGCTGCCGGGGTCTCTCCGGACGAGAAGGCGCGGGTGGTGCGCGGTCTGCGAGAGGAGGGACGCGTGGTAGCGATGGTGGGGGACGGGATCAACGACGCGCCCGCCCTGGCGACCGCCGACGTGGGGATCGCGATGGGGAGCGGCACCGACGTGGCGCTGCAGACCGGGGACGTGGCGCTGCTGGGGGACTCGTTGCGGGGTGTGGAGACCGTGCTGCACCTGTCGCGGGCCACGCACCGCAACATCGTCCAGAACCTGGTGGGGGCCTTCGCCTACAACGTTGTCGGAATCCCGCTCGCCGCCGGCGTGCTCTACCCGTCGCTGGGGCTGCTGCTGTCGCCGATGTTCGCGGGCGCAGCCATGGCCTTCAGTTCGGTCACCGTGGTCGCCAACGCCAACCGGTTGCGGGGGTACGAACCCGGCGGTCCATAGGCCGGAATCTCCACGTGCCGGAGGGGCGATTGGAAGGGTGAGTCGGCGGTTGATCGCCGGTTCCGGCGGCGGTATCGTTGGGGGTCCGGGGACAAATGCCGGGGGTATTGTCCACGGGCTCCCCACACGCGGCACCCATAGCAGCGCCGGATCCACGGCTCCGGTGCAAGGAGCCCCTCCACAGCCTTGGCGACCGCTCAGATTCGCAGTACCGACACCCCGCTCATGCGGCAATGGCGGGAGGTGAAGTCCCGTCACCGGGACGACCTCGTTTTCTTTCGTGTGGGCGACTTCTACGAGTTGTTCTGCGAGGACGCCGAGGAGGGTTCGCGTCTTCTCGGCCTGACACTGACCTCGCGCAACAACGGGGCCGCCGCCGGCGTACCGCTCGCCGGAGTGCCGGCCAAGGCGCTCGACCACTACCTGGAGCGTCTGGTCAAGCTCGGCAGGAAGGTTGCGATCTGCGAGCAGACCGAAGACCCCGCCGAGGCCAGGGGGATCGTGCGCCGCGAGGTGGTGGAAACGGTGACGCCCGGGACCGTGGTGGCGGACGCGCTGCTGGAAGCGGAGCGGAACAACTTCGTGGTTGCCCTGGTTCCAGACGGCGCGGCGGTGGGGCTCGCGGCGCTCGATGTCTCGACGGGGGAGATGATCCTGCTCGAGACGGACACGGCAGAGGTGGCCGGCGAACTGGAGCGGCTCGAGCCCCGCGAACTTCTGATGCCGGAGTCCGCCGGCGACACGCCAGAGGCCGGAGCCGACGCGGTTCAGTCCGTCCGTGCGGATTGGCTCTTCGATGTCGACACGGCCCGCGACGAGCTGGAGCGGCGATACGTAGTCCAGTCGCTCGATGGTTTCGGTTTCGAGGCCGGGGACGAGTTGCTGGTGCGCGCGGCCGGGGCCCTGGTCGCCTATGCCGAGGAGATCCGTCCCGGCTCGGCGGAACACCTGCGCGCGCCCAGGATCCAGCGCCCGGATACGGTCATGACGCTGGACTCCATGACTCGCCGCAACCTGGAGCTGGTCGAGCCGCTCCGGCCCTACGACGGCGATGCCTCTCTGCTCTCCGTGCTGGACGCGACGACCACACCGATGGGCGCGCGCCTGCTCCGAACCTGGCTCCTGAATCCGCTGCTGGACGCCGGGGAGATCCGGCGCCGGCAGGGTGGAGTGGCGGAGCTGTTCGAGGACCCGGAAGCCCGCGCCGCCCTGCGCACGGCACTCCGGAAGATCCGCGATCTGGACCGGCTCGGCACCAAGATCGGCTCGGGACGCGCCACACCCCGTGACGTGCTGGCGCTGGGACAGTCCCTCGAAGAGCTGCCCGCGCTGGGCCGCTGCGGGGAGGGGCTGGGCAGCGAGGCCGTGGCTGCCCTGCTGGCCGACATGGACACGCTGGGTGACGTCGCGGCGCTCATCGCCGAGGCCATCGCCGAAGAAGCGCCCGCCGCGCTGGCCGACGGAGGCGTGATCCGGGAGGGCTTCAGCGAGGAGGTGGACGAATTGCGGGCCGTTCGCGACGGGGCTCGCGACTTCATTGCGCGGTTGCAGACCTCGGAGCGCGAACGGACGGGCATCTCTTCGCTCAAGGTCGGATTCAACAAGGTCTTCGGGTACTACCTGGAGGTCACCCGCGCGAACCTGTCGCGCGTCCCCGAGCGCTTCATTCGCAAGCAGACGCTGGCCAACGCGGAGCGCTACTTCACCCTGGAGCTGAAGGAGTGGGAGGAAAAGGTATTCGATGCCGACGACCGGATCGCGCGCCTCGAACAGACGCTCTTCCTGCGCGTGCGGGGCGAGCTGTCCTTTGCGGTTCCGCGCATCCAGGAGGCCAGCCGGCGCGTCGCGGAGCTGGACGTGCTGACCACGCTGGCCGAGGTGGCCGAGAAGCGCGGCTACGTCCGCCCCGAGGTGACCACGGATTTCGACCTTCGCATCGAGGCGGGCCGGCACCCCGTCGTCGAGACGATGATGCCGCGCGAGGAGTTCATCCCCAACGACCTGGAGCTGGACGAGGAGGGTCGCATCGTGATCCTGACCGGGCCGAACATGGCGGGGAAGAGCACGGTTCTGCGCCAGGTCGGGTTGATACAGCTCATGGCCCAGACCGGGTCCTTCGTGCCGGCGGACAGCGCGCGTCTCGGAGTTTGTGACCGTGTTTTCACCCGCGTGGGCGCCTCGGACAACCTGGCGCGCGGCCAGTCCACCTTCATGGTCGAGATGAGCGAGACCGCGGCGATCATCCACGGGGCCACCGAGCGCAGCCTGGTGCTCCTCGACGAGATCGGGCGCGGCACCTCCACCTACGACGGCGTGTCCATCGCGTGGGCGGTGACCGAGCACCTCCACGAGAGCGTCGGCGCCAAGGGGATCTGCGCGACGCACTACCACGAGCTCACTCAGTTGGGCGATCAGCTCCCGGCCGTGCGCAACCTCAACGTATCGGTGCGCGAATCGGGCAACGACATCGTCTTCCTGCGGCGGCTGGAAGAGGGGGGTGCGGATCGGTCCTACGGGATCCAGGTGGCCCGCCTCGCGGGATTCCCACCGGGATTGATCGCACGCGCGATGGAACTTCTGGCCGAGTTGGAGGGAACACACTCAGGAGGGGGCAGTGGTCTCGGGCGGAAGGGGACGGATGCGACCGGTGCGGAGAGCGGCGCGGGCCAGCTGTCGCTCTTCGAAACGCGCCACCCGGTGGTCGACCGTCTCCGCGCCCTCGACCCGGACCGCATGACCCCACTGGAAGCGTTGAACGTACTGCATGCCCTGCGGGCGGCGGTCGCGGAGGGTCGGTAGGGATGTCCTGTCCGCGGTCCTTCGTCGGCGAGAATGGCTGAAGAACGGGAGTTGCGTATGGATGACAGAATGGTGTCGGCGAAGCACGTGGCTGCGGACGGGGGATGGCGCATGCGGCCATGCGAGATTCGAGCGGCGATGCGCGGACCGGTCCACGGGTTGCTCGTGGCAGCAGGGCTGTCGATGCCCGGATGCAGTGGCGATGCCAACATCGAAAGACCCACCCCCCTCTTTACGGAAAGCCCGGTGGAGTACCCGCTCGAACTCTGGGACCAGGACATCGAGGGAAGCACCCTGGTGCGGGTTCTCGTGAACGAGGAAGGCGGGGTCGACAGTGCCATGGTGATGGAGAGCAGCGGCCACTCGGAGCTCGATTCCGCGGCCGTTCAGGGGGCCCTTGCCATGGAGTTCGATCCTGCGACGAGAGAAGGCGAGCCACTTCGGGTGTGGGCGCGGGTGCCCGTACACTTCTCGAAGGAGACGCAGCCGGCGGGTGCCGGCCGGACGCCGGACGCTGACGGAGAGGCCGTCCAGTCCGCACCGGAGACAAACCCTAACGTAACGTCAGGGTTGCGCAGATGAAGCGAGGTTCCGGCGCCGCCAGGGCCCCGCGTCACGCCAGGCCCTGTGATGGCGTCCTCGATCTGGTGGGGTGGACGCCCATGGTCCGGTTGAACCGCGTCGCACACGGAATCCGCACGCCCGTCCTCGGCAAGGCGGAGTTCATGAACCCCGGCGGCTCGGTGAAGGACCGGATCGGCCTGGCGATGATCGAGGCCGCCGAGGAGGCCGGTCTTCTGAAACCGGGCGGCACGATCGTGGAGGGCACGAGCGGCAACACCGGGCTGGCCCTCGCCATGGCCGCCTCCACGCGCGGCTACCGATGCATCTTCACCATGCCCGACAAGATGAGCCGCGAGAAGGTCAAGCTGCTGCGTGCCTTCGGGGCCGAGGTGGTCATCACCCCGACCGCGGTGCCGCCCGACCACCCGGAGCACTACGTCAACCGCGCCCGGACCATCGCCGAATCCACGCCGGGGGGCTTCCTGGCGGACCAGTTCCAGAACCGTGCCAACCCCGAGGCCCACTACCGCACGACGGGCCCCGAAGTGTGGGAGCAGACGGTTGGGAAGGTCACCCACTTCTTCGCGGGCGCGGGCACGGGTGGGACGATCTCGGGGGCCGGCCGGTATCTGAAGGAGATGAATCCGGAGATTCGGGTGATTGGCGTGGACCCGGTGGGATCGGTCCTCTCGGGGTACTATCACAGCGGCACGGTGGAGTGCAGCGAGCCCTACAAGGTCGAGGGTTTGGGCAACGACAAGGTGCCCGGGACCCTCGACATCGAGTACCTCGACGATTACTGCACCGTCACCGATGGCGACGCTTTCGCGATGGCCCGCCGCCTGGTGGCCGAGGAGGGGCTCTTCGTGGGCGGCTCGACCGGGCTGATCGTGCATGCCGCGCTGGACGAGGCGCGCCGGCTCGACGACCCGGACGCATGCGTGGTAGCCGTCCTCTGCGATTGGGGAGAGCGCTACCTGACCAAGCAGTACGATGACGAATGGATGCGCAACAACGGGTTCCTGGCGCAGCCCCGGGCGACGGTGGCCGAGATGGTGGCCGCGAAGCACGAACCGCTCGCGGGCCTCCTCACGGTGACGCCGTCGACGCCGGTACGCATGGCGATCTCGACGCTGTCCTCCCACCACGTCTCGCAGCTGCCGGTGGTGGTCAACGGCGAGTGCATCGGGAGCGTCGCCGAACGCAGGCTGATGAGCGCGGTGCTGGCCGACCCGGAGGTGCTCGAGCAGGACGTGGAATCGGTCATGGAGGCGCCCTATCCGGTTCTCGACGAGCACTCCGACGGCGAAGCGGCCACGAGGCTGCTGAGTGGGGGGGCGCATGCGGTTCTGGTGCGGGTGAACGGGTCGCTGGGAGGCATTCTGACGCGCCACGACCTGGTGCGCGCAATGGCGGCGGCGCCTTGAGCGTGGTGCCGGGAGGGGACGGGGGCCGGGGGCGG
>VXOC01000235.1 GCA_009840215.1 Gemmatimonadota bacterium | reverse complement strand
AGCGCTACCAGGTGGTGGTCCACGCGGATGCCGCGACGCTGGCGGAGCGCGGCGAGACGGGACGCTCCGAGCTCGACGGGGTGCGGGTGAGCGCGGAGACGTCGCGGCGCATGGCGTGCGACGCCGCGCGGGTCGCGATGTGTCACCGGGACGGCGAAGTGGTGAGCGTGGGGCGGCGGACGCGCACCATCCCCCCGCACATCCGCCGCGCGCTCGAGGAACGGGACCGCGGGTGCCGCTATCCGGGATGCGCGAGCCGCTTCACCGAGGCCCACCACGTCAAGCACTGGGCCGATGGCGGCGAGACCAGTCTGGCCAACACGATCCTGCTCTGCCGCCGGCACCACCGCCTGGTCCACGAGGGGGGGACCCGCATGGCACTGGACCGTGACGGCAAGGCCGCGTTCTTCACGCGCGCGGGTGCGGTCCTCGGGGGCTCGCCGCCGTTGCCGGAGGTCACCCGGAAGCTGCCGGAGCCCCCGCCCCCCAACCGCCTGTCCAACGGCGCCCCCCGCTTCGTCGACTCGGCGGTCCCGCTGTCGCTGGAACTCGCGGCGCTGGAGGCGGTGGCGTAATCAGGCGCCCACCCGCCGCCGCGGCAAAACCAGGGACGCGAGCATGTCGGATTGGGACAGGCCACCGGCGGGATCCGTGCCGCCCCCCCCAAGGCAGGTTCAGCGGCGCGTCGGCTGGGTGATCCCGCCGCCGCGCAATGCCGACTTCGGCCTGGCAGGCAATTCACCACGGACGACGCACGCGTCAAGCTCAAGCGCCCCTATCCGACGTTGTGATGTATGACTCTAGTGCAGGACCAACACCGTGGGCCCGCTGATCCCCACGGGAATCGGGGGAATGCCCGCCATGGTCATATCCCCCTCCAGGTCGCGAGCGAACTGTCCGTAAACGACCAGCCTCCGCTCCGGGTCCCACAACACGAATCCGTTCGCCGACCCCTCGAGCGCCTGGCCGATCATGGTCCCCTGCTGGTCCGCCTCCAACTCAAGCGCGATGTTCGCCTCCACGTCGATGCGCACGAGCGTGCGGTCCTCCACGACGGTGTCGCCCATGAGCGTGTAGCTGGTGACCGTCGTCGAGGTCAGGTCCACTTCACCCTCGGTTGAGGTCGTCACCGAGTCCATCCAGGTGGAGCCCGGGTCGGTCGCGCCTTCCTCGAGGCGGGGGAAGAGCAGGTAGGGCAGCGTGGGGAAGGATGACATGGGAGCGAGGGGGCCGGAGACTTCGGGAAACGATGCGACTTCCACGATGCCGTAACGGCCGGCGAGGATGTCCAGGGTGCCGGATACGTCGTCGAGGCCGGCGGTTTCCGTCGGTCCCATCGGGTTGGTCACCGAGCCCGAGAATCGCTCGACCGTACCGGTCACCCGCACGCCGCCAGGGTCCTCCGCGAACGTCAGTCCCATGGTCACGGTGGCGCCGGCCAGGATCTCGAAGGCCCCGAGCGGCGAGTTGATATCGAGAACCATCGTGTCCGCGATCTGGTAGCTGGCGGGTTCGGGGTTGACCCGATAGGTGAGGACTTCCTCGGGGGGCGGGGTGGCGGGGGTGGCGCAGGAGGCCGCGACCCCGGCCGCGATGATCACGATGGCCCTCGCCACAAACCCCGTTTCGCGGTGAGACCCATCGCAGAACGGCTTCGTCGACGACACGCCGCAGCGGCACAGCGCGCCCTTCACGCCCTCGGATGTTCCGCCATCGGAAGCCACCACCTTGAGCGGCCCCCGCACCAGTAGCGGCCCGTCGGTGGCGCATACGATCGTGACGGGTTCGTCCGCGGCCTCGTCCCCATCCGCATCGCGCACCGGCACCAGTCGCCCCCCCTGGATCACGCCCGGGTCGTCGAACCCGACCTTGCGGTGCGACCCGTCACAGTACGGCTTGTTGCTCGAATGACCGCAGCGGCAGAGCGCGACGTCGTCGGTCTCGGCCACGATTTCGCCGCCCACCTCGACCTTGATCCGCCCGGTCAGGCAGAGCGGTCCCGCGGGCGGCACCTCGGCCACGTTGGGGGTTCGTCGCGTGTCACTCATCGTCGTCTCCTGGCTCACATTCGCCGGTATCGCGGCCCGCTGCCACCCTCGCGCGGCGCCCACCTGGGCCCGAGCACGTCGGTCGCCTTGCAGTCGACGCAGTTGGGCGCATTCACGCGCAACCGGTGGCCGTCGAACTCGTACACGCCGGCCGGGCACATGTGAACGTACATCTCGGCCACCTCGGCGGGTACGTCCTCGCCGACGGAAAGGTGGGACGGGATGTCGTCGCGGGTCTGGTTTCCGCTCTTGAAGACGGCGTCGACCTTGGACACGGCGAGCGGGCCGGCGCTGCCCGGAGCGGCCGTCGGCGCCCGCACCCTCTTCCCCTCCGCCGCATCGGTTTCCGTCGCGATCCTCGCGCCCGGCACCCGCCCACCCGTCACCGTCGCGAGGGTCGCCTTCGCGCCGCCCAGGAGGAATCCGCTCTTGAAGGCCAGCCGCATGTTGCGGTTGCGGTGCAGATCCTGCGCGATGAAGGACCGGTCCACCGCCTCCGTGTAACCCGCCAGCCCCGCTTCGGACACGTCGTCCGACTTGAGCGCGCCGTAGATCGCCCGCGCGGCCAGCATCCCCGACTGCATCGCGTAGTGGATCCCCTTGAGCGATGCCACGTCCACGTACCCGGCCGCGTCGCCCACGATGCAGATCCCGCTCCCGTGCCGGCGCTGCGGCAACGAATGGTACCCGCCCTCGGGGATCGTCCGGGCGCCCCATTCCACCATTTCGCCGCCCTCGAGAATGCGACGAAAGAGCGGGTGATGCTTCACCTGCTGGAGCAGCCCGTGCACGTCGAGCCGTGAGTCGCGGTAGTCGAGGCTCACGACCAGTCCCAGCCCGACCAGATCGTCGGCGAGCGGATACGCGAAGGTGCCGCCGAAGCCGTCCCGGATGAGCGGCCACCCCATGGTGTGGATGATGCGGTCCAGCGGCCGCTTCACCTCCCACAGCTCCTTCACGCCCAGCGAATGGATCTGCGGGTTCGCGGATCCGATGCCCTGCCAGTCGAGATACGCCTGGGTGAGCGCGCCGCGCGTTCCCTCCGACAGGACCGTCACCCGCGCGGTCACGTCAACCGGCGGCATGTAGTTGCCACCACCCGGCTCGCCGTCGCGGTTCAGGCCGCGGGCCGCGGTGCGCACGCCGATCACGTCCCCTCCGTCCACCAGCAGGGCGTCGGCCGGAAAACCGGGCAGGATCATCACGCCCAGGTCCTCGGCGCGCTCCCCCAGCCAGCGCACGACCTCGCAGATCGAGGCGATGTGGTTGCCGTGGTTGCGCATGGTGGGCGGCGCGGGAATCCGCACATGGTTTCGCCCGGTCAGGAAGTACACTGCCTCGCGCCCCACCGGCCGCCGGAACGGGAACTCCTCGTCGCTCATGCCGGGAAAAAGCTCCCGGAAGGACCTCGGGTCGATCACCGCGCCGGAGAGGTTGTGGTCGCCCAGCCCGTCCGCCTTCTCCAGAACCCCGATCTCCACCTCGCCCACGCCGTCGCCCGCCTCGTTGCCCTCGGCCACCAGCCGGGCCAGCTCGATCGCCCCCGCCAGCCCCGCCGGGCCCCCACCCACGAACACCACGTCGAGCGGCACCGCCTCTTCGTCGGGCGGCTCGCGTACGATCAGCTGCGCCGTCGGCAGCGGCGGCTGATACCGGTGCGGATGCACGGCACTTCCGGGCTTGATCTCGGTCACGTGTTAACTTATCCCCATGACCCCACCCGCACCCACCACCCTCGGCGAACTCAAGGCCGCGGGCTACCGCGCCCGCACCGTCCGCGATGAACTCCGGGACAACCTGATCGGCAGGATCGAGGCGGGCGAAACCCTCTTCGCGGGCATCCACGGCTACGAGGACTCGGTCATCCCGCAGCTCACCAATGCCATCCTCGCGCGGCACGACTTCATCCTGCTGGGGCTGCGCGGGCAGGCCAAGTCGCGGATTCTGCGGCAGCTCGTCGACCTGCTCGACCCGCACATCCCCGTGATCGCGGGCAGCGAGGTCAACGACGACCCTCTAGCGCCGATCTCCAAGCACGGCCGCATGATGATCGAGGAGTGCGGCGACGCCACGCCCATCGAGTGGCTCGCGCGCGAACAGCGCTACCTGGAGAAGCTCGCCACGCCGGACGTCACGATCGCGGACATCATCGGCGACCTCGACCCGATCAAGGCGGCGCGGGGAGGCCACATCCTCTCCGACGAGCTCACGATCCACTACGGGATGCTGCCGCGCGCGAACCGGGGGATCTTCGCCATGAACGAGCTTCCGGACCTCTCGCCGCGCATCCAGGTGGGGCTCTTCAACATTCTCGAAGAGGGCGACGTGCAGATCAAGGGATATCCCGTCCGCCTCCCCCTCGACCTCCTGATCGCCTTTACCGCCAACCCGGAGGACTACACCGCGCGCGGCAAGATCGTCACGCCGCTCAAGGACAGGATCGCGTCCGAGATCCGCACCCACTACCCCGAAGATCTCGAAACGGCGATGGCCATCACCGAGCAGGAGGCGTGGGTGTCGCGCGATGGCCGCAGCGTGTTCATTCCTCCGTTCATGCGCGAGATCATCGAGCGCGTCACGGTGCTGGCGCGCCTCGAGAACCGGGTCGACCAAACGAGCGGGGTCAGCCAGCGCATGTCGATCGCGGTCATGGAAACGGTCGTGTCGAGCGCGGAACGGCGCGCGATCCTTCAGGGCGAGGACGAGGCGGTGCCGCGCATCGGCGACGTGTACGCGGCGCTTCCCGCCATGACCGGCAAGCTCGAACTCGAGTACGAGGGCGAGATGCTGGGCGCGCGCCGGCTCGCGAACGAGCTGGTGATGTCTTCAGCGGGAGTCACCTTCGACGAGCTCGAGCTGCGGGCGCTGGGGGACCACGACATGCTGGACCTCGACCGAACCATCGAGTACTTCGAGTCGGGCGGGGTCATCCAGGTCTCCGAGGACGCCACCGCGACAGCCTGTGTCGAGGGGTTCGGCCAGGTGCCGGGCCTGCTCGACTTGGCCGAAATCCTCGGCCTGATCACCGACGAGAGCCGGGACGGGGTGAAGGCCGCGGCCTGCGAGCTCGTCCTGGAGGGGCTCGCGTACAACAGCAAGATCAGCCGGACACGGGGCGGGGCGTACCGGGCGGCGAAGGCCTGAGGGGATTTGTCGGGCCGCCAGGTCCTGAGGGGCCCGTGCCGGGCAACTGCTACGTGGTGGGCGTATCGTGCAGCCACTCCCTGAGTTGGGCAGCGATCTTCTGCTGCGCGACGGGGAGGGGATAGCGGTCGAGGTTGAAGGGGTCCGCCCACGCGTAACGGACTCCCCGTTCGCCGGGGGGCGGGGTGGGTGGGCGGGTCAGGTGGGGGACGCGTGGG
>VXOC01000003.1 GCA_009840215.1 Gemmatimonadota bacterium | reverse complement strand
CGTCCACCTCGACCCCCACCCGCCGCCGTCCCTCCCTGTCGCCATCGAGCGGCGGCAGCGGCACCACATTCAGCACTGGCGGCGCCCCCGCCCTCGTAAAGGCCCGCCCGACCGCGTCCACATGCACATCGTCCAGCTCACCGTCCGGCACCCGCTCTTCGTAGACCGCGCCGATCTTGGCGTCGATCTCGTAGGCCCCGTAGCGCCGCATGTACTGGAGCGGCGTGAGGCCTTCCCGCGCGGCCTTCTCGGGCAGCCCCGGCACCGAGTTCTCGAAGATCCAGCCGTAGTACTCGTCCACCGTCATCTTCTCGCCC
The DNA here is from genome assembly GCA_009840215.1 of Gemmatimonadota bacterium. Taxonomy (GTDB): domain Bacteria; phylum Gemmatimonadota; class Gemmatimonadetes; order Longimicrobiales; family Gaopeijiaceae; genus Bin94. Next base: position 5,108 of record VXOC01000003.1, on the reverse strand, counting down.
GGACGCGCGCGCGACTCGAAGAACTCGCGGATTCCGAGGCTGCCATCCGGATCGATCCGCCACGTCAGCTCGATCCAGAACTCGTTCTCCTCCCAGACCTCGCCCGGGGTCACGTCGCGGGTGGACGCGATCTCCTCGCCCAGCCGCTCCCGCGCCGCGCGCAGCACCGGCTGCCGGAACCCGACCCAGAGCCCGTCGTACTGCTCATACGAGGTCAGGTCGTGGCGCTCCGAGGAGTGGCCCATCGGCAGGACGTAGTCGGCGAAGAAGGCGGTCTCGTTCCAGGTGGGGGTGAGCGCAACGTGCAGCCCGATCCGCCCGGGATCGCTGAGCATCTCGATCCAGGAGAAGCCGTCGGGGTTGGTCCAGACGGGGTTGTAGACGCGGGTGAAATAGACGTCCAGGCGGCGGTCCTGCTCCCGGACCAGGTGCGGCAGCAGGAACGACATCTCCATGAGGCTGAGCGGGTAGTCGGCGGGCCAGGTGAGGTCGTTCCAGTGTTTTGGGTGCCTGGGCGGCATGCGGATGGGCCGTGGAACAAATTTGTTCCACGAATTCGGATAGGTCCCGCCGGGCACCGCAATGGCCCCCAGCAACGCATTGAGCAGGAAGAGCGCCCGCGCGACCTGCCATCCGCCCAGGTTTCCGGCGGCCGCTGACCGCCAGTTGTGGGTGGAGAGCCGCGCACCCGCCCCCGCCACGACCTCCGCCACCGCCGCCAGTGTTTCAGCTGAAACGCCGCTCTCGGCCGCCGCGAAGTCGAAGGTGTACTCCGCGTAGAGGTCGCGCAGCGCGCGCTCGAAGGTCTCGAAGTCGACCGGCTCGCCGGGGTGGTTCTCCTCCAGGTATTCGCGCCAGTTCCACCACCGCTCCACGAACGCCCGGTTGTAACGGCCGGTGACGACCAGGTGGTTGGCGATCGCCAGCAGCACCGCCGCCTCGGAGCCCGGGTAGGTCGAGAGCCAGTGGTCGGCATGGGTGGCCGTGTTGGAGAGGCGCGTGTCGAAGACGATCAGCTTCGCTCCCCGCTTCTTCCCCTCCATGACGCGCTGGGCGTGCGGGTTGAAGTAGTGGCCGGCCTCAAGGTGACTGCTCACCAGAAGGATGACCTGGGCGTTCGCGTGATCGGGACTGGGCCGATCCATCCCCATCCACAGGTGATACCCGGCGCGCGCGCCCGAGGAACAAATGTTCGTGTGTGAATTGTGCCCGTCCACGCCCCACGCGGCGAGCGTCCGCTCGGTGAACCCGTCCTCGCCGGGGCGGCCAACGTGGTACATGACCTCGCCGTGCCGGTCCTCGTCGATGGCCGCGCAGATGCGCGTGGCGATGTCGTCCAGCGCCTCGTCCCAGCCGACCCGCTCCCATTTCCCCTCCCCACGCTCCCCCACGCGCTTGAGCGGGTGGAGGATCCTGTCGGGGTCGGTAAGCTGGGTGACGGTGGCTGGCCCCTTCGCGCAGTTCCGCCCCCGCGACCCGGGATGCTCCGGGTTCCCCTCGAATTTGCGCACCTCGAGCGTGTCGCGGTCCACGTACGCCAGCAGCCCGCACGCCGACTCGCAGTTAAAGCAGGTGGTGGGGACCAGCATGTAGCGCCGCTCCACGCGCTCCGGCCACGCCTTCGAGTCGAGCTCGACCCAGTCGCTCCAGCGCTCCTTCGGGGGGAAGGCGGCCAGGTGGACGCGGCTGGCGCCCGGGTAAAAGGTCTCGCCGCGGGCTTCCGTCTCGGCCCTGGCCGCGGAGACGCGGCGCTCGAGGTCGTCGAGGGTGGGGCGCCCGCTCATGCCAGCGGCACCGACTGGCCCGCCTGCACATACGCATGCTCATACGCGAGCAGGGCGACAAGCCCCAGCGGCACAACGGCCCACCCGAGCCAGGGGGCGGCCGCTCCGAGGACCGCCCCGAGCACGCCCAGCAGGAACCAGCGGCTGAAGCGGCCGTGCGTCATCTCGCGTTCGGCGAGGCGGGCGTGCGCGGTGGGCGGCGGCATGAAGACCTCGCCGGCGATCATGAGGGCGTGGCCCGCGCTGGAGACTGCGAACGCCACCAGCGCCGCCTCGGTGACGGCCGCCGGCGCCCCGAGCGCGAGAGAGGCGAGGGTCGTGGCGCCCCCTCCCGCGACGCCGGCCTGCACGACGAAGTGCGCCGGCAGCAGCGGGTTCTGCCACATGTCGCGCGCCTTGGCCTGCCCGAAGAGGAAGGCGGTGTAGACGGCGGTGAGGACCGCGAGGCCGCCGCCGAGCCAGCCGAGCCAGGGGGGTGGGGGGGCGCCGGTCAGGGTGGCCGCGAAGTGGGCGGCCAGCACGGCCCCGTAGCCCCCGATGATGAAGCCTCCCCGCACCAGCCAGCTTCGCCACTGGGGGCGGCGGAAGATGAGGTGAAATCGCTCGGGGTGTTCCAGGTCCCAGATCAGGATGGCGCCGGTGAGAGCCAGAAATGCACCGGCCAGGACAGGCGCGGCCCACGTCCAGAGCGTGCTGGCCGGATCGAGCGCCCCGGTGAGGATGAGGAGCAGCGGCACCAGGTACGCCCCCGCCGCAATCGACTTGGTCCACGTATACAGCGACACCCGAAAGTCCCACGGCGCCGTGTGCGGAATGTCGTAGCTGAGCACCGCCGCCGCCGAGGAATTCCACGGCCCCGGATGGCCCGCGGGGACCCCGTGGTCCACCTCACCCTGCTCGCTCCACATGAAGAGGCCGCCCCCCGGACGCTGCGCCGCCAGCGGATCGAGCGTCACCTGGTCGCCACCCTTGTAGTACAGCTTCGGCCGCGTCTCCTTCTCCGGCCGCCGCACCGCCACCGGGTCCCGGTTGATGATCCCGGCCACCTTCGACGACGGGTCGTTCATGTCCCCCACCAGAAGCGCCTCGGTGGGACACACCACGACGCACGCCGGCTCCAGCCCGATGTCGATGCGATGCGCGCAGAAGTTGCACTTCTCGGCCGAGTGGTCCTCGGGATTGATGAAGATCGCGTCATACGGGCACGCCGCGATGCACGCCTTGCACCCGATGCACACGCTCTTGTCGAAGTCGACGATCCCGTCGGCGCGCTGGAACATGGCCGCGGTGGGACACGCCTCCACGCATGGGGGATCGGCGCACTGGTTGCAGCGCGTCACCTGGAAGGAGCGCCGCGCCTCGGGAAAGAGCCCGGTGTCGACGTACTTGACGTAGGTGCGCGTCACCGAGAGGGGGACTTCGTTTTCGGACTTGCAGGCCGTGGTGCAGGCGTGGCAGCCGATGCACCGGGTCTGGTCGACCACCTTGGCCCACGCGGGGCGGGACGCGCCGTTCACCGGTTCCATGTCTTTGACAATAGAAAGACGGGCGCTTTCCGAACAGACACCCAGCGCCCGGCAGCCCCGCGCCCGGCACACCCCACGCCCGCCGCCGGCGATTTCGATAGCTTGGGATCACCATGTCCCCAAGCCCGCGCTCGTGAGAGCCTGCCTCTTCGCCCGCAACCGCCTGATCCTGGCCGATGGCGCACTCCATCTGCCATCGGTCGAGGACGTGCGCGCCTGGGACCCGGGGAAGGTCGACTGGTTCAGGGTGAACGAGCGCAGCCACGGCATCGCGGGCGTTGCCACAGTGGCCGATCCGCGCTGGACCCCACCCCCCGGAGTCACAACCGTCAGTTTGCGCGCGGCCCTGTCCCTGCTCCACGCAACCGAAGCCGCCCTCGCCCTGACCGCCGCCCACCTGGCGCGCTGGCGCCGCACCTCCCGCTTCTGCGGCGTCTGCGGCACGGCCACCGTCGCTTCGCAGCACCACCAGGCCAGGGCCTGCCCCGATTGCGGCCACCTTGCCTTCCCGAAGATCTCGCCCGCGGTAATCGTCCAGGTGACGCGGGGTGACCGGATCCTGCTCGGCCGCTCGCGGCGCCATCCGCAAGGCTCCTACTCCGTCCTGGCCGGCTTTGTGGACCCCGGCGAGAGCCTGGAAGACGCGGTGCGTCGCGAAGTGGAGGAAGAATCGGGTGTAGGGGTCCGCGACATCCGCTACTTCGGCAGCCAGCCCTGGCCCTTCCCGGACTCGCTCATGGTGGGATTCACGGCGACCTGCGACGGGGACGGCACCCTCGTCAACCGCGACGACGAACTCGAGGACGTGGGATGGTTCACCGCCGATGCCCTGCCCCCCGTCCCCCCTTCCTATAGCATCGCCCGCGCTCTGATCGACGATTTCGTGCGGCGCCATGGCGTGGATCCCGCTACCGTGCCAACATGGCAGAGAGCCAAACCCAACCTGGAGAGCGAATGACCATCCGACACATGACCGTTCCCCTGACAGCCACCGCCCTGCTCGCCGCCTGCGCCTCGGGCCCATCGGGACCGCCGCCCTACGACCCGGTGGGCACCTACGAGTTCACCGCCATGGCGGAGGGCCAGACCATCACGGGGACGATGACCATCGAAGCGGACGAGGACGGCTACACCGGGATCCTGCGGGCCGAGACGGTCCCCATGCCACCCGCGCCCATCGCCGCCGTGGAGGTCGTCGACCAGACCGTGACCATCCTCGCCGACGGGCCCGAGGGACCGCTCACCATCGCGCTCACCGTCACCGAAACCGGACTGGAGGGCACCTGGGCGATGGGTGACGGAACCGGCAGCTTCACGGCCGTCAGGGGAAACTGAGCGGGACCGCCGTCTGGCCAGCTTTTCTGGCTGGATTCCGGCTTCCGGTACCTCCACGACCCGCCGCGGAGAGCTGAGGTGCTATTCTGGCCAGCTTTTCTGGCTAGATTCCCGGCGACAGAGCCAACCGATCTTCATCATCTGCCAGGAACCTCAGCACGCAGAGCGCCACCGCGCGCGCCCCGTCCACCAGCTCATCCACTCCGATCGACTCGTTCTCGCGGTGCGCCTCTGACACGTCCCCCGGCCCGAAGAGAATCCCCGGAGTCCCCCCGGCGTTGACCAGGTGCCGCAGGTCCGAACCGTACGGCACCCCCACGACCTCCTCACCACCCACCCCCAGATCGCGGGCCACGCCACGGGCCACCTGCACGATCGCGGCGTCGTCCGGGGTCTCGCAGGGTGCGAACTGGGGGGGGGGGGGGGGGGGGGGGGGGGGGGGGGGGGGGGGGGGGGGGGGGGG
>VXOC01000342.1 GCA_009840215.1 Gemmatimonadota bacterium | reverse complement strand
CCCCCCAAGCCCCCGCCCAAATCGCCGACCGCCTCCTCGCCGAGGCAGCCGTGATCCGAAGGGCCGCCAGGTCCTCTCTCGTCACCGAGCGCCAGATCGCCCTGGGCCAGTATTTCACGCCGATGTGGGTGGCGCGGCTGATGGCCGCGATGTGCGAAACGAATGGCCGATCCGTGAGAATGTTGGACCCGGGAGCGGGTGCCGGCACGCTGTTCGCGGCGCTTGCGGCCCGCGTCCTGGCTCAGGGGGGCGGCGTCCGTTCGTTCTCGATCACCGCGTTCGAACTCGATCCCGCACTCCGGCCGTTCCTGGAGCGGAGCGCGCGGGCCGTCCGCCGGGCGAGCGAGAGATGCCGGGTACCCTGCGACATCGAGCTGAGGCAGGAGGATTTCGTTGAATGGGGTACGCGGGCCGAGCTCGGCGACCTGTTTTCGGAGGCCCGAAGATTCGACGCTGCCATACTGAACCCGCCTTACAAGAAGCTGAATGCCGGGTCCGACCTGCGAAGACGGCTCGACCGGCTGGGGATCGCGGCCCCGAATCTCTACGCGGCATTCCTCGGACTCGCGGTCGGCGCGGTCCGGCCGGGCGGTGTCGTCGTCGCGATCGTTCCGCGGAGCTTCTGCAACGGCACCTATTTCAAGCGGTTTCGCCGTTACCTGCTGGATTCCGCCACGATAGACCGCGTCCACCTCTTCGCGAACCGGGATCGCGCCTTCGGACAGGACTCGGTGCTCCAGGAGAACGTGGTTCTGTCGCTGCGGAAGCGACCCGCCCGGGTGTCCCGTGTGTCGCTGTCGTTCAGTGCGGGCAGCGAAACCGATCCCATTTGGAGCCGGCGCGCCGATCCGTGTGAGATCGTCCGGCCGGGGGACCCGGATCTCTTCATACACCTTCCCCCCGATGCCTGGAATATGCGCCTGTCCCGGGCCATGGAGAGCCTGCCCTGTGCTCTGGACGACCTGGGCCTGTCCGTGTCGACCGGTCCGGTCGTGAGTTTCCGCCTGCGGAAGTGGTTCGCTCAGCCGGGCGACTCGCAGCCGGTCGTTCCGTTCCTGCATCCCGCGAATTTTCGTGATCTGGTGGTGCGCTGGCCGATCGCCGGCAGGAAGCCGCAGGCCCTGTCGGATGTGGATGAGACCGAGCGCGCGCTCGTCCCTTCCGGATGGTATGTGGTGACAAGACGGTTCTCATCGAAGGAGGAGGTGCGCCGCGTCGTCGCGTCCGTCATCGACCCGTCGTTTGCCGGAGCCGGCCGGTACGCGATCGAGAATCACCTGAACTATTTCCATCGTGCCGGCGGGCCGTTGGACCGGGACCGGGCTCTCGGCCTCGCGACGTACCTGAACTCCCTGTGTGTCGACAGATACTTCAGGCAGTTTTCCGGACACACCCAGGTCAACGCCACCGACCTTCGGAGACTCAGGTACCCGAGCGAGGCGAGCCTCTCGCAGCTGGGATCCTCCATTGACACGCCCCTCAGCGGCGAATCGGCCGACGAGGCCCTTCGCAGATATTGTCCGGAGCTGAAAGACATGCTTGAACCCAATCATGCGCAGGATCGGATCGACGAGGCCCTCTCGGTGCTTCGCGCACTCGGACTGCCCAGAGAGCAACAGAACGAGCGATCCGCTCTGACGCTTCTGGCAGTCCTGGATCTGTCGCCGACCGCCCCGTGGGAAGCGGCGACCGCCCCGCTGATCGGTGTGACGCCGATCATGGAGTGGGTCGAAACCAACTATGGACGCACGTACGCCCCGAACACCAGAGAGACGTTCCGCCGCTTCACGCTCCACCAGTTCGTCGACGCGGGCCTGGTGGTCCCCAATCCCGACCAGCCCGATCGTCCGGTCAACAGTCCCAGGTACTGCTACCAGATCGAGCCTGAAGCACGTGCGCTTCTCAAGACGTTCGGAACCGGCCAATGGGAGACCATGCTCGCCCGGTATCTCGAGCGGCGGCCGGAGCTGAGGGTCAAGTACGCGCAGTTCAGGGAGATGAGGAAGATCCCGCTCGTACTGAGGGACGGCGTCGAGATCGGGCTCACGCCGGGGGGACAGAACGAACTGGTCGGTCAGGTCATCAACGAGTTCTGCCCCCGGTTCATCCCAGGTGGCGAGCCGGTGTACGTGGGCGACGCGGGCTCCAAGTGGGCGTTTTTCGACCGGAATCTCGCGGCCGAGCTCGGGATCGCCGTCGATGAACACGGCAAGATGCCGGATGTGGTCATCTACGACCGGGAGCGCGGGTGGCTGTTTCTGATCGAGGCCGTGACCAGCCACGGGCCGGTCGACGCGAAGCGGATGGGGGAACTGAAGGCGCTCTTGGCCAGCGCCGAGCCGGGGCTGGTTTTCGTGACGGCGTTCCCGGATCGGAGGACCTTTCTGAGGTTTTTCGGGGACATCGCGTGGGAGACTGAAGTATGGATCGCGGAGTCGCCGGGGCACCTGGTTCACTTCGATGGGGAGCGGCTGTTGGGGCCGTATGGGGGTGAGTGACGATGACAGTCGAGTGTCCCACCCGTCCGTCTCCACCTGCACGCATGAGATACGAGGGGAGAAGTCACACCATAGCAATGAAACAAGAGTAACCCCGGATCTACTGCCTCGACAGAAGAAGGATACAACAGGAATGTCCGAAACAGACCGACAACTGAAGGATAGGCTGAACACCAACCAGGTAGTGAGAGAGCGGATGTGTGTGGAATTGCTCCAGACCCAACGAGACTTCTCTGACGTCCGTCCACGGTTACCCAAGGGGGGCCCAGACGGGGGCCGCGATCTTGAAGCGGTATACAAGGACGGCCAGAGGGTTGTCGGCGCGGTTGGCTTCGTCAATGATGCGACAGATACAGCGGAGCATCGCCGCAGAGTGGAATCTAAGTTTGATCGGGACTTGGAAAAACTCTCTACCATTCCGGCCGATGACCAGGGACGCATGCCCGAGGTCTTTGTTTTCTTCACGAACGTCGGGTTGACCCCGAGCATTGTCAACCGGCTCAAAGAGTCGGCTTACGCTGCCAATGTCACGCTATGTAAGGTTTTTGACCGAGAGCGGATTCGCCTAATGCTCGATTGCAACACAGGCTATGCGATACGGCAACGGCATCTCGGCATCCCGTTATCGGACGCTGAACAGAAAGATTTCTTTGACAGATGGGGCAGCCAGATTCAGAGTATGATGTCGACTACCCTCGGAAGCATAGAAACGGTCGCTCATAGACTCCATTTTCTTGCCGAGGCCCAATTCCTCGTTGATCAGATTTGGGTAACGGTAAAGCTCTCCTCTTCGTTGGGCGATGTTTCCGGGGGGGATTTTCTTTTTCAAGTGGAGCTTGCGCTGAACCCTCATTCGGACGGCCTCTGTAGCCTCAGATTCGGTTCTGGTAGCGAAGCGATTGTAGAGTCAATTGACGAAATCCGAAATAGACGAAAGCACTTCCGGAGAAACGGACAGGTAGGCTTCGGGTTTGCGTACATACTGCCCGGGACTCCACAACATGAACGGCAAAAGGCGTTTGAGCGCGACATGGATAGCGACGAGCCTGGCGACTGGTTTGCCGCGGGGAGTTCACACGGCATTCTGGATATAGAAAGACCATATATTCAAACAAGCTATGGTTCGGAACCGTTTATTGAACGACCGTTTCCCACCTGCCGACTAATCGATCTCCATCGATGTATGATAGTCTTTCTTTGTAACGGGGCGGTTGCTAGCCACATTGAGGAGATCAACGTGAGTGTCAATGAATACCGGATACTAGACTTGCGCTGTGAGGAATTGAGGATAGACGACGCTTCGCCCGATTTGTCCCACCTTCCGGAGTCATTGGGTCACCTAGCAATGCTGAGGGATTGGAAAGTACTGAGGCCATCCGATGCGTCGGCATTCAGACCGGCGTTTGATACAATCACGCCGGAGCGGTGGCTGCGATTCGACAACTGAGGAGCCGAGGGGGAATCTGGGAGCTGGTTCTTGGCGCCATCCTTCCGGAAGCCCTTGCTGGCGGGTCTATGGATTCTGGAGACGGTCTCCAAATGCCCGACGTGAGAGAGAGGGCTGGCCGGATGCTTGCTCCGCTTGGGATTGGCAGGTGGGCGCAGGTCCAAGAGCGTCATCGCGTCGAACTTGGAAGTGACCTCGCTGCCTTCGGCTCGGATGTAGTTGCCTAGGAGGTGCCGGATGGCGCGCTCGAACACGGTGAGGCCGATGTAGTCACCGCTGGCCAGCTTGATCTCCTGGTGGACCTCTCGTAGTGGCCCACCTCGTCCCGGAGGGTGGTGGGTCTCCAGTGGGCGCCTCGACACGCTCCCACCCCTCATCCGGCAAATACGCCCGATTCAACTCCTCCAGTCGCACCCCCCAACCCGGCATCACCCGATCAAGAATCCCCCGAAACCGGTCGCCGTGGCCCCGCTCGAGCAAGTGGACCATCTCATGAACCACCACGTATTCTAGGCACGACACCGGCTTCTTGGCCAGTCCCGAATTCAGCCAGATCCGCCCAGCGTCCGGATTGCACGATCCCCACCGTGTCTTCATGCGGCGGATTCGCCACTCGGCCACCGTCACGCCGATTCTCGGCTCCCACTTGGCGACCAACTCAGGGATACGCTCGCTCAGCCGGGCCCGGTACCAGCGATACAGCATGGCCTCGCGACCGTCGCGATCGGCCGACGGCCGCACTCGCATCTCCATCCAAGCATTGTCGCGGAGACGAATGCCGGTCGGGCCAGTCGACTCCACCACATCCAGCCGATGACGCCGCCCCTCGAAGTAGTGGCTCTCACCCGTCACGAATTCCCGCCGCGACTGGCGGTCCTGGCCCTCGAACTCGGCCCTCTTCCGACGTATCCAAGCCAGGCGAGAGACCACCGCCAGCCGCACCGCGTCGTCATCCAGCCGCAACGGCGCGGCGACCCGCACCCGTCCCTCCGGAGGATGGACCCCAAGGTGTAGGTGCTTGATGTCCTTGCGGACGATCTCGACCTCAATGCCCCGGATCTCGATGCGGGCGCGTTCAGTACTCACGTTGGTTCTTCACAATCTCGAGTATCGTGAACGTCAGCGCCCTGTGCGGCCCCAGCGCGGTCTGGATCGCGGCGCCGATCCGCTTCTCCTTGATGGGATGATCGCGCCAGTCCGCCATCCTGGCCCTACGAACCGCCCGATCCACAGCCAGCGCGACCACTTCGTGCGGATCAGCCTTCCCGTCAGATTCCTCCCCACCACTCCCCTCCGCCACCCTCGTCCCCAACACCTCCTCCGGCAAATTGTCATAGATCGCCCGCAACGCCCGCGTCCTGATACTCACCGGATACGACCCCCCACCCTCCTGTGTCTTTTTCGCATCGCCGAGCCCACGCGACGTAGCGGCAGGGGGGGTGGGGGGGGGGGGGGGGGATTTAAGGTGGGGGGGGGGGGGG
>VXOC01000362.1 GCA_009840215.1 Gemmatimonadota bacterium | reverse complement strand
CGCGGCCACCGTCCAGAACGTCAGGATGCGGGCGCCCAGCAGCTCCGCCCCCGCCCCCGCCACCGGATACCACCCCAGCGATCCCCCCGCGTTCAACCACGCGTACGACACGCCCGGCACATGCGCGGCCGCCCACTCGAACCCCGTCCAGCACGCCGCGAGGGCCACCGGAAGCGGCCACCGCCTCGCGCGCCGGAGCGCGGCGGCACCGTTGCAGGCCGCACCCCCCAGCACCCCGAGCATCGCCACCACGAGCAGATAGACCGGCACCGCCAGCCGGGTTCGCCACGACAGGGCCGGAACCATCCAGTAGAGCCCGATCGCGTGGGCGGTGGCGGCCGCTACGAATCCGTGCATGAACGGGGCGGCGGGGTTGGCGGGCGCCGGGCCGGAGCCGCCAAGCCGCAGGGCCGCCGCCAGCGGCGCGAAGGCCACGAAGGGGAGCACCGGTCCCCCGAACGGCGAGAAGGTGCCGCCGATGGCGATACCCGAGGCGGCTGCAAGCAGTCCATGCTTCGCCGTCCGCGTGCGGCCGGGGGGTTGTCCACGGGTCGCCGGGAGCGCCCCACCCCCGCGCGCCCAACCCGTCGCCATCAGGGCGACAGTTCGATCTCGCGACCCTTCCGCGCCGATTCGTAGGCGGCTTCGACGAGATCCATCAGCGCGGCCTGCTCTGCCGGAGGATGCGCCTCTGTCCGTCCCGCAACGACCGCGACGAAGTAGTCCAGAAGGCGCCGGTACCCGTTGGTGAAGAGGGTCTCGCCGCCGCGCGGGGAGGGGTAGCGGGGGGTCACGTCGACGGTGCGCCCCGCCTCTTCACGGTGGATCGACAGCGGCAGCAGCACCGCCGAGCCCTCCGACCCGAGCACTTCGAGCTGGTGGCGGTCGTCGGGGCCGTGCAGGCGCCAGCTGGCCGCGACCGAGACCGCCACACCGTCCCGCGTGACCGCGTACAGGTGGGCCTCCTCCTCGACGTCGAAGCCGTCCCCCGGAGTCACCGCCGAGACGCGCGCAACCTCCGGGTATCCCATCGTCCAGAGCGCCAGATCGAGCGCCGGCACGCCCAGGTCCATCAGCGCGCCGCCCCCCGATTCCAGCGCCCGCCGCCGCCATCCGCCGCGGGGACGGCGCACGGCCCGGTTGAGCCAGGTCACCTGAGCCGAACTGAGCTTCCCCAGCCCCCCGTCGGCGATCGCGGACTGGAGGGCGCGCACATTCGGCTGATACCGGTGCGCCATCCCGAGGATCACGCCCCGGCCGGCCTCCCGGGCCGCCTTCATGATCCACCGCACACCGCCCGCCGACAGCGCCAGGGGACGCTCCACCAGTACGTGCTTCCCCGCCTCCAGACACGCCCTGGCCAGACTCTCGTGCACGAAGCTGGGGGCGCTGATCACGACCCCCTGGATTCCGTCGTCGGCCACCAGGGCTTCGTCGTCCAGCACGCGGCCCACACCGAAGCGGCGAGCGACGCTCTGCGCCTTCAGGTCGTCCAGGTCGGCGACCGCGGCCACCTCCACGTCGCGCCGCTCGGAGAGGATCGGGAGGTGCATGAGCTGGCAGATCGCCCCCGTGCCGATCACCCCGATCCGCACCTTGCTCCGGTCTCTCTGCTTCACTCGGTCGGTCTCCCTGTCAGGTCGTAGTCGCCGGCGTCCACAATCTCCACCTCTACGATATCGCCGGGCCGGGCCGAGGCGGCACCGGTCAGGAAGGTCCGTCCGTCGACCTCGGGGGCCTGGCCGCCCGTACGGCCCACCGCATCGTGCCCGTTTTCGCCGGGAGCCAGCGAGTCCACCAGGACCTCGGCGCGGCGCCCCAGCCACCCCTGGTTCGATTCCCACGAAATGTCGCGCTGGCGTTCCATCACCATCTCCAGGCGCTCCGCCTTCACTTCGTCCGGCACCTGGTCGGGCATGGAGGCCGCGGCGGTGCCCTCTTCGGTCGAGTACGCGAAGGCGCCCAGACGGTCGAAGCGGATCTCCTCGAGGAAGTCCAGCATGATGCGCACGTCCTCGTCGGTCTCGCCCGGGAAGCCCACGATGACGGTGGTGCGCAGCGTCAGGTCCTCGATCTCGTCGCGCAGCCAGCGCACCCGTTCGCGCACCGTCTTCCGGCGTTCGGGGCGCCGCATGCGGGCGAGCACGCGGTCGCTCCCGTGCTGCAGAGGCATGTCCAGGTACGGCAGCAGGCGGGGCTCCCGCGCCAGCAGCGAGACCAGCGCACGCGTGATTCCCGACGGGTACATGTAGAGCAGCCGGTACCATTCGACCCCGGTCCCGTCGAGCAGCGCCTCCAGGAGGTCCTGCAGCAGCGGGGCGGAACGGTCGTGCCGCCAGAGGTCGCGGCCGTACCAGGTGGTGTCCTGCGAGACGATGTTGAGTTCGCGCACCCCCTGCTCCCCCAGCCCGCGGGCCTCGGCCACGAGGCTGTCCAGGTCTGCCGAGCGGTGGAGGCCGCGCATGTGCGGGATGGCGCAGAAGGCGCAGCGGTGGTCGCATCCCTCGCTGATCTTGAGGAATGAGACGTGGGGCGTGTCCGTGGCGAGGATCCGCAGGGGCCGCTCCATATTGTGCACGATCCCGTGCCGGATGTGCCCGCGGGCCCGCAGCTCCGGCACCAGGCGTGACATCTCGGCGATCCCGAGGAAGAGGTCCACCTCGGGAATCTCCTTCTCCATTTCGTCGCGGTAGCGCTGCACCATGCATCCCACCGCGGCCACCGCCTTCACCCGCCCCCGCTCCTTGAGCGCGCAGGCGTTCAGGATCGTGTCGATGGACTGCTCCTTCGCGTCGTCGATGAAGCCGCAGGTGTTCACCACCACCACGTCCGCGTTCTCCACGTCGCTGGTGACCCGGGCGCCGGCAGCGACGAGGGCGGCCATCATGTGCTCGGAGTCGACCGTGTTCTTGTCGCACCCCAGGGTGACGAGACCCAGGCGCGGCCCGTCCTCGGGGCCGATGTCGAAGGCGCGGGGATCGACTGCGCGCACACCGGGATCGACACCCGGCCTGACGGGTCCCGCCGCTACCGGGAAGACCGGCAGCTCGCGTGTGCGGAGTCTCATCGGGCGACGGGAGGGATCGGCGAGGCTGACGGTTCCACGGCCCCCGGCAGCGGCGGCCCCCTGACCCGCGCCCCCTCCGGCACCTCGAAGGTGAAGAGACCCGGATCCGGCACCGACGTGAGATCCACGTTGCTCAGCGTCACCGTCCGTACGTTGCCGCTCTGCTCGTGCAGCTCCAGGCGCCGGATGACGTGGTTCCGCGCATCCAGCCAGAGGCGCGCGCCCAGGTAGGACGCCCCGGCCTGCGGCGTAAGGGACACGATGCGGCAATCCCGGCCGTTCACCTGCTCGGTGCCCCCGTCCCCGGCGGTGTACTTGCTCGCCGGATCCTCCAGGAACTCGCGGAAGAAATCGTGACGCCCCGGGGTCTCCGCCGCCGGCCGGCGCGTCACCTGTTCTTCGTCGATGCTGGGGTAGTAGACCCAGAAGTGGTCCCCGTCCGAAATCACCATGTCGCCCTCCGGATCGGTGAAGCGCATGGAGAAGAGATTGGGACGCTGCTGGCAGACCCGTCCCTCGCTCTCGACCGTCCGTCGCACGAGCCGCACCTCGATCACCTGCTCGAAGTCCGCGCACATGGCGCTGACCTCGCGGTAGCGCTCCGCGGCACCCTCCAGGGCACGCAGGGCCGGATCGGGCTCCTGGGCCACCGTGGGCGCAGGCGTCAGGAGTCCCATGATCGCGAAGAGGGCGATCGTTCCGGCGGACCGCGGGCAGCATCGCCGCTGGCACTGTAATGTAAACATTACATTTTGTAATCTACAGTATACATTCATTGGCTCCGAAGCCCTCCCAGCGGTCCTATCGCCGCGCCTTGGCAGCGCGTCTCTCCGGTTGGTCAGACCGGACATATCTCGTCCAGTTCCGCCATCATGACCAGCACCTCCCTGGGCTTGGAGCCGTCGGGCGGACCGAGGACCCCCGCGTCGTGCAGCTGGTCGACGATCCGGGCGGCGCGCCCGTACCCGATGCGCAGCCGCCGCTGCAGGAGCGATGTCGACCCGGCCTTCTGGTGAATGCACGCCTCGGCGGCCTGGCGGAAGAGCGGGTCCCAGTCGCCGCGGATGACGCCGTCGCGGCCGTCTCCGTCTTCCTCCTCCAGCGCCTTCACAACCTCCAGGATGTCCCCCTCGTCACTCTTCACCCGTGCCTTGAGCGCCTCCAGGGTGTCCGCCTGCTCGCGGTACCACCCCATCAGCTCCTCCGTCTCGTCGGTCGAGATGAAGGCGCCCTGCATGCGCACCGGCTCGCTCTGCCCCGGCGGGAGGAAGAGCATGTCCCCCGAACCGAGGAGCGAGTCGGCCCCGTTCTGGTCGAGAATGGTACGTGAATCGGTCTTGGATGCGACGCGAAAAGCTATGCGGCAAGGGAAGTTGGCCTTGATCAGTCCAGTAATCACATTAACACTGGGCCGCTGCGTCGCCACCAGGAGATGAATGCCGATTGCGCGCGCCTTCTGCGCCAGCTGCGTGAGGGGTTTTTCGACCTCGGCCTGCACCGTCATCATCAGATCGGCCAGCTCGTCCACGACCACCACGATCCAGGGAAGCGGGCCCTCCTTGTACCGCCAGCGGTCCTCGTCCTCCTCGGGTCCGTCCGGCGTGGCCAGCTTCATCTCCTTCCCCTGCTCCAGGCGCTCGTTGAACTCCTGCACCGATCGCACCCCGTTCGCGCTCAGGAGGCCGTAGCGGCGCTCCATCTCCATCACCGCCCACCTGAGGGCAACCGCGGCGTCCCTGGGATCGGTGACCACGGGGTGGCGCAGGTGGGGAAGGTCGGCGTAGGCAGAGAGCTCCACCATCTTGGGGTCGATGAGCAGCAGGCGCAGGCGGTCGGGCGCGTGCCGGTACACCAGGCTGGTGATGACGGTGTTCAGACACACCGACTTGCCGGAACCGGTCGCCCCGGCGATCAGCGCGTGGGGCATCTTCGTCAGGTCGGCGACGAAGGGCCTGCCGGTCAGGTCCTTGCCGAGCGCGAGCGGGAGCAGGCCGCGCGAGCGGGCGAAGAGCGGCGCCTCGAGGATCTCGCGCAGCCGCACGATCTCGGGGCGCGGGTTCGGGATCTCGACGCCCACCGCGCCCTTGCCGGGGATCGGGGCGACGATGCGCACGCTCTTCGCCTTCATGGCCAGCGCCAGGTCCGCGTCCAGGTTCGCAATGCGGTTGACTTTCACGCCCGCCGCGGGAACGACCTCGTAGCGCGTGACCGCGGGGCCGGTGGTGCGCCCCGAAATCTCGCCGCTGATCTTGAAGGTCATGAGGGTGTCGATGAGGACGTCGCCGAGCCGGTCCAGTTCGCGCTCCATGCCCAGGCGGCTGCCGCGCTCGGGGGCGCGCAGGAGTTCCAGCGCGGGGAGCGGGTAGTCGTGGGGCGGGAGGTGGTCTTCGGGG
>VXOC01000022.1 GCA_009840215.1 Gemmatimonadota bacterium | reverse complement strand
CCCCCATGATGCCCGGACTCACCATGTTCCCCGCGCTCATGGCCCTCGATCCCCCGACCGCCACCCCCTTCCTGCCCGGCATCGGGATCGACCCGGAAGCCCTCCCCCTCGCCCGCCCCCGCGACGTGCTCCAGCTCGGCGACGGCGACGAGATCACCCTGGAGGCGGGGCTGGTGCGGCGGCGCATCCGCGGCCGTGACCACGTCATGTACGGCTTCAACGGGCAGTACCCGGGACCGCTCCTTCACGTCCCCGAAGCGGCCACCGTCACGATCCACTTCACCAACTCGATCGCGTGGCCCACCACCATCCACTGGCACGGGCTGCGCCTCGACAACGCCTCGGACGGTGTCCCCGGCATCACCCAGGACCCCGTCGAGCCCGGCGAGACCTTCCGCTACGAGGTGCACTTCAAGGACCCGGGCCTGTACTGGTACCACCCGCACCACCGCGAGGACGTCCTCAAGGACCTCGGCCTGTACGGCAACATGCTCGTCGAGTCGCTTCACCCCGACTACTACGGCCCGGCCGACCGCGAGGAGTTCCTCATGGTCGACGACTTCCTCATGGCCGGCGGCGATCCCATGCCCTTCGGCGAGGAGCGCTCGACGCACGCCTTCATGGGGCGCTTCGGCGACCTCATGCTGGTCAACGGCGAGCCGGACTACGAACTCGATGTCACGGCGGGCGAGGTGGTGCGGCTGTACCTGACCAACGTGTCGAACACGCGGACCTTCAACCTGTCGTTCGTGGGAGCGAGCGACGCCGGGGGTGGGGACGGCGGTTCGAGCGGAGGCGCCGGGAGCCGCGGGACGGGCAGCGCGCGCATGAAGGTCGTCGGCACCGACATCGGGGCCTTCGAGCGCGAGGATTGGATCGAGAGCATCGTGCTCAGTCCCGCGGAGCGCTACATCGTGCACGTGCGCTTCGACGAGCCGGGCGACCTGGCGCTCGTGAACCGCGTGCAGGGGATCGACCACCTGGGCGGCGCCTTCTTCCCCGAGACGGACACGCTTGGGACGGTGCATGTGGCCCCGGCGACGGGAGGGACATCCGAAGCCGCCCCCGCCTTCGACACACTCCGCACCAACGTCCACGCCGCCCGCGAGATCGCCCTCTACCGCGACCACTTCGACGATCCCGTCGACCACGAACTCACCTTCACCCTCGAAGCGACCGGGATCCCCTTCATCGTCGACCGCCTCATGCGCTTCGACTCGGCCTACTTCCACCCCGTCGAGTGGAGCGGAACGATGCCGATGATGAACTGGAACTCCACGTCACAGGAAGTTCGGTGGATCATCCGCGAACCCGCGACCGGCCGCGAAAACATGGACATCGCCTGGGACTTCGAGGTGGGCGACGTGGTGAAGATCCGCCTGCACAACGAGCGGCGGTCCTTTCACGCCATGCAGCACCCCTTCCACATCCACGGCCAGCGCTTCCTGGTGCTCGCACGCAACGGTGTGCCGAACGAGAACCTCGCCTGGAAGGACACGGTGCTGCTGCCGACGGGGACCACGACCGACATATTGCTCGAAATCACCAACCCGGGCAGCTGGATGGCGCACTGCCACATCTCCGAGCACCTGGAGTCGGGGATGCGGATGCTGTTCGAGGTGGGGGAGGCGGGGAGCGGGTAGCGGACGACGGGTCAAGCGGCAGTGCTAGCAGTAAGTGCTAGCAGCCCGCGCGCATCAACGCCGTTGGGTCTCCCACGCCGCCGCCAGACTCCGGTCGAAGGTGAAGAGGTCTCGAGGCTTCCGCCGAATGCAGCAGGCGAGGTGGACGAGGTCGCGGGCTTCGAGTCCGGGATAGCGGTGCGCCAGGCTGCGGGCAAGAGACACATCGTCCTGCTCGACCGGCCAGATGTCGGACGCGGTTGCCTCCACGAGTTCGAACGCCGCGCCAGCCACCCTGTGCCGTCCCTGACGCAGGTAGCGGTGCAGAATCTCCTGCAGGACCTCCGCCGAGGTCACAAGGGTGGCGTCACGCTCTCTGGACCGGTGGAAGAACGCCCGTGCTTCGTCCCGGAGAGGGTGATCGTGGCCGACGAAGTACATGAAGACGTTCGCGTCGACGAAGATCATTGCTCTTGTGGATCAAATGGCGGGTAAAGACTATCCAGGCGTTCCAGATTCGGATACCGGGTTTCCACGAGGATCTTCTTGATCTCCTCCCAGTCCGGTTCCCGTTCACCCGGAGGATGCATCGCGTCGCACTTTGCGGCGAATTCACGCAGCTCCTCGACCGTGAACCTCCTGGGCCGCGCGGAGGCCAGCTTGTCGTCCGCCGCCTCCCGCATCCACTCGCCGAGCGACTTCCCCTCCCGGCGCGCCTGGTCCTGGTAGCGCATCTTCGCGGTCTCCTTCACGATGAAGTGGATGCGTGCCATGATTCCTCCTGTGCAGGATAGTGGTGCATGTGCAGAATAATGGTGCAATCCTCACGCGTCAAGGCCGTCCGCGGGTGGGCTGCACCCCGCCCGAGACCTGCCGACTCTTCCAACCCACACACGAACTCCCGGCGCGGATCACCTCCCGTCGCGCCCTCGATCCTCTGGCGCAAATCCGCCTGCCGAACCAGAATCCCCGCAGTACGGCACAACTCCACCGCGAAGAGGAGAGCGGAATGAAGCTGAAGACCACCATTACCTGCACCGGAGGCGCCTGTTTGCTCGTCGCCGCCTTCGCCACGGCCCTGTCGGCCCAGCGGCCCGTGGAGGACTCCGCCGCCGAGGGTTACGCGAGTGTCACCGCCGAGAACATCGCGCTGACCGGCGTCACCCTGATCGACGGCACCGGCGAACCCGGGCGGCGCGGCCAGACGGTCGTGATCAGCGGCAACCGCATCGCTGCGGTGGGACCCGACGGCACAGTTGACATCCCGGCCGGCGCCGAGGTCATGGACCTGTCCGGCCACACGGTCATTCCGGGGATGGTGGGGCTGCACAACCACCTCTTCTACACGGCCGCTGGGGGGCGTTCCGCGCAGCTGACCTTCAGCGCGCCGCGGCTCTACCTGGGGAGCGGGGTCACCACCGTGCGCACGACGGGGAGCCGGCAGCCGTACGCGGAGATCAACCTGCGCGACGAGATCGATGCGGGGCGGGCGCCGGGACCGCGCATCCACATCACCGCGCCGTACATCACGGCAGGGGGCGGGATCTCGCAGATGACGATGATCGAGTCGCCCGAGCAGGCGCGCCGCTTCGTGCGCTACTGGGCCGCCGAGGGCGCCACCTGGCTGAAGGCGTACACGAACATCCGCACCGAGGAACTCACCGCGGTGATCGACGAGGCCCACAGGCAGGGGATCAAGGTGACGGGGCACCTGTGCTCGATCAGCTTCACCGAGGCGGTGGGACTCGGGATCGACAACATCGAGCACGGGCTCGCCACCAACAGCGACTACTCGCCCGGCCGCGACAAGGACGAGTGCCCGCAGACGATGTGGAGCGACGCGGTCGGCATCGACCCGAACGGACCCGAGGCGCAGGCGACCTTCAAGGCGATGATCGACGCGGACGTGGCCATGACCTCGACGCTGGCCGTCTACGAGCTCTTCATCCAGGGGCGGCCCACGCGGGACGCGCGCTCGCTGGACGCCATGGCCCCGGCCGTGCGCGAGGACTACCTGGCCGCCAAGGCCCAGATCGACGAGATCGGGCGGCCCGAGGAGGACTTCCTGACCGCGATGGCGTACGAGAAGGCGTTCTACCGGGCGGGTGGCGTGTTGGCGGCCGGCGTGGATCCCACCGGCAACGGGGGTGCACTGCCCGGATACGGGGATCAGCGCAACTACGAGCTTCTCTCCGAGGCGGGGCTGGAGCCGCATGAGGTCGTGCAGGTGATCAGCGCGAACGGCGCCAGGGTCCTGGACCTGTTCGACGATCTGGGGACGGTCGAAGCCGGCAAGATCGCGGACCTGGTCGTGATGAGCGGGGACCTGACGGCGGATCCGGCGGTGATCCGGAACGTGACGGTCGTCTTCAAGGACGGGGTGGGCTACGACTCGGTGAAGATGCTGGAGGACGTGCGGGGGCGGGTGGGGATTTCGTGAGGGGCCGGCGGTCCGAGGGGGAATGCCGCTATGGGCTGAAGGCGGCGAGGGGCCGGGCCGGCAGGTCGTGAGCCGCGGCGACAACGGGTCGTGAAGCTGAAGGTCCCGCACCCGCTGGTCCTGTTGACGGGGTGCGTGATCCTGGCGGCGGCGGCGAGCCATGTTCTGCCGGCGGGCGAATACGATCGGCGCGACGACGAGGTGACGGGGCGCAGCGTGGTGGTGGCGGGCACCTACCACGAGGTCGAGCCGAACCCGGTTGGGCCGTTCGAGGCGGTGGTCGCGCTCCCACGCGGGATGGCGGACGCGGCCGAGGTCATCTTCCTGGTTTTTCTGATCGGGGGCGCGTTCACGGTGGTGGACCGGACCGGGGCGCTCCGGCGTGGCGTCACCTCGCTGATCCGCGCAATGGGCGGACGGGACCTGCTCGTCATCCCGCTCGTGTCCCTCCTCTTCGCGACCGGCGGCGTGATCGAGAACATGCAGGAAGAGATCATCCCGCTGATCCCCGTGCTGCTGATCCTGGCCCGGAGGCTCGGGTTCACCCCGATGGTGGCGGTGGCGATGAGTGCAGGGGCGGCGTTCGTGGGATCCGCGTTCAGTCCCATCAATCCGTTTCAGGTGGCGATCGCGCAGAAGCTGGCCGAGTTGCCGCTGGGGTCGGGGGCGGTGTTCCGCAGTGTGTTCCTGGTGCTCGCGCTGGCCTTCTGGATCGGGATGACGATGCGATATGCGCGGCGGACGCGGGGTCCCGCCGAGGAGGTGGGCGAGGAGGTGGGCGAGGAGGAGGCCGAGGGGATGCGAGCGTCGGACTGGGGGATTTTCGCGCTGGTGGCCGCGACCTTTGCAGTGGTCGTGGTGGGGATGATGGGGTGGGGGTGGGGGTTCAACGAGCTGTCGGCGGCGTTCTTCATCATGGGTGTGATCGTCGGGTTGCTGGCGGGGATGGGGGTAAGCGGGACGGCTCGGGCCTATGTGCGGGGATTTCGGGAGATGGCGTACGCGGGGCTGCTGATCGGGTTCGCGCGGGCGATCTACGTCGTGTTGCAGGACGGGCGGATCGTGGACACGATCGTGCACGCGATGTTCACGCCGCTCGAGGGACTGCCGGTGCTGGCGTCGGCGTTCGGGATGGTGGGTGCGCATACGGCGGTGCATGTGCCGGTGCCGAGTGTGAGCGGCCAGGCGGTGCTCACGATGCCGCTGCTGGTCCCGCTCTCGGACCTGCTGGGGTTGTCGCGCCAGGTGACGGTTCTGGCCTACCAGTACGGGGCGGGGTTGTGCGACCTCCTCACGCCGACGAATGGGGCGCTGATGGCGGTGCTGGCGTCGGCGGGGGTGCGGTACGAGGACTGGCTGAGGTGGGCGGGGAAGGTGTATCTGGGGTTGGTGGCGCTCGGGTTGGTGGCGATCGCGGTGGGGG
>VXOC01000160.1 GCA_009840215.1 Gemmatimonadota bacterium | reverse complement strand
TATTTTGCCTCACTACCCGCTCATACCCTAGTCCTCTTCGGCGCGTGGGCTCTGAGATTGGTTTAAGACTCAGGGCGCCGAAGGGGACGGCGAAGTGTCGGGGGTCATGGGCTTGTGGCATGAAGGAGGGCGCGGGCGTTCGGCGGTGACATGGAGGGAACGGATGGAGTGCTGCCATCCGTGGGTCAAGTGGCCGTGGAGGGGGCGGGGCGTCAAGGGGGACGGACTGAAGCCGGTGGATGGACTGAAGCCGCCCGGAAGCCTGCAACCAGACAGTTAAGCGGCCGTCGCACATCGTAATGGGTCAACCTGCAGGGAATCATCGACGAGGATCTCACGCCGGGCAGATGGATTCTCACGGGATCGCAGAACCTGGCACTCCTGGAATCGGTCAGCCAATCGCTGGCCGGCCGCACCGAGGTGCTGAATCTCCTGCCGCTCACCTGGGACGAGATCACGCGCTTCGATCGATCACCGGCGAGCCTGGAGGAGGCAATGTTCGCCGGCGGCTATCCCCGGGTCTTCGACCGTCAACTCGATCCTTCGCGCTGGCTCCGTTCCTACGTGGCCACGTACATCGAGCGCGATGTGCGAACCATCAGCAACGTCGGCGATCTCATGATGTTTCAGCGGTTCGTCGAACTCTGCGCCGGCCGCACCGGTCAACTGCTCAACTACTCCTCACTGGCGGGCGACTGCGGCGTCTCCCAGCCCACCGCCAAGGCGTGGCTGAGCATTCTGGAGACGAGCTTCATCGCCTTTCGCCTTCCGGCTTTCCATTCCAACCTCCGCAAGCGGCTCGTCAAGATGCCGAAGCTGTACTTTTGCGACACGGGCGTGGTCTGCTGGCTGCTGGGGATCCGGGAGCCGGCGCAGCTGCGCTCCCATCCGCTGCGCGGCGCCATCTTCGAGACGTGGATGGTGTCCGAGATCGTGAAGCACCGGGCCAACCGGGGCGAGACGCGCGGGCTCTCGTTCTACCGCGACCGCAATGGTGCCGAGGTGGACCTGGTCATCGAGCGCCCCGGGGGGTTGACGCTGGTGGAGGCCAAGTCCGCTGCTACGCCGTCTTCGAGTCTCTTCCACAGGGCCGAGCGGGTGCGGCGGCACTTCCGGGGTGGTGACGCACCGGATGTGGTGGTGGTGTACGGGGGTGATGAGCGTCAGGAGCGCGGTGCCGGAATGCTGGTGCCGTGGCAAGAGGCCGGTGTGGTGGGGGCTCGCTAAGGCCGACCGTCCCTGGACGGAACCGCCCGGGAACCGAGAGCGCCAAGGGGGCCAGACTGGCAAGGGGCGATCCGCAGCCTATGTCATGTCACACTTCACACGTCGGATAGAGGCGCTTGAGCTTGATGGCGGCATTGCGCCGTGGCGGGATCACCCAGCCGACGCGCCGCCACGGTTTGATGGCGCTTTCTCGGCACCCGCCGCACCGTCTTAAGACATATCACGTGTGACAGGACACCAGTTCTAGTGTACCACAGCAATGCATCGGCCCGGCCCGTGCACCCCGGTCACCACGGTCTGCCCGATGTCGGCTGACTTGCTCGGACCGGAGTGGAGCCCCACGCTTCCGGGCAGCGTCGGCACCATTTCGAGCAGCGCGTCCTCCAGTCGGGCGAAGACGCGGTCGGCGGGTATCCATACGACGTGGAGCGGCGGCAACAGCTGTACCGCGCGCGTGCCGGTCGAGGGCAGGATCAGGCTTCCCGTTTCCGCAACCGCCCCCCACGCCATGGAGATGCCCGCATCGGCGTGCGCGGGGGCGGCGCCCGGCAGCCGTGGCTGCAACCCGGGGGGGACGTCGGCACCGAGCGCGATTGTTGCGATGCCGGCGCCGAGCTCTCCGAGGAATGTGGTCAGCCAGTCGCGCGGGGCACGGTCCGGATCGGGGGTCGCGACCTCGCCGCCCTGGCTTGTGAAACGATTCACAAAGGTTGCGACGGGGTCGGGAGGGACGGGGGTGTCGAGGCGGCCGGGGTGGGGGAGCCTGTCGCGCAGGGCCGCCGCACGGGTGACGCGCGCGAGGATGCGGGCTCTGGCGCGGGGACCGTCCCCATGTGGTTCGCGGCGGTTGGGCGCGGTCGGGCCGCTCACTTGATCCCCTTGCGCCACAGGTCGCGGAAGGTGCGGGGGCTGGGGCGGGGCGGGTCGCGGTCCCGTGACCAGTCCCGGAGCATCGGAAGGCTTCGTGCCGCGCGGGTGGCGCCGACTCGCGTACCAAGCTTCCCGGCGAGGCGATAGAGGGGTGGCCGGGTGGCGGCGGCGGCCAGTGCCGACAACGCGGTGCGTTCCTTCCAGGGGGTGAGGCCCTCCTGCTGCGCCTCCTCCCTCCACGCGAGCAGGAGTTCGGGGATCGGAATCCGCACCGGGCAGGCGTCGAAGCACGCTCCGCACAGCGACGACGCGAAGGGGAGCGGCATGGCCTCGTGGAGTCCGAGAAGACCGGGGTCCAGCACCGATCCGATCGGGCCGGAATAGACCCAGCCATAGGCGTGTCCACCGGTCTGTCGGTAGACGGGGCAGATATTCAGACAGGCGCCGCACCGCACGCAACGCAGCGCTTCCCAGGCGTTCTCGTGGAGCAGCACGTCGGTGCGTCCGTTGTCGACGAGGACGACGTGCACCTCCTCCGGGCCGTCGTCGCCGGGATGCGCCGCCGGACCCTGAACGAGCGAGACGAAGCACCCGATCGGCTGACCGGTCGCGGCCCGGGTGGTGAGCTGCAGGAAGCCCGCCAGGTCGCTCATGCGGGGGAGCAGCTTCTCGATCCCGACCAGCGCGACGTGAACACGCGGCAACGAGGTGGTCAGGCGGATGTTCCCCTCATTCTCGATCAGCGCGACCGTGCCGGTCTCTGCGACCAGGAAGTTGCCGCCCGTGATCCCCATGTCGGCGTTGATGAAGGCGTCGCGCAACACTCCGCGGGCGGCGCGGGCGAGCTCGTCGGGGTCGCCGCCGGGATCCGTGCCCAGACGGTCGGCGAAGAGCTCTTGCACCTGCTCGAGCTTCTTGTGGATGGCGGGCCCGACGATGTGGCTCGGGGGCTCGTCCAGGAGCT
Source organism: Gemmatimonadota bacterium (assembly GCA_009840215.1). Taxonomy (GTDB): domain Bacteria; phylum Gemmatimonadota; class Gemmatimonadetes; order Longimicrobiales; family Gaopeijiaceae; genus Bin94. Next base: position 2,445 of record VXOC01000160.1, on the reverse strand, counting down.
GCAGGATGTACTCGCCCAGGTCGGTCTCAATGACCTCGATGCCGGCGCGCTCGAGCGCCGGATTCAGCTCCACCTCCTCGGTGAGCATGCTCTTCCCCTTGACCACGCTCCGAACCGACAGGCGCGACGCCAGGCCCAGCACGATCTCGCGGGCCTCGTCCGCGTCGCGCGCCCAGTGCACCTGTGCCCCGTTGGCCTCGAGCCGGGCCTCCGCCTCGGCCAGGTAGTCGTCCAGGTGGGTGAGGAGGTGATTCTTCACCGCTTCGGCCCACCGTCTCCACGCGTCCGCGTCCACCTCGCCGTAGGCCCGCCGCCGTTTCTCGTCGAAGGCGACCGTCGCGCCGGTGACCGCTGTCCGGACCTGGGGCTGGTCGCGAATGGCATCCCGCGAGCGGGCCGCGTAGTCGCTAATCCGGGTGGCCATCGACCCCCCGCCAAAGCGCCGTCGCCAGGTGGACGAATTCCACCCCACACCCCCGCGCCCCGCTGCGCCCATCAAGGTGCAGCATGCATCCCCCATCCCCCGACACCACCCAGTCCACCCGGGGCAGCGTATCCAGCTTTCGGTCCGCCATCGCCGCGGAGACGGCGGACATCTTGACGGAAAAAAGTCCCCCGAAGCCGCAGCACTCGTCCTGAGCCTCCCAGGGGACGACCTCGGCCCCGGCTCCCTCCAGCAGCACGGCCGGCTCCCGCTCCAGACGCAACTCCCGCAGCGCGTGGCATCCCTGGTGGACGGCTACCCGGCGGCCCGCCAACCCGTCACCCAAACGGGTCACGCCCAGGCGCCGCACGATGAACTCGCCCAGTTCGAATGTCTTGTCGGCCAGCGCGGCGGCCTGAACCGCGCGGTCGTCCGCCGCAATGCGCGGGTAGAACTTCTTTACCATGGTCGCGCAGGAACCGCTCGGCAGCACCACGGCTTCGCAGTCCGCGAAGGTGTCAATGGTGTGGTGGGCCATGCGCGCTGCCTCGCGGGACATCCCGGCGTTGTAGGCGGGCTGGCCGCAACAGGTCTGCGCGTCGGGGAAGGTGACTTCGCAGCCGAGGTGGCGCAGCAGGCGCACGGCGTCGACCGCCGCGTCCGCGAAATAGTGATCCGCCAGGCAGGTGACGAAGAGGGCGACTTTCATGCGGGGAAAGGTAGCCGGACAATCGTCGGACAGGGGCGGCACCGGGCGGGCCCGTCACCCGATTCGGGACCGGGGCCGGGCAACCCTGGACCCGCCGTCCATACCCAATGTCTACTACACATTACATTATGTAATGTACAGTATACATATCAACCCTCCAACACCGATCAAACCCGCCCCGACCGGCCGCGTGATCCGCGTGCCAAAGGGCAGTGTGGTCTCGGCCACCATCACCGCCATCAGCAGTCCCATCCAGAGAAGGCTGATCATCCCGACCACCAGCGCGAGGGCCATGAGCGCCCAGCAGCACCCCACGCAGTCGAGACCGTGTCCGAAGCCCATCCGGAGGTGTCCCGTTGCGCCATGGCGCCAGTGGGTGAGGAGGTAACCTGCGGGCGACCGGCAGCGGGACAGGCAGGCTCCCTTGAAGGGCGTGTACTGGAAGGCGCCGGCCAGGATCAAAGCGGTCGCGGAGTGGAACGGGGCGTCGAGTCCGAAGGGGACGGGAACCTCGAGGGCGGAGAGGGAGAGCTGAAGTGCAGCGGCCAGGGCGCTGAATCCGACCCACGCGAGCGCGTACCCCACAGCGAAGGGGAAGACGAACGAAGGCGTGTTCCGGTCCACGGCCTGGCGTCGCAGGGCCCGTAGCCACGGGAGGATGATCGGGGCCATCATCACGGCCGTCATCGCCATCCACATGGCGAGGGCGGAGGAATAGGTCATCGGGCGCTCAAGGCCCGGTCCCGGCACGGTGGCGCCATCGCTCAAGGCCCCGTCCAGCGAAATCGCGACCAGAGGCCGTGGGTCTCCTCGGTGTCGATCACGATCTCGCCGTCGTCATAGCGCGACGTGCCCCGCGCGATGACCTGGGTGGAATCGTGGACCTTGTTGTAGATGTTGGCGAAGGTGACCGGTTCCTCGCGGTTCCGCCCGCGAATCGCCTCGACCGCACCCTCCAGAACCCCCGCGACAGTCACCGTCTTCCTTCCCGGGGTCTCGGCAATCCGTATGCGTGCCGTTCGGGCCGGCAGCGGATCGGCAACGAACCGCGCCAGCACCTCCCAGGGCCCGCCCCGCTCCCCGGCGATGATCTCCTCGACCGCCCGCTGCTGCGCCGGCTCCGCCCGCTCCGACACGATGACCCGCTGCCGCCATCCCCCATTCACCATCACCTGCGGCGCCTCGTACACGATCACCGCATCGACCCCCGCCAGGTCGGGGCCGCGGGGGGGGGGGGCGGGCGCGCGGGGCCGCCCCACCGGCCCCCCCCCGCAGCGGCCCCGGGGGCAGAGGGGGGGGTGGGGGGGGGGTG
>VXOC01000290.1 GCA_009840215.1 Gemmatimonadota bacterium | reverse complement strand
GGGTGGGTGAGTTTCCTGCTGCCCCCGGCGTGCGCGGGGTGCGGGGGGTCGGCGGGCGAGGAGGTGCGTGCCGGCGAGGGACCGGTGTGCCGGAACTGCCGCCTGAGACTCCCGCGCGTACCGCTCCCGGTGTGCACTCGTTGTCGGGCGCCGCTCGGGACCGGCAAGGCGCCGTCGTGCCTGGAATGCGCGGACTGGCCCGATCTGCTTGCGAGTGCGCATGCGGCCAGCCTTCTGGAGTCGCCCGCCCGGGAGCTGGTGCACGCGCTCAAGTACCAGGGTTGGCGCGGGGCCGGTGATTTCATGGGCGGCGAAATGGCGCGCCGGGCCGGGGCGGAGGTGCTGGAGGCGCACCACGTGGTTCCGGTCCCCACCTCCGAGCGCAACCTTCGGCGCCGGGGCTACAACCAGGCCGAGGTGATTGCTTCCGCCTTGGCCGCCGCTCTGGACCGGCCGCTCATCAGCTGCCTGGAACGGCCCACCCAGAAGGGTACCCAGACCGCCTTGAATCCCATGCAGCGCCGGGCTAACGTCAGTGGCGCGTTCGCAGTGGCCGAGGGGTTCGAGGACCGGTTGGCGGGTCAGCGCCTGCTCCTGGTGGACGATGTGATCACCACGGGCGCCACGATCGTGGCAGCTGCCCGGGCCCTCGCGTCCGCCGGTCCGCACTCCGTCATCGCGTACGCCTTTTCGCGAACAGTCCCGATTTCCCTCGATTCCACCTGAACCGGCGCAGGCACAGCGCGGGAGCTCCACCCAAATGTCCATCAGAGTCGCGATCAACGGCTTCGGCCGCATCGGCAGGAACGTCCTCAGATCCGCCAAGGAGTCGGGTGAGTCCGACCTCGATTTCGTCGCCGTCAACGACCTGACGGACAGCGGGACGCTTGCGCACCTCCTGAGGCACGACTCCGTTCACGGCCCCTACCCCGGTACGGTGGAGGTGTCCGACGAAGGGCTGGTCGTCGATGGGGACGACATCCTGGTACTGTCGGAGCGCGATCCGGCCACGCTGCCCTGGAAGGAGCTGGGAGTCGACGTCGTGGTCGAGTCCACCGGGATCTTCAGGAGCCGGGAACAGGCCTCGAAGCACCTGGAGGCCGGGGCCCGGAAGGTTGTCATCTCCGCGCCGGCCAAGGACGAGGACATCACCGTCGTGCTGGGGGTCAACCACGAACTCTACGACCCCGCGCGCCATCACCTGATCTCCAACGCCAGCTGCACGACCAACTGCCTCGCGCCGGTGGCGAAGGTGCTCCTGGAGGAGTTCGGCATCGTCCGCGGCCTCATGACCACGATCCACGCCTACACGGCGGGACAGGCGGTGCTGGACGGGCCACACAAGGACCTCCGCCGGGCCCGCGCGGCCGCGCTGAGCATGATTCCCACCACGACGGGGGCGGCCCGGGCGATCTCCCTGGTCATTCCCGAACTGGAGGGGAAGCTGGACGGAATGGCCATCCGTGTCCCCACGCCCGACGTGTCGCTGGTGGACCTGGTGGCGGAGCTGGAGCAGGACGTGAGCGAAGAGGAGGTCAACGGCGCAATGCGGGCCGCGGCCTCCGCACACTTGTCGGGCATCCTCAGGGTCGAGGATGCGCCGCTGGTTTCGGTGGACTTCACGGGAGAGTCCGCCAGCTCGGTCGTGGACGCGCCCAGCACCGCGGTCATGGGCCGGCGTCTGGTGAAGGTACTGGCCTGGTACGACAACGAATGGGGGTATTCTTCCAGGGTGGTCGATCTCGTTCAGTACGTGGGAGAGCGGCTGGATGCGTGAACTGGGCTCCGCGCGACCGTAGGCGGTGAGCGGTGGCAGCCAGTGGAGAGGGGGACGCCGTTAGCCGGCGCGGAACAACTCCGCTCACCCTGGACGACCTTGAGCGCCACCCGCTGAAGGGGGCCGCGGTGGCGCTGCGGGCGGACTTCAACGTTCCCCTTTACCCTTCCGGCACCCGGGAGCCTGCCGCTGGCGGCGAGGTGGCGGACCGGTCCAGGATCGAGCGCACCGTTCCCACGATCGACCGCCTGGCGGAAGCGGGCGCGAAGGTCGTCGTCCTCTCGCATCTGGGTCGTCCCGGCGGACGGCCAAACCCCGCGTTGACCCTGGCGCCCGTCGCCCGTTGTCTGGCGGACCTGGTATCCGGCCCGGTTCGATTCGTGCCGCACACCTCGGGCTCCGAGGTTCGGAAGGCCGTGGCCGACGCGGGGCCGGGCTCGGTTACGCTGGTCGAGAACACCCGTTTTCTGCCGGGGGAGACGGCAAACGATCCTGCCCTGGCCGCCGACTGGGCGACCTGGGCGGACCACTTCGTGCTGGACGCTTTCGGAACCGCGCACCGTGCACACTCATCCACGGACGGGCTGCCCCGCGCGGTGCGTGCGAAGGGAGGAATGGCGGTGGCGGGGACGCTCATTGAACGGGAGCTGGCGGTGTTCGCGGCGGTCCTCGAGGAACCTCGCCGCCCCTTTGCGGCCGTCCTGGGCGGCGCCAAGATCTCGGGCAAGATCGATGTCATCGAGGCCTTGCTGCCCCGGGTGGACGCACTGCTGGTGGGGGGTGCCATGGCCAACACCTTCCTACGTGCCATGGGGATGGAAACCGGAACATCGCTGGTCGAGGAGGAGAAGACCTCGATCGCGTGGGAGGTGATGGCCGCCGGTGCCGCGCGAGTGGTGCTCCCGGTGGACTGCGTCACCGCGGGGGAGATCGCGGCGGGCGCCCCCACGCGGGTCGTCGATCGCGCGGCAATCCCCCCGGGCGAAGCCGTGGGTGACATCGGCCCGGTCTCGGTCCGTCTCTTTGGCGAGTATCTGGCGAAGGCGGCGACCGTCGTGTGGAACGGGCCAATGGGAGTCTTCGAGGTGGACGGATTCGGGGAAGGCACCTTCGAAGTGGCGCGGATCGCAGCTGCAGCCGCGGACCGGGGCGCCACGGTGGTCGTGGGAGGCGGGGATTCGGCTGCGGCCGCGCGCGCGGCTGGCGTCGCTTCGCGGATCAGTCACATTTCTACAGGTGGCGGCGCGTCGCTCGAGCTGCTGGCCGGCAGGGAACTGCCCGGCGTGGCGGCGCTTTCGGGCCGGCGCTCCGACCGGGAAGCCTGACAGCTCGGGGACCGTATGTTCGTCGAGCGGGGACTGCTCCAAGCAACCGCCAACTCTGGAGGACATGCGGATGGCCAAGGTGGTGGCCGGCAACTGGAAAATGAACCACGGACCCGCCGTGACCGAGGGGTTCTTCGAGCGCTTTCGCCCCGATGCGAACGCCGGTTCGGTCCGGCTCGTCTTCTTTCCCCCGGACCTGTCGCTGGCGGCCGGGATCGGCAGCGCGCGGGTTCCGGCGGACTTCGGTGTCCAGAACATCCACTGGGAAGCCGCGGGGGCCCTGACCGGCGAGATCTCGGCCGAAATGGCGAAGGAAGCGGGGGCCGCGCTGGCCCTGATCGGGCACTCCGAGCGGCGACACGTCTTCGGTGAGACCGACGCCGAAGTCGACCGCAAGGTGGGTGCGGCGGGACGCGCCGGCCTGGTTCCGGTCGTGTGCGTGGGCGAACTCATCGAGGAACGGAAGGCGGGCCGGCTGGAGGAGGTGTTGCGCAGACAGGTCGGCGCCTTCCGAGCTTCTCTCGGCGCGGTGGAGGAGTTCATGGTCGCCTATGAACCGGTCTGGGCGATCGGGACCGGAGAGACCGCCACACCGGACGATGCGTCAGAGGCGCACGCGATCGTTCGTGATGCGCTGGGGTCGCTGGGCCGGGCCCCCGTGCTCTACGGCGGGAGCGTCAACCCGGCCAACGCGGCCGCGCTGATGTCGGCGCCCGATGTGGACGGCGTGCTGGTGGGTGGCGCGAGTCTGGATCCGGAGGTCTTCGCGCGGATTGCGGAGGCGGGGGCGGCGGTTGGACCGGGTTGACCGCGGCCGCTTGTCGGGGCGCCGCGGCCGGGTTGACACCGGGCGCCTCAACGGGCAGCTTCCGGGGCGCGGCAGCTGTACGCAAACAAGGTCTACGATAGCGACATGTACGGATTTCTTCTGACTCTTCTGGTTCTCGACGGCGTGGTTCTGGGTGTGGTCATCCTGCTACAGGCGGGGAAGGGCGGTGGGCTGGCCGCAATGGGCGGCGGGGCTGCTGCGACCGAGGTGCTGGGCGGTCGCCAGGCAACGTCCTTTCTGACCCGCACCACCTGGATCGCGGGCTCCGCGTTCATGGGGCTGTCGCTGATCCTGGCCATCATGTCGTCGCGCAATACGGCGGCCACCTCGATCCTCCAGGGTATCGAAGCGCCGCCGGCGCCGGTGCCGTTGCTGCAGCAGGAGGAGGGCGCGTCGCCGGTCCTGATCCCAGGTGTCGAGGAGGTCCCGCCGGACGCGGAGGAGACGACCGGCGAAGAGGTTCCGCCTCCCGACGGGAACGAGTCGTCCAGCCTGCCCGACAGCTAGGACTCCGTGGACAGGGCCGCCCGGGCACCGGGAGCGGCGAGGCGCCGGGCCGGGAATGCGCGACAGGGAATGCAGGGGGCTCCGGTCCGTTGACCTCCGGGCCGGCGGGTCATGCGCCCACCAGTGATTCCGCCACCCTCGGGCCGGATGTCACCAGGGATCTGCTCTACCTGGGGTTTCAGGCGCGTTTTCTGGAGACAGGCATTCAGGAACTGGTCCGGTCGGAGATGCTTCACCCCGGTCTGGCCGGCCTTCGCGTGGACCCGAGGTCTCCCGTCATTGCCCGCGCCATGCGCGTTGCCACGGATGGCAAGGGTGACGTTTGCCACCCCGGCCCTCTGGCCCCCGGCCCCGCGCTCGCCTTCGGGGCCACGCCCCTGGAATTCCTGCGCCACCTGGCCGGGAAGGGGACCAGTTCGGCCTCGGCACGAGAGGGCGGGCTGAGCTGGACCGACCCGCGCCGGGGGTTGATCGGCTGGGGAGGGTCCCGCGGGGGCACGGCAACCCAGGTGCTGGCAGGTGCGGCCCTAGCCTTCCGGCACCGCGGAGAAGACCGGGCCGCGCTGGTCTGCGAACGTCGCTCGGCCCTCCAGTCCGGTGGCTGGCATGAGGGGATCAACCTCGCCGGCGCGTTGCGCGCACCGCTCATCGTGGTCCTCGCGGCGCCACAGTCCGGGGATTCGTCCGACACCGGGACCGCCGAGGCGGTGGCGGTCAGCTACGGAGTCGCGTTCGCGAGGGTGGGGACGGAGCCGGCGGAGGACCTCTTCCGCGCGGTGGCAGCGGCGAGACGGCACGCCGTGAGCGGCCGAGGTCCCACCATGATGGAACTCGTGCCCCTCGGCGATGACCGATGGGCGCTTCTCGACGCGTTCGCGGCGCGCGCCACGGCTGCGGAGGCAGTCTCGGAGCATGACCTTGCTGCGATCCGGAGGGCCGCTGCGGCGGGCGTTGACCACGCGGTCGCGCGGCTGCAGAAGGAGCCGGCACCGGCCGCCAACGACGCCCTGGTTCCGGTCTGCACCGACACCTCCACGCCCCCACCCTGGACGCGCCGAGACCCCCCGGCCCCCGAC
>VXOC01000162.1 GCA_009840215.1 Gemmatimonadota bacterium | reverse complement strand
GCGAAAATCAGCGGCTCATCTACCGGGAGTTGAAGGCGGGGACGCCCCCGGACGAGATCATCGATATGCTATCGGAGGATCCCCGCTTCGCGGGACGCCAGTTCGGGATCGTCGACCTTCAGGGGCGCTGCGCGGGCCACTCGGGCAGCGGCAACGGGGACGCCTCGCTGCACGTCGCCGACAGCGTCCCGGACCAGGGGATCCATTTCTCGATCCAGGGCAACATCCTGGCCTCCGACGACGTGGTGCACACGGCGGTGGCGGCGTTCAAGAGCGAGGGCGGCACAATGGCCGACCGGGTCATGGCCGCGATGGAGGCTGCCGACGCCGAGGGAGGCGACCGGCGCTGCACCTGCGAGTCGGAGCCGGTGCTGGAAGCGCCCTGCGAGGGCAAGACCTCACACGTGGCCTACATTCTGGTCGCCGACCCGGACGACACCGAGGGCGAGTCGTTCAACGACGGAGAGTACTCGCTCTTCATCGATGTCACCGACGAGAACATCCAGCCGGGCGAGAACGCCAACCCGGTGAGGACGCTCAGGATGCGCTACGACCGCTGGAAGGCGGGCGGGGGCTGACTCCCGTCACCCACTGTCTCTGGAATACACCGCCCGGGCGGTTTTGCGACCGTCCGGTTCAGGCGTCCGCGGCCTCACCTCCCGCAATCGCGGCGACGGCCTCCGCCTCGGACTCGTACACCGTGACGACCCGATCAAATCCGCTGGCCGCGAGGACCTTCCGGACCGTGCGGGGCAGCTGGCAGATGGCGAACGCACGACCCGGCTCGGTGAATTGCTTCGCAATGGTCAGCAGAACCCGCAGACCCGCGCTGCTCAGGTAGGGAACCTGCGTGAAGTCGACCAACAGCGCCTTGTCATCCCGCCCGATACCGGCCTCCAGGGCGCTCTGCCAGTCCAGGTAGTTCGAGCTGTAGATTCTGCCCTCGGGCCTCGCAATGAGGACCTCGCCGTTCCGGGACCAGTTGACATTCAAATCCATGGTTCTCTCTGCAGGTCTGTGAGTGATTACGCCCGTTCCGCCCATTCTGCAAGTAACGCTGCCTCAAACTCCAACATGCTCTCGGTCGTTGCTGCCTGGCCACCCGGTGTCCCGGGCCTGCGCGGCCCGGCCCGGAGCGCACCACCCGGCCGATCCTCCTCGCCGAGACCGTTCCACCACTCCAGGGTGTCGCGCGCAATATCGGCCACCGGACGGCTCGTGAGCCCCGTGGCGATCGCGCGCGAAATGTCCACCCGGTTCGACCCCCCGAAGTCTCCCGTGGTGGGACTCCAGATGGGGAAGAACACGTTCTGCTCCTGAATGAACCCGGCATCGGCCCAGTGGAAGACGGCATCGCTCCCGGTCACCTCGCGACAGGTCTCCAGCATGCTCCCCATCGTCATCGGCTCCACCGGTCCGAGGGCGTTGTAAACGCCGGCCACTTCGTTCTCCAGCATGCCCACCATCCAGCTGCCGAGGTCGCGCGCGTCAATGAACTGAACCGGATCCTCGGGCGTGCCGGGGACGAGCACGTCGCCCCCCATCGACGTGCGCACGGGCCAGTACGTCCAGCGGTCGGTGGGGTCGCCCGGGCCGACGATGTAGCCGGGCCGGACGATGTTGGCCCGGTCGCCGAACACCTCCTGGACCGCCTCCTCGCAGAGCGCCTTTAGCGGTCCGTAGGTCTGGCCGGTGACCTGCTCCACCGTGGGGTCTTCGAGCCGGCCCACCTCGTAGTCCTCGGTGATTCCGTCCGGGGCCAGATCCTTGTAGGCGGAGATGGACGAGACGAACATGTAGCGCCCCGAATCGGCCAGCAGTTCGGCCGAGTCGCGCACGTGGCGGGGCACGAACCCCGAGTTGTCGATGACCGCGTCGAACCGGCGGCCCTCCAGCGCGGCGAGGTCGCCGTCGCGGTCGCCCACGAGCTTCTCCAGCTCCGGGAAGAGGTGCGGGTTGGTGCGGCCGCGGTTGAAGAGGGTGACGGTGTGGCCGCGCGACATGGCGTAGCGGACCATGTGGGGGCCGATGAAGCCAGTTCCGCCCAGCACGAGGATCGTCATGGGGGACTGGCCGGCGCAGGCCAGGCCGGGCAGGCCGAGGCCGACGGCTCCGGCCGCCGCCGCGGTCGTCTTCAGGAACTCGCGTCTGTTCTGCAGGTACGTCATCCTTGTCTCTTCCTGTATGCTGTGGATCTTCCCGGGCCAACTCGCGAAACCATGCGTCGGCAGCGGTGCCTGGCCGACTCCCTGGCGTGACGCGCCAATCTAGGGAACAGTGGGCGTTTGGGAAACCGACGAGGACGCCCGGACTTGCTTTCGGTGGCCGAATTGCCACACGCTGTAGGCAGCCGGGTACATCGGGACGCCCCCGACCGGGTTCACGTGTCATCAGTTTTCAATCGGAGAGCACTTCATGCCAATGGACCGCCGCCTGTTCCTCAGAAGACTGGCTTCGGCCGGGGGCACGGCCATGTTCACGCCTTCGCTCGCAGGGTTGGTCAACTGGAATCGGATGAGCGGGCCGAGGAAGCCGTCCGCGAACTACCTCCCCTACGGCAACCTGGTGACCAGCCCGGATTGTCCCGAAATCGAGATCCCCGAGAGCTTCCGCTGCATTCGCCTCAGTTCTGGAGGCGTGCCGTCGTCGGTGCGGGACGGGTTGACGGTCCCCAACGCCTTCGACGGCATGGCCGTCTTTCCCCTGCCGAACGGCAACGTGCGCCTGATCCGCAATCACGAGATGGTCGACGAGGCGGACAGCGGGCGCGCCATCGGGGAGCCGCACTACGATCCGCGGGGCAGCGGCGGCACGACCTCGCTGGAGGTGCGCATCTCGGGAGCTGGCGGAGATCTGAGCGTCGAGTTGGTGGACGAGTTCGTGTCGCTGGCGGGCACGGTGGTGAACTGTGCGGGCGGGCCCACCCCGGGGGGCAGCTGGCTCTCCTGCGAGGAGATCACCTGGGGGCCGGAGAGGGGCTACGAGCAGCCCCACGGCTACATCTTCGAGGTTCCGGCGAGCGCGACCGGGCCGGTCGACCCCGTCCCGCTGCGCGCGATGGGACGGTTCATTCATGAGGCGGTGGCCGTCGATCCGAACACCGGGATCGTCTACGAGACCGAAGACACCTGGTACGAGCCGGGACGGCGGCCGGGAGCAGGCCTCTACCGCTTCATCCCCAACCGGCCGGGCGTACTCGCCGAGGGCGGCAGACTGCAGATGATGGCGGTCACCGGCCGGCCCGGCTACCTGACCGCGCGGGGGCAGACTCCCGGAACCGTTCTGCCGGTCCACTGGGTGGACATCGACGATCCGGATCCCCCGGACGCCGAGGAGGACTGGCTCGCCGTCTTCTTCCAGGGTGTCTCGAAGGGCGGGGCGCGCTTCGCACGACTCGAAGGAGCTTTCTACGGCGACGACGGCATCTACGTCGTCTCGACCAACGGTGGGGACGCGACCGCGGGCCAGGTCTTCCACTACCGCCCCACGTCCGATGACGCCGGGGAACTGACGATGGTCTTCGAGTCGCCCTCCCACGATGTGCTGGACAGCCCGGACAACATCGTGCTGAGCCCGAGGGGGGGTCTGGTGATGTGCGAGGACGGCAGCGACGACCAGTACGTGCGCGGACTGGACCGCGAGGGGCGAATCATCGACCTCGTGCGGGCGCCGGTCGTGGGCGAGTATCACCCGGGTGAATTCGCGGGGTCCTGCTTCAGCCCGGACGGGCGCGTGCTCTTCTTCAATGTGCAGGGATCGCGGGAAGCGGGGGGCTCTCGGGCCAGCGCGACGTACGCGATGTGGGGGCCGTGGGGAGATGGGCCGCTTTAGCGTATGGGGTCGCCTGGTGCCGCGGTGTGGCCGCGGCGCGGGGCCGGTCGTGAAACCCTTTGGGCTCGTAATGGGTCCGATTTGTCGGGGGTTTCCGTCATGGGTTGCCGGACGAAAGGGTGACAATGGCCGATGACAAGTTGCCGCGGATCCCGTCCTTTGCGGAACTGGGGATCAGTGAAGACGAGATCGAGGAGCTGGAGCGGGAGATCGAGCAGGAGCTGGAGGAGGCGCGGGCGAAGGAGGAGGGGCGTGAACCGAGGCCGGTTCCGGAGGGGAAGGTCGGCGGAGGAGAAACCGGGGTTGGGAAGCGTGCTCCGACCGGGGACAAGCCGGCGCAGAAGAAGAGAGGCCGGGGCAGGGGTTTTCGGTTTGGCGGGCGGAAAAGGAAGAAGGCGGGGGATGAACGTGGGGACGTGGCGGCCAGTGCCGGCCGGACAGCCTCCACCGGCGCGCCCCGGGCGGGGGCCGGGGCTGACTTGGGTGCCACAGCTTCGGCAGGGGCCCGGCGGGCGGATGCGGGGGACCTTGCGACGGCCGCTGGCAGTGCCGGGTCCTCTGAACCGGAGACCGGTGCGAAGCCGGAGCCCGATCCCGGATCGGGCCCTTCGCCGACCCCAGCCCCGTGGAACGGCACGCGTGGCTACGTCACCTTGGGCCTGCTGCTCATCATGGCCTGGTTCTCGAGTTCCTTCCGCACCATCCCCTCTCCGGTGCCGGCCACCGCCCCCGACTCGGTCTTCTCCTCGGGCCGCGCGATGTCACACCTGGTCCGCATCGCTTCCGAGGCCCATCCCCCCGGCTCCCCCGCCCACGCCGACGTTCGCGAGTACCTGCTGGCCCAGCTGCGCGCCCTGGGACACGAGCCCTCAGTGCAGACGGCGACCTCGGCTCCCGCGCGCGACTACTTCACGCATGTGGCGACGGTCCGGAACATCCTGGCGCGTATCCCCGGTTCGCAGCCCGGTGGCCGCGCGGTCCTGGTCACCGCCCACTACGACAGCCGCGAAATCGCGCTGGGAGCGGCCGACGCCGGGTCGGGAGTGGTCGCCATCCTGGAATCGTTGCGCGCGCTGGGCGCGGGGCCGCCGCTCCGCAACGACCTGATCGTCCTCATCACGGATGCCGAGGAGCTGGACCTGCTCGGTGCGGAAGCGTTCGTCGCCGAGCACCCGTGGATGGACGACGTGGCGCTGGTGATATCGATCGAAATGCGCGGCGGCGGCGGCCCCTCGATGATGTTCGAGACCGGTGCCGACAACGGCTGGGCGATCGACGCGCTGCGCCGCGCCAACCCCCGTCCCGCCGCGAATTCGATCGCGTTCGAAATCTACGAGCGCATGCCCAACAACACCGACTTCACGCCCTTCAAGGAGGCGGGGAGGCAGGGCCTCAATTTCGCCGGAGTGGCGCGCGCGAACGTCTACCACCAGGTCTACGATTCGCCCGAGAACCTCGACGAGGGGACGCTGCAGCACCACGGCGTGCAGGTGCTGGCCATGCTGCGCGAGTTCGGGAACGCCGATCTGAGCGCGGTGAACGCCCCGGACAAGAGCTACCTCTCGGTGCCGTTCGCGGGATTGGTGACGTACGGCACCTTATGGATCTGGGTGCTGGGGCTCGCGACGGTCGTCTTGTGGGGGGTGGCGCTTGTGGTGGTGCGGCTGGGTGGGGCGCGGATCGGGG
>VXOC01000252.1 GCA_009840215.1 Gemmatimonadota bacterium | reverse complement strand
TTTTTCGTGTTTGATTTACGTGTGGTTGGGTATTTTTTTTGTATATTGGAGCGGACCGCGGCCGGGGCACCAGGCCATGTCGTTCCCTCCGCGCTCGAATTGGCCGCAGAGGTCGGTGGCCTGCCGGCCGTAGTCAAGCCGAATGTGGGGGAGCGGGGGGCGGGGGTGTCGATCGCGAGGACCGTGGAGGAGCTGCGCGGGCGGCTGGCCGCTCCGGGGTCCGGGCTGATCGTCCAGGAATACGTGCCGGGCGAGGAACTCGGCGTCTTCTACTACCGCTTCCCGGACGAGGACCGGGGGCACATCTTCGGCATCACCGAGAAGCGGCAGCCGGTGGTGACGGGGGACGGGCGGCGGTCGCTGAGCGACCTCATCCTCGGCGACCGGAGGCTCCGCTGCCAGCGCCGCGTCTTCGCGCGCACCCTGGGGGCTGCACTGGACCGAGTTCCCGTCGCCGGCGAACAGGTCGTACTGGAAGAACGGGGCAATCACTGCTTCGGCTGCGAGTTCCGCGACGGTGCACACCTGGAGACCCCGGCGCTCGCCGCCGCCATCGACGAGGTCAGTCGCAGCATTGACGGGTTCTTCTTCGGGCGCTACGACATCCGGGGCGAAACAATGGCGGAAATCCAGGCCGGACGCTTCAAGGTGATCGAACTCAATGGCGTCTCTTCGGAGGCAACGAACATCTACGACCCGCGCGGCACGCTCATCGCGGCGTACGCCACCCTCTTCCGGCAATGGGAGCTGGCGTTCCGGATCGGCGCGGCGAACCGGGCGCTGGGCGCACAACCGGCACGCGCTCTTCCGCTCCTCGGCCGCCTGTTCCACCACTTCCGGCCCTCGGGGGCGCGGTGGGCACCCGGTGTGCCTCCGCTCCCGGCAGGACCGCCAGGTGCCCACGATTCTCCACCGTCCCGGCGGGCCGGCCCATCGCGGTCCCCTGCACCGGACACCCGCTAGCGGCAGCCATGGCCTGGATCGACGAAATCCCCCGCGAGAAAGCCACCGGTCTCCTGCGGAAGGAACTGGACGCCGCGGTGAAGCGGGCGGGCCGGGTCTGGAACATCGTGCAGGTCATGAGCCTCAACGCCCCCGTGCTCAAGACCGCGATGGACCACTACGCGGCGGTCATGTTCGGTCCTTCCCCGCTGTCACGCTTCCAGCGGGAGCTGCTGGCCACCGTGGTCTCGGCCGAGCTGGACTGCTTCTACTGAACGCAGGCGCACGCGCATGACCTCCGGGCCGAGGTCGAGGGGATCGGAATGGACTCCGACGAGGGGGACGCGTTCGTCCACCGGATCGTGGCCGACTGGCGCGAGGCGGGCCTGTCCCCGGAGGACCGGGCGCTCTGCGGGTTCGCGACCAGGCTCACACGCAATCCTTCCCGGATGTCCCCGGTGGACCTGGACCGTTTGCGCGCGGCGGGGTTCGACGACCGCGCGATCCACGACGCCACCCAGGTGATCGGATTCTTCAACTACATCACCCGCATCGCGGACGCGCTCGGCGTGGAGCCCGAGGAGTTCATCGACGAATGGGGGAGGGAGGAGTGAGGACGATTCGCGGTTCCGCCGTCGTACCTCTGGCGATATGAGAATCTCCGCGGGGGGACGAGGAACTCTTCACCTGCCCGAACCGTAGCGAAGAACGGTGCGTCCGGGCACCGCAATCCCCCCGGGTCTGGACGAAGGCACCTCTTTCGTCGTACCTTGCGCCGTCCGGTGCACGGATGGGTCCGTGGCGCACGAATCACCAAGGAGTTGAGCGGAAATGACAGGACAGGGCGGAAAGCGGATCAGGGTCACCCTGCGGTGGCTGCAGATTCTTGACAACCTGGAGCCCTTTTTCAAGGAGAAGGGCGAGTTCGTATTCTGGGCGAAGGTCTCCACAGACAACCACGGCGGCAAGGTCCAGGAGACACGGATGCCGTCGAAGGGGCACTACTCCATCTCGGACCGCCCCCGCTGGAACCGGCTCAAGGATCTGGACAAGGTGCTCTTCGAGGGCGAAGTCACCGACCACCTGTCGATCGAGCTTCGCGGCGAGGAGCTGGACCAGTTCAGCGCGAATGACCAGCTGGATACCTACCGGCGTACCTTCACCGGCCCCATCGGGGATCACGTCGCGGTCATCCAGGCCGGCGACGAGGGTTCCGACGACCCCGAGAACATGTCCAACTGGCGGATCGGCTACGAGATCGCAGCCGTTTGACGGTTCCTGGGCGACGCTGGGCTACGCCAGCGAGGCCGCCACCCTCCTGATCTTCTCGACCATCGAGTAGAAGCCGTTGCGCCGGTTGGGGCTGAGGGCCTCGCCCAGCTTCAGGCGCTCGAAGATGTCCGACAGGTCCACCGCCAGGGCCTTCTCGGGGGGCTGCCCGTTGTAGACCTCGGCCAGAATCGCGAAGAGCCCCTTCACGATGATGGACTCGGAATCTCCCACGAAATGCAGCACCGGCGGATCTTCGCCTTCCAGTCCACCCGCCAGCCAGGCCGGGCTCATGCAGCCGCGCACCTGGTTCTCTTCCGTCTTCAGTTCGGCGGGCATGGGTGGCAGGCGGCGTCCCAGCTGAATGATGTAGTGGTAGCGCAGCGTCCGGTCGGCCAGGCCGTTCAGGCGTTTTTCCAGCTGTTCGATGGTCATCTGGGGAGACCCCCTTGCGGAATCCCGAAGAAATACCGAAATTGGAACATGCGCATTCTACCTGTCAGGAACCGGACGGCAAGGTCCGCCTCGCAGCCCCCCCCCGGGAGCCGGCCTCCCATCAGGGGCCGGGGAGTACCGTACGACCCGCCGAACCGATTCGAAAAGGTCCACGTCGAAATGGATCCCCGGGACGGGGAGGGCGAAAGGCCCCGCACGGAGTTCCTGGCCGACGCCACCCGCGCCATCGTGGCCCGCAACGACAGCCCGGACCTGCGCTTCGGCGCCTCGCTGAACCCCTATCGGGGGTGCGAGCACGGCTGCGTCTACTGCTACGCGCGGCCAACGCACGAGTACCTCGGGTTCTCGTCCGGCCTGGACTTCGAGCGCAGGATCCTGGTCAAGCGAAGGGCTCCCCAACTGTTGCGGCAGACGCTGTCGTCGCGTTCCTGGCGCCCCCAGGTCATCGCCATATCGGGCGTCACCGATGCGTACCAGCCCGTCGAGCGCCGGCTCAGGCTCACGCGCGGCTGCCTGGCCGTGCTGCGGGACTTCAGGAATCCGGTCGCGATCGTCACCAAGAACCACCTGGTCACCCGCGACATCGACATCCTGGCCGAGCTGGCGGAGCACCGGTGCATCCACGTGTGGGTCTCGGTGACCACGCTGCGGAACGAGCTGCAGCGCGTCATGGAGCCGCGCACCTCGGTTCCCGGGAGGCGGCTTGCGGCCATCCGCTGCCTGTCGGAGGCCGGGGTCCCCGTGGGCGTGTTCGTGGCGCCCCTGATCCCGGGTCTCACCGACGAGGAGATGCCGGCGATCCTGAAGGCCGCGACCCAGGCCGGCGCGAAGCAAGCCTCCTTCATGCTCCTCCGGTTGCCGATGGGGGTGGCCGATCACTTCATCGACTGGCTGGAGACGCACTTCCCCGACCGCAAGGAGAGGGTGCTCGGGCGGATCCGGGAGGTGCGCGGCGGCAGGCTCAACAACAGCGAGTTCCACCGGAGGTTTCGGGGAGAGGGCGAATACGCGGAACAGCTGTCGGCGTTGTTCGCGGCTTCGGCGCGCAACGCCGGGCTCGATAAGGACCCGCCACCGCTGTCGACTGCCGGGTTCAGGCGTGATGGGGGAGTTCAGTCGGATCTGTTTCTCCACTGAGGCCTGCCCCGCCCGGCAAACTTCCAGGCTACATGCGGCTGAGCATGTAGGCGTAGGCCGCCAGCGCCTCCACCTGCTCGTCGGTCAGCGGCATCCCCGCACGGGGCAGCATTGCGCCGAGGGCCTCGATAGGCTGCGCAACCCCCGTCTTGATCACCTCGACGATCGACTCGTACTCGCCGTCGACGTTGAGCCAGGTGTCGTCCGTGAGGTCGGGGGCGAGAGGGCCGCCGGTCGCGTCGGTCAGGTGACAGGAGAAGCAGACCCCGGCGCCGTTGAAGAGTTCCCTGCCCTCTTCGACCATGGCCACGGTGACGCCTTCGGGGAGGAGTGAGGGATCGATGTTCAGGGGGTCGTCGGCCGCCGTCACGGCTTGCTCCGCAGCGGTTCCCGTGTCGTCGGCCGCATCGGCGGATGAGCCCGAGTCCCCTCCGCCACAGGCTGCGAGGACAGCCAGCGCCAACACCGCCAGCGGCGCGGCCGTTCCCGCAACACCACCAGCCCGCGGGGCCTGTGCCGCGCTCCGGCGGTTATGGTGCGCGGGGGCTTCCTTCCCCGCGTGCCTGGTCGCACTCGTCATTATCTTCATTCCTTTGATGGACCGTCCAGTACCTTCGTCCTCGGAAGCTCGCCCTTGAACGCCGGAACGGTCAACCGCAACCGCGTCTCCACACGTCAGCCACCTCAGAGGGCATGACCTCTTCTGCTACGCGGGTTGCGATCGTCGGCGCCGGGCCGGCGGGATTCTTCGCGGCGGAAGCGCTTCTCAAGAGCGGAGATCCGGTCGCGATAGACTTCATCAACCGTCTGCCCGCGCCGTACGGGCTGGTGCGGGACGGAGTGGCTCCGGATCACCAGGCCATCAAGTCGGTGGCTCGGGTGTACGCGAAGATCCTCGCGCGCGGTGAGGTCCGCTACTTCGGCAACGTGACGCTCGGCAAGGACATTAGCGTTGACGAACTGCGGGCGCGCTACGACCAGATCGTCTACGCGGTGGGAGCGCAGAGCGCCCGCCGTCTGGGCATTCCCGGCGAGGATCTTTCGGGTAGCCACGCGGCATTCGACTTCGTCGCCTGGTACAACGCGCACCCCGAATTCCGTGAAGCGCACTTCGACCTGGACTGCGAGCACGTGGTGGTGATCGGCAACGGCAATGTTGCCATCGATGTGGCGCGGATCCTGGTGCTTTCGCTGGACCGGCTGGCAAAGACCGATATCGCCGACCACGCACTGGAGGCCTTGCGCGGCAGCCGCGTGAGGCGGGTCACGCTGCTGGGACGGAGGGGGCCGGCGCAGGCCTCGTTCACGAATCCGGAGCTGCGCGAGTTCGGGCGGTTGGACGGCGTGTGCGCGGAGGTCGACGGTGCGGAGCTGGAGCTCGACGCGGCCAGCGAGGCCGAGATCGAGGGCAACGCGGTCAGGACGCGCAACATGGCGACGCTGCGCGGTTATGCGGAATCGGCGTGCGCGGACGGGGAGCGGGTCGTGCGGTTCCGTTTCCTGGTCTCGCCGCTCGAGTTGGTGGGTGAAGGGGGACGCGTGACGGGCGTGAGGATCGAGAGGAACCGCCTGGAGGCCCGGGAGGACGGCTACCTGCGCGCCGTGGGGACGGGCGAGACGGAGGTGGTTCCGTGCGGGATGGTGATCCGCTCGGTGGGGTACAGGGGGGTGCCGCTGCCGGGGGTGCCGTTTGATGAGAGGCGTGGGACCGTGCCGAACGAGGGGGGGAGGGTGGTG
>VXOC01000139.1 GCA_009840215.1 Gemmatimonadota bacterium | reverse complement strand
CCTCGGCCACCATCCGCAGCGCCTCCAGCACCACGAACGCCCCCACCCGGTTGTCGATCGCCCGGCTGGCCACCCGGTCCCCCGCCATGCGCACCATCCCGGCGTCAAGCACGGCCGGGTCCCCCACGCGCACACCCAGCTCCTTCAGCTCCTCCTTCGATCCGGCGCCCACATCGATCCACAGCTTCTTCACCTTGACGGCCTTGTCGCGCTCCTTCGGCTCGATCAGGTGGATGGCCTTGCGTCCGACCACCCCGGGCACATCCCCCTTCGCGCCCAGCACCCGCACTCGCTGCCCCACCAGGACCTGCGGGTCCCAGCCACCGATTCCCGCGAAGTAGAGCAGCCCCGACTTGTCCGTGTGCGTGACCTGCAACCCGATCTCGTCGATGTGGCCGGCGAGGAGGGCAAGGGGACGCGCGTCGGGGCGCACGGCCGCGTAGCTGTTGCCCACCACGTCGGACCAGGCCTCGGCGAAACCCTCCGCCTCGCGCCGCCAGACCGCTGCAGCGCGGGTCTCGAAGCCCGAGGGGCCGGGCGCGTCGAGGAGGCGTTCCAGGAAGGAGATGTCGTGGCTCATCGGCGGTCCTCGCCGCGTGGGTCGCGCGTATGCACCTCCGCGCGCCGCGTGGTCGCACCCCCGTCGGCGCCGTAGACCTGGAACTCGACGGTCCCTTCGCGAATACGGCGCTCGAGCCTGTTGCGCGCCAGGCGCTGCAGCCACCGCCGCGACGCCGGAATCAGGAGACTGAATCCCAGCAGGTCGGTCAGCACGCCCGGGGTGAGCAGGAACGCGCCTCCCACCAGGATGGACAGCCCGTCCAGCAGCGACCGCCCCGGCAGCCGCCCCTCCGCCAGCTCCCGCTGGACGGCCAGAAAGGCCCTCAGCCCCTGCTGGCGGGCCAGCGCCGCGCCCGCCACGCCGGTCGTGACGACCAGCGCCACCGTCGGCATCGGCCCGATCCACTGCCCGATGCGCAGAAGTATGACCAGTTCCAGCACCGGAACGGCCACAAAGATGAAGATCAGCCTGCTCAGCAAGTTCCTGGCTCCTTTCGCCGGGCCGGCGGCCGGCGCGAGGCCCCTGGAGTCCCCTCGGGCACCCCCGGCCGCGATGTTGCCCGCACCACCCGAATACCCCCGGCCCGTCCTGCAATGTATATTCTTCGTCCACGGTCGGGGGTCCGGAGTCTCCCTCCGGCAACCGCCCTCACCGTCCCGCGGGGCGCCAGTGACAATGCAACAGACATATTTTCGCAAGGGTTTCGGGCTCAAGGCCGCAGTCAGGCCCATCATCGAGTCGGAGTACCATTCCGCCATCGTGGAGCGGATCCGCTCCCGCGCCTACACCGACCGCTTCGGCGACATCACCGTACGCCTGGCGAAGCACTTCGGATTCTGCTACGGGGTGGACCGGGCGGTCGACTACGCCTACGAGACCCGCCACAAATTCCCCGACAAGCGCATCTACCTGGTGGGCGAGATCATCCATAACCCGCACGTGAACGGGCGTCTCGACGAGATGGGCATCGAGTCGATCGTGCCGGGCGGGGACGGTGAGTTCGACTTCGGGAACATCACCCCGGACGACGTGGTGATCATCCCGGCGTTCGGCGTCACAATCTCCGATCTGAAGAGACTGCAAGGGATCGGCTGCATCCTGGTCGACACCACCTGCGGTTCCGTCCTGCTGGTCTGGAAGCGGGTGAACAGCTACGCCAAGGACGGTTTCACCGCGGTCATCCACGGGAAGTACACGCACGAGGAGTCGCGGGCGACGGCCAGCCAGGTGAAGCGCTATGAAGGGGGCAAGTACATCATCGTGCGCGACATGGCCGAGGCCGAGGTGGTGGGTGCCTACATGACCGGGCAGCCGGGAGCGCCGAGCCGCGAAGCGTTCGTTCGTCACTTCGCACCGCGCAGCTCGGACGGGTTCGACCCCGACCTGGACCTCGCGAGAATCGGTGTGGCCAACCAGACGACGATGCTTGCCACCGAGTCGCTCGCCATCGGCGCCCGCATGCGCGAGATGATGGCCGAATCGTTCGGCGAGGAGCACGCCGAGACGCACTTCCGCTCCTTCGGCACGATCTGCTCCGCCACCCAGGAGCGCCAGGACGCGATCCTCGAGATGATGCAGGCACCGCCCGACATCATGATCGTGGTGGGCGGCTACAACTCGTCCAACACGAACCACCTGGCCCATCTGTGCCGCGAGTACACCACCACGTACCACGTGAAGGACGCGTCCTGCATCGACACCGTGTCCGGCAGGATCCACCACAAGCCCGAACTGGATCCCCACGCCCCGGAGGTGGCAACGACGGATTGGCTCCCGCCCGGGCCCTTCGAGCTGGGCATCACCGCGGGTGCGTCGACGCCGAACAACAAGATCGGCGAGGCGGTGTCGCGGGTGCTGGAGATCAGGGGGATCGAGCTGGATCTGTAGCGGGGCCCCCGGCAGGCGCCGTTACATGCCTGGCGGGGAGAACCTTCCGTCGATCGCGGTCCAGCCTCCATCCGCGAAGAGTACCGTTCCGGTCACGTAGCTCGCCGCGTCGGAGGCGAGGAACACCGTCGGGCCCGCCATCTCGCGCGCCGTGCCCCACCTGCCGAAGATGTTGCGCCGCGCATAGGCGCCGTACCACTCCGGCCGCTCCTTGATGGGAGCGGTCAGCGGCGTGTCGATCACACCCGGAGCAACGGCGTTCACGCGCACCCCGTGCGGGCCGAGTTCGGCGGCGGCGGTGCGCACCATCTGCACGATGCCCGCCTTGGTGGCCGCGTAGATGCTCTGCCCCGGTTCGACCACCACCGACCGGATCGAACTGAAGAGGATGATCGACCCGGAGCGCTGCTCCTTCATGATGCGTCCCGCCGACTGGATGACGTGCGCGCTTCCCTTGAGGTTGAGGCCGAGCACCCGGTCGATCTCGTCGTCGGTGTAGTCCAGCAGGGGTTTGCGAACATTGATGCCGGGCGTTGAGACGACGACATCGAGCGACCCTCGCCCGGCGGCGATCGCCTCGAAGGAGGCGGTGACGGCCGCGCCGTCCAGGATGTCGAGGGGTGCCGCGGCCGCCTCGCCTCCCGACGCACGAATCGCGGCGGCGGTCCTCCCCACAGCTTTTGGATCCAGGTCGAGACAGTGCACTGACGCGCCCGCCTCGGCGCAACCGATGGCGACCGCTTCGCCGATCCCCGAACCCGCACCCGCGACGGCGGCCGACCGGCCCGCAAGGCTAAACATGGACGTCACTTGGCCCCCTTGTAAACTGTAGATGACATAAAGTAATCTGGGGTTTACTATGCCCAACCGCCCCATTCGCGCAAGCCTTCCCGGCCGGGCCGACCAGGTCCTCGCCAGGGTCGAGGCCGCCCGCGAGGAGATCGTCGCCTTCACGGCCGACATGATCCGGATCCCGACGGTCAACCCGCCGGGTGAATTGTACCGTGATTGTGCCGAGCTGATCGGGCGGCGGTTGGGGGAGGCGGGGCTGGACGTGCAGTATGTGGAGGCGGAGGGACCCGCCGCACACACGGCCGAGTATCCGCGCGTGAACGTGGTGGGGAGGGGGGTGGGCGGGGGTGCCGGCAAGCGCATCCACCTCAATGGCCACTTCGACGTGGTGCCGCCCGGCGAAGGCTGGTCGGTAGACCCGTTCGGCGGCGTGGTGAAGGACGGCCGCATCTACGGCCGCGGCGCTTCCGACATGAAGTCAGGGATTGCGGCGGCGGTGTTTGCGGTCGAGTCGATTCGCCGCGCCGGGTGCGATCTGCGGGGCGCGGTCGACATCAGCGGGACCGTGGACGAGGAGAGCGGGGGATTCGCGGGGGTGGCGCACCTGTGCCGAACCGGACTCGTTTCGTCGCGAAACACCGACTACGCGATCATCCCCGAGCCCTTCGGGCCGGACCGGGTGTGCGTGGGACACCGGGGCGTGTACTGGTTCGACGTGGTCGCCCGCGGCCGCACGGCCCACGGAAGCATGCCCCATCTGGGCCGGAGCGCCATCGACGACATGGGGGCCGTGCTGGAGGCATTCCGGATCCGGCTCGCGCCCCGGCTGGCGGCACGCCGGTCTGCGTTGCCGGTGGTCCCCGGGCCCTCGCGCCGACCGTCGCTGAACGTCAACGCCGTGGAGGGGGGGCAGACCGGAGGGGCCGACCAGTCGCCCTGCGTCGCAGACCGCTGCACGGCGACCTTCGACCGGCGCTTCATCCCGGAGGAGTCCTGGGACGAAGTGCGTGCCGAGATCATCGACCTGGTCGGCCGAGTGGAGGCCGCGGACCCCGGGCGCCGCCTCGGCGTCGTCGACCGGCTTGTCGTGCACCCGGTGCAGGCACCCCCCGGCTCGCCGGTTGTCGCGGCGCTCTCGCATGCGATACGCGAAGTCAGGGGCCGCGAGGCGACCCTGGTAGCCAGTCCCGGCACCTACGACCAGAAGCACTTCGACCGGATCGCCGGGGTCGAACACTGCGTGGCATATGGCCCCGGGCCGCTGGCCGAAGCGCATCAGCCGGACGAGTCCTGCGCGGTGGACGATCTGGTGGCGTGCACCCAGGTCCTCGCGCTTGCGGTGCTGGAGTTGGCGGGACTCGACGCCCGGTAGCAGTCCGCGACGGGCGCGCGGCGCCAATTCGCCCGGCCGCCTCGGTCGCGAGGCCCGCGGTCACGAGTCCGCGGGACAGGACCGGGCGCCCGCCAAGCGGTCCCTGGACGGGCCAGAACGAGCGTCGAGGCCTCCGCTCAGACGTGCAGCGCCCGCCCCAATGCCCCCAGCGCCCCCTCCGCCACCGCCTCGGACAGCGTCGGGTGCGGGTGCATGGCCCGGTCGATCTCCTCGACGGTCGACTCCAGGTGGCGCGCCATCACGAACTCGGCGATGAGTTCCGTGGCGTGCGGCCCCACGATGTGCGCCCCCACCACCTCCGAGTACCGCTTGTCGCGGATCACCTTGACGAAACCCGTCGAATCCCCCGCCGCCAGCGCGCGTCCGTTCCCCGCCCACGGGAACTTGCCCACCTCGATGTCGAGGCCCTGCTCGCGCGCCTGCTCCTCGGTGAGCCCGACCGACGCCACCTCGGGGTGGCAGTAGGTGCAGTTGGGGACGTTGCCATAGTCGACCGTGTGGTGCCCGATCCCCGCGATGTGCTCGACCGCGACCACCCCTTCGTGCATCCCCTTGTGGGCGAGGAGCTGGTTGCCCGCGCAGTCGCCCACCGCCCACACGCCGGGAACGTTTGTCCGCGCGGCCTCGTCGATCGCGATGAAGTTGCCCTGTTCGGTCAGCTTCACGCCCGCCGCCTCGAGCCCGATGTCCTCGGTGTTAGGAATGCGCCCCACCGCCGACAGCACGTAGTCGACGTCGAGGGTGTGCGCCTCGCCGCGTTTGTCGGTGAAGGAGATGGTGACCCCGTCGTCCCGGGCCACCGTGCTCTCCACCCGCGCGCTCGTGAAGATGTCCATCTTCCGCCGCTTGAAGGCCTGCGCAACGGCGCGCGACGAGTCCTTGTCCTCCAGAGGCAGAACCCGGTCCAGCGCCTCGATGACGGTCACCCTGGTGCCGTACGCGTTGTAGATATCGGCGAACTCCATCCCCACCGCCCCAGCCCCCAC
>VXOC01000038.1 GCA_009840215.1 Gemmatimonadota bacterium | reverse complement strand
GGTGAGGGTGGCGGGGGGCGGGTTGGTGGCCGGCGGAGGGACCGGGGCAGCGGGCTGCTGCGCGCCGGCGGGTGCGGGCGCGAGGTGGAATGTCACACCCACGGCGATCAGAAAACGTTTGGCGTCGAACATTCGGGCGGCCTTTTGCGAGGTTGAAATGATCGGACAGGGGTTTGGGGAAGACCCATAATACGGAAGGTACGGGCGTCCGGCATGGTGTTACGAGCCCGGGATTCCGTCCAGCCCGCGATCCTGCCCAGGCCCGCGATTCCGTTGAAAAGAGAAGACCCGGCCGGTATTCTGGAAATCCTGCACTACATCTCTTTCCCCGCATCCGGGGATTCCGGAGTCCATTGCTCCCGCTCAACGAGGTCGAGACCATGAGAACGCCCATTGCCACGCCCTTCACCCTGCCGGCCTGTCTCATCGCCTCGCTCCTCGCTCCGCACCCTGTCGCGGGTCAGTCCGGCTTCTTCATTCGCCTCGCCTCGGAGGTCAGCGCCCTCTCCGTCGAGCACACGAAGACGGTCACGATCGGAGGCGGGTCGAGTGCCAGCACTTCGTCGTCCAGCGGGTTCGGCACGGCGATCCTCGTGACCGGGGGGGTTCGCTCGTCCGCGTCGGCCGGGTGGATGTTCGGCAGCGAGCTGGAAGTCGTCCTCCCGTCACCACGCCTGCTCAAGGGCACGATCGACCCGACGAATTCCGGCAATCCCCACGACGTGTGGCCGGGACGCTGGGAGTTCAGCGACAAGTTGGGTGTGGGCGGCACTTTTCTGGCCGGGCGAAGCGTCGACGGCGGGGACGGCCGGATCTACCTGCTCCTCGGAGTGCGCCGGTCGTGGGGGGACTTTGCCACCGGCGGCACCAATCCGGAGACCGGCGTCGCGGGTGAGGACCGCGAGCGGCTGGGCCACTGGCCCCTGTCCGCCGGAATCGGAATGACCATGGCCCGGAGGTGGCCGGTGGATTTCCGGCTCCGCTATTTCCGGTCGGCTGTCGACTGGGTCATCTCGCAGCCGGATCTGGGGCTCGACTACGACTATGTGGTGAGCGGTTTCGCCCTGTCGGTGGGGGTCAGACGGGAGTCGGATCGCTGACCCGCGCTTCCGGTGGAGTGCGGCAAGACCCGGGCCAGGGGATTGGGCCACGGGTGAGTCACAAGTAGGGAACCGGCGCTTCCCGCGTACCTACTTCCCTCTCGGCGGCAGCGGGATCAGCGCCGAGGTGGTCGCCTGATAGTCGCTGTAGGCGGGGTATTTGGACGCGGATATCTTTTCGGTCATGCGCAACGACGGGATGATCAGCAGGATCAGCCCGATGCAGCCCAGCCCCGTCCAATGCAGCCACTCCCCTGCTGCCGCGACCGGGAACAGGTAGAAGACGCACCACATGGCGATCTCGCAGAAGTAGTTCGGGTGCCGGCTGTAGCGGAAAAGCCCGGTGGTGAGGAACGGCTGGGCGACATCCTCGCCGGCCTCGATCCGCCGCTTCTTTTCCTGTTGAAAGTTCCACTGCTGGTTGTCGGCGATGGTCTGGCCGATCAGGAGGACGAAAAACAGCCCGGCTGCCAGAAAGTCGAGGCCACCCAGAGGTGCATCGCCGAACTCCCACGCCCGGTGTACCGGCGAGACCAGCAGCCACAGAAAGACCAGCTGGACGGGGTAGACGAAAGTGATGTTCAGCACCTGGAACAGCGCCGGACCCATCTTCTCGCGCACATGCTTCCACCGGTAGTCCTCGTCACCCTTCCGGTAGCCCCCCTTGCGGGCGAAGTTGAAGGTCAGGCGCACGCCCCACAGGACCACGAGCAGCGTCATGACGTTGACGCGCGCCCACTCGAAGTCGGTCGCGAAGGCGACAATCAGGCAGAAGACCGGCGGACAGAGGGGCCAGAGGCGATCGATCCAGCCGGCCTCGCGGGCTATCAGGGACAGGAGCCATCCCGCAAAGGCGATGATCAGGCAGACTTCGAGGGCGGTTCCGAAGGGGGCGCCCTCGAGTGGGTTGGGGATGAAGTCGAGTCCGAACATGGGGTGGGTTTCCCGGGTGAGGGGCGTCGACCGCTACAGTGTGGTGGGCTGCTACGGTAGCGGGTGGCGGGTGGTGCGTACAGGCGAGCACCCTCCCTTCCGAACTGATTCGATCACCTAGGCATCGGCGGCACCGACCGAGCGGCGCTCGCTAATCCCTGGGCAAGAGCCAGCTGCTGGTCTCGCTCCTTCGGCCACCCAACCACATTGGCGTGCCTTGGAGGCGGCTCATCGAAGTCCACTCGGAGCGGGCCTGTGGTATCCACCACCCCCTGGTTCACGTCCGCTCGGCCGTGAAAGTTGCGCTTCGGGGGAAGGGCGTGCTCACGACCGTGTTCCCATATCTGCTGTTCGGTCATACCGTCCACCCGGAAAACCGAGAGCTCCAGCGGGCGCCCGTGCGCCGATCTTGGCATGAAGGCGTGGTACTTCAGCCGGAACCCGCCATCGGCCCTTGATACCCACTTCCTGGTGAAGGCAAAGCGTGTGAGCGGGAGGCCCTCACTCGAAGCGGAGCGATCCTGCCTACTCAACTAGCTCATACGCCGCCTCGACCAAGCGTTTCGGCAGCCCATCCGCGAATACCTCAGTCCCGATGACTCTGGCCGCGTTCAGCCGCGCCGCATACCGAAGTTCGCCGTTGCGCCCGACGCTGACCGATAGCACCCTATCTGGCCCTCGCCACCACTCCAGCCCGGCATCTCCATCCGGCTCGAAAGCGATGTCTGGAACACCCAGGCAATCGGGAAACGCCGCGAGTACCTCTCTCGCCCACGCCATCGACAACTCGTTGGCGGCCGCGGCACCGTACCCATCCCAGTCTGGCTGTGAACATTCGTGGAAAGCCTCGACAAGGACGAGGTCACGCTGGCGCCGGACATGGCTCTGCTCCGTGTCCCACGCGCTGCGTTCGACTGACCGAATTGCCCACTGGACTACATGCGCCTCTCGACTGGCACCTCGGTCCGTGCTCCGATGGCCGAGTCTTGGCCCAGGCAGTACCATGCTCGCTGCTCTGGCTGTCATTTGTACCTCTCTATGGCCTCAGTGGTAAGGCTCCTGAAGAAGATCCGGTTCTTCGCATCCCGCAACTTTCGAAGCTGGCGATGAAGTCCGACCTCATCAGTTGGAAAGGATCTCCTCACGAAGCAATCGATGTCCAGTATCATAGACGGCTCAGGGCCCTCCTCGGTTGCCACCGATACGATTGCGGTCACCCCGTTCGTCGGTGCCAGCTGATAGCGAAAGAGCAGGGAGTCAATCCTGCCGTCCGGCACCTCAGGAGGTACACTGAAGATCTCCCCAAGTTGCCCGGAAGGCGGAAGGACGATGCGATTGATGAACCGGGTGGCGATTCGTTCGATGCCCAGGGGACTGGATCTCTCCAGGTACATCTTCCAGACGACCCAAGCGTCCTCGACCATCCGGTCCCACGACTCGTAGGGCTCAAGCCGACTGAACGTGAAGCCGTCGATTCTGATCTGAGCAATGTTGAGGCCGCCGGAACTCTCCAATCGGTAACCGAGCTGTTGGGGAGGACCCTGGACAGACACGGGACCCTCGCCACTGAACTGAATTGCGCCCTGGAACTGGAGAATCGGGCTGGCTTTGGGATACTCGGCGCACAGATCCTCGGTCAACGCGAACAGGGTCTCCGGCGAGGAGTCCGGGGGGAGTCGGACCCGAAAGTCGATCAGAGCCTCGCGAATCGGCGCACTAACGAGGTGGGGGTGCTCGCTCATCGATTTGAAAGATAGTCTTTGGCCATCTGTGATTCTAGGCCGCCGCGATCACAACTCGATCATCGGGGAGGCGTCGCCGGTCGGCCGGAATCCTGCAACGCTCACTTCGGCACCGTCCCACCGCCCTCGTACTGCCGGCAACGAGAGGTCCGTGGACCGTAACCACGCGGTCACAACAAGGGCTGTGCGTGGCGAGTGGCAGATTCGCGAAGCACTTTCCCGAAAGAGACCGATCACGCGTGGATCGGCCAATACGCCCGGGATGTCCGAGGAATCTTCGTCGCGGGACGACGATCTCAGCCTCACATGGTCACATCTCCTCAATCACCGTACTCAACTCGACCACTTCAAGCGGGCATTCTGGCCAATTGTGCTGCCAGCAGACGATCAAGTCGCACTTCGCCGGGTCGTGTCCATGGTCTTTGAAAGTACGAGACCTAAACTCAAACTCGATTCGAACGCGTTGCCATCGGTCGTTCTTACGATCCACGAGGCTCTTCGCCTCGCAGTCGGGGAAGGAGGCGTGTACCGCTTCTACCAGGAAACCGAGCTCACGGCTGACCATGCCGAAGAGAAAGACAACGCCCTGCTCGTTTATCGGCGCGTGCCGCAGTCCACGAAAGTCGATCGGCGCTCCGTACTGAGGTCCGTCACCCTTTGTCCAAACCGGCACACCTTCCGGCGAGGTGGTCTTGGTCTGGTTACCTGGCGGTGGCACTTGTCGGATCGACTCAGCAAGTTCGACCAGTAGCGGGGACCCGGACTCATGCTGCCCGAGCCACGCTCCGTACCTCTCAAGTACGCCTTTTCTGCCGCCGAAGCGGCGGCGAAGGACATCGGCTGAGATCTGAGAGTGGTTGTTGAACTGCGTCCATGTCGGGATCCGCCCAAGTTCCGACGCCACCGAGTGAAACTCGGTAAGAATCTCGTTGTCCTCCAGTCGCTCGTGATGTCTAGGGTGCTTCGCCAGGCCAGCGCGCTCCTTGAGTTCCGACCACCCACCGTCGGGGAAGAGACGGTAGATGTGGTATTGGCTGATCCCAGAGATGCGCTCGAAGTCCGATCGCGACAGTGGGTCCTCTTGCTCTCTACTTGCGTGCCGGGCAGCCTGGATGAGGTCGGCCTCCGTGAACTGTCTAACCCTCCCACGTCACCCTCCCCCCCGCCACCGTCCTCACCACCGGAATCTCCTTGATCCCGTCCGGGTCCACGTCATGCGGGTCCGCCGCCAGCACCACGAAATCGGCCAGCTTCCCCACCGTCACCGACCCCTTGATGTCCTCCTCGAAGGACGCGTAGGCGCCGCCCATCGTGCAGATCCGCATCGCTTCGGGCACGGTGATGCGCTGGCTCGGGCCCCACACGCGACCCTCGAAGTCCCTGCGCGTCACCATGCTCTGGATCGCCATGAGCGGCTCGTAGGGGCCCGGCGTGTAGTCGGACGCGGGGGCCACGGGGATGCCGTAGTCCAGGAATGATCGGTGCGCGAACATCCACTCCATCTTCTCGGGGCCGTATTCGACCCACTTGTTGCCGTGGTAGTGGGCGTAGGTGTAGAAGGGGGTGGGGACGGCGCCGACGGCCTTGATGCGCGCGAGCAGATCCGGGTTGACCAGGGAGCAGTGCTCGATCCGGTGCCTGGGGTCCGGCCTCGGCCACAGCTCCTGCACGCGCTCGTAGGCGTCCAGCACCATGCCGATGGTGACGTCGCCGTTGGCGTGGATGCCGACCTGCCAGCCCGAGCGGTGCGCGACCTCGACGACGTCGTGGATGGCCTCCCGGGTCATTGTGAGGATGCCGTAGTCGTCGGGACGTCCAACGTACGGCGTGCTCATGCGCATGGTGCGTTCCGACGCCGAGCCGTCCGCCCCGT
>VXOC01000001.1 GCA_009840215.1 Gemmatimonadota bacterium | reverse complement strand
ATCGAGGCGCTGGTCATCCTCGCCGTGCTCACCGTGGACAGAAGCTGGCAGGCGCTCGCAGGCAGGCGTTCCCGTGACTGACATCGGCGCCCTCTCCTCCTTCCTCGTCTCCGCCGTGGGACTGGCGGTGCCGCTCGCGCTGGCCGCCCTCGGAGAGACCGTGTCGGAGCGGGCGGGTGTGATCAACATCGGGCTCGAGGGCTCGGTGATCTGGGGAGCGCTGGGCGGGGCGCTGGGGGCGCTCGCGGCGGGACCCTACGGGGGACTTGCGGCCGGGGTGCTCGCGGGAGGACTGGCGGCACTCCTCTTCGCCGTCTTCGCGGTATGGCTGAACACCGACCAGATCATCACGGGAACGGCCGTGACGATCGGCAGCCTGGGATTCACGGGCGCGGTCTTCCAGAGCCGCTTCGGCACGACCGGGCTGGCACTGGAACTGCCGACGGTGTCGGCGTGGGAGGTGCCGCTGCTGTCGCGGATCCCGGTGCTCGGGCCGGCGTTCTTCGACCAGGCGGTGACGGCGTACCTGGCCTACGCCCTGGTGCCGGTGCTCGGGTGGTTCCTCTTCCGGACGCGCTGGGGGCTGGCGCTCCGAGCGGTCGGCCAGTCGCCGGATTCCGCGCACGCCGCCGGTGTGCCGGTCGTGCGGACGCGGATGCTGGCGGTCGTCTTCGCGGGGATGATGGCGGGGCTGGCGGGCGCGCACCTGAGCCTGGTGCACACGGGAACCTTCGCCGAGAACATGTCGGCCGGGAAGGGGTTCATCGCGATCGCGGTGGTGGTGCTGGGGCGGTGGAGCCCGAAGGGGGTGGTGGCGGCAGCGCTATTCTTCGGAGGCGCGGAGGCGCTGCAGTTCGCGCTGCAGGCGTGGGACGCGGATCTGCCCTATCCGCTGTTTCTGGCGTTGCCGTACGTGCTCAGCCTGGCGGCGCTGGCGGGGTGGTTCGGGAGGGCCCGGGCACCGGAGGGGCTGGCACTGCCGTGGCCGCGGTGAGGGAAGGGACCCGACCCCGCTGGGGCCGGATCCAAACCGGGTGAGGAAACGGTCCCGGCTTCGGAGCTGTCAGCGATCGCTGGGCGGACGCCTGATCGTGGCGCGCACCAGGACCGGCAGGTCGAGATCTCCCGGCGTGACCGCGATGATCGTGTCGCCAACGAAGGAGGGCACATTGCGCCCGGGCAGGCTGAAGCCCAGGTCGATCGTTCCCATGAAGAACCCCTCCGGGTCGAAGACGTCGAAGATGCTCGAAGTCTCCCCCACCCGTTCGATGATCTCGACCAGGATGTGGCCATCGTCCATGACATGGATTGCCCCGACCAACGGCCTCACCAACTCCACGTCGTCTCTGGAGATGCCGGCTTCCGCCAGACCTTCCGCGATCACCGCCCGGTCCGCCGCATCAAGCGCCGCGGGCCGATGCGAAGTCTCGATGATGCGGAGGGTGTCGCCGTCCGGAGTGGTCTGGACCAGGCGAAGCTCACCGCTGATCGCCGACCAGATCGTGCCATCGGGCGCCCGGCTCCAGCGCAGGCGCGGGACATAGTGCCCGTCCACAAGGCGAAACGACTTCCAGGTCGGCGGCGGCAAGAGGTACTGAAGGGCCGGCGGCCGCTCGAGCATCCGAATGACCGCCGCCGTGTCGATGAGGTTGCCCAGGGTATCGGTACGCAGGTACAGCACCACTCCTTCGCCGGCAGCCTCCTCGACCACTGAGCCGGCGTCTTCCCAGACAAGAGGGTGCTGCAGACTCGCGGCAGCATGGACAGGCCTTGCCACGGACTTCTGGAAGACGCCCGCCGAGTCGAAGACGTGGTACCTTCCAACCTGTCCGGCTCCCACCCAGAGCCGATCCGCCCCGTCCCACGTCATTGCCATCGGCCAACTGAACTCGCCGGGACCCTCGCCACGGCGCCCGAAACTCCTGACGAACTCGCCCTCGCCGTCGAACACCGTAACGCGGTCGGCCGCGAATTCCAGCACGAAGATCTGCCCGTTCGGTCCGAGGGTCACGGTGGTGTTGTTCGAGTAGCTGAGTTCCTCGTCCGGATTCTCCCCCCACTCGCTCCCGCCCACCCGGAACTCCTCGACGACCTGCCAGCGCTCGGACTCGTGCCAATGCGCGCCTTCGTTCCGGACCACCACCACACCGCCGATGGTGTCCACCGTCGCCACCGCACGCATGCGTGCATCGTCGCCTCCGCACGCTATGGTCAATAGGGCGAGGGCTGCGCCAATTCCCGTCACGGTCCGCCCGAATCGAATGTTTGGTTCTACCATTCCGCACCTCTTTCGAGGGAGATACTGGTCGCTGCAGCCCCTCGGTGCAAGCTCACGGACCGCAGGACTCGTCGTTACCCCCAATCCGCCCTGGCGTGCCGAATCCGCGCCCTGACCGCCGCCGTTTCCCGCTCCGCCGCCGCATCGAAGAACGCTTCGACCTCGTCGCGCAGATCCGGGTTCGCGGCGGCCAGCACACCGAGCCCGTTGTACGCCCAGGCCCGAATGAAGGCTCGCCTGGAGCCGATCAGCCGGTTGAGGATCCGACCCAACCCCGCCTGCCGGTCCGCCGGAATCTCCACGTAGGGCAGCGTCTGCAGCAGGTGCAGAACCGCGTCGGGCGCCTGCACCCGCTCCAGCAGATCGATGGCCAGCCCCACCTGCTTCCCCGTCGGTGCGTCCCCGCGCTCCGCGAGACGCTTGATCACCCAGGTGGCGCCCACCTGAAGCGCCGGTTCGTCGCTCGCGGCCAGGTCCAGCAGCTGCGGAATTCCCCGGTCGGGCATGTCCCGCACCGCGTCCGCCACCGAGCGAAACGGCGCAACCCGCTTTCCGTCGTAGCTTCTGAGCGTCCCCGCAATGTCCATCGTGGGTCTCCCCGTTACCGAAACGCGACCCGGCTGCCGTTAGCTTCCGCTTCTGGCGCGCGCCCCTTCCCCGCGCGAATCTAACCCCTTCACACGAACTGCCTCCGCCCGCCCGCGACCCATGAGACCACGGACCACCCGCACAGCCGCCCTGCTCCTGGCCGCCGCCGCATGCATGGCCGTTCCCACTGCGCCCGCCGCCGCCCAGCAACCCGGCCTCCTCGGCACCGCCCTCCTCATGCGCCAACTCGACGGCGTCAAGCGCGTCCTGATGATCGCCGCCCACCCCGACGACGAGGACACGAGCCTGCTGGCGACCCTCGCGCGCGGCATGGGCGCCGAGACCGCCTACCTGTCGCTCAGCCGGGGCGAAGGCGGCCAGAACTTCATCGGGCCGCGGCTGCACGAAGGCCTTGGCGTCATCCGCACCGGCGAACTCGTCGCGGCCCGCGCCCTCGACGGCGGCGCGCAGTACTTCACCCGCGCCTTCGACTTCGGCTACTCGAAGAGCCTGGACGAGGCGCTCGAATTCTGGCCGCTCGAGGAGGTGCTCCGCGACGTCGTCTACGTGGTGCGCAAGTTCCGCCCGCATGTGATCGTGACGGTGTTTTCCGGGACGCGCCGCGACGGGCACGGCCAGCACCAGCTCGCCGGGGTAACTGCGCGGGAGGTCTTCACGGCGGCGGGCGATCCGGAGCGTTTTCCGGAGCTGGCCGCAGCCGGGGTGACCCCGTGGACACCGTCCAAGCTGTACCGCTCGGTCCGTTTCTCCCCCGGCGAAGCGACGCTCAGCATCCCGTCCGGCGGCTTCGATCCCGTGCTGGGGCGGTCGCACTTCCAGCTGGCCATGGAGAGCCGCAGCCGTCATCGCTCCCAGGAGATGGGCGCGGGTCAGGCGATGGGGCCGCGCAGGAGTTCGCTGCGCCTCGAGGCTTCGGTGGTTGAGGGGATTGAGGACGACGGCATCTTCACGGGCGTCGACACCACGCTGGTGGGGCAATTGGGCACACCGTTGCCTGCGGGATGGCCGGCGGATGCGGAGCAGCGCCTGGGCCGGTACCGGGAGGCGCTGGCCGAGGCGCGGCAGGGGCTCTCGGGGGCGATGACGGAAGGGTCCGTTGCAGGGCTGGTGAAGGCGACCGGGATCCTGCGGAGACTGCTCGCGGAAGCCCCGGAGGGCGAAGCGAAGCGGGTGCTGGAGCGGCGGCTGGCGCAGGTGTCCGAAGCGGTGCTTGCCGCGGCAGGCGTGGTGACCGAGGTGAGGGTCGGACGGGAGCTGTTGACGCCCGGCGAGTCCGTCGTGGTGGATGTGACAGTGTGGAACGGCGGTGGCGCCGACCTGTCCGGCGTGGACCCCGAGTTGCTGCTGCCCGAGGGTTGGGACGCATCGCGGACGGAGGAGTCGGCGCGGGGCACACCCCGGTCCCGCTTCTTTCGGGCGCCGCCGCTCCCGACGCCGGCGGACGGTCGGATCGGCGGCGGCGAGGTCGGCAGGTGGAGCTGGCGTGTGACCGTGCCACCCGACGCGCGGCTCTCGGCGCCGTACTACCTGGCCGGCGAGCGTGACGGAGCGATGTACGAGTGGCCCGAAGAGGCTGAGTTGTGGGCGCTGCCCTTCGATCCCGCGCCGGTGCGGGCCGGGATCGCCCTGGAGGTGGACGGGGTGGCCATGCGCGTGGAGCGGGACGGCGAGTTCATCGGCGTGGACCAGGCTACTGGCGAGTACCGCAAGGCCGTGCTGGTCGCGCCCGCTATCGATGTGGCCGTGGACCCTCCGTGGATGGTGTGGCCGAGCGGGGCGGCGGCGGCGCGCGAGATCAGCGTCGTCCTCACCAACACGTCCGCCCCGGCGCGCTCCGGGTCGCTGCGCCTCGCCGCCCCGGACGGGTGGTCCGTCGAGCCCGCCAGCATGTCCTTCGCACTGGAATCGGACGGCGCCAACGCGTCCTTCGCATTTGCGGTGACTCCGCCCCGTGACAGATTCGAGGGGGAATCTGTCATTCGCGCGATCGCGAGCAGCGCTTCGGAGCCGTCAGGAGGCCCCGAAACGGCCCGTGACAGATTCCCGGACAGATTCGGGGTAGAATCTGTCACGGAGACCGACATCATCGATTATCCGCACATTCCACGCGCCATGATGGTCCGCGAGGCCGCCGTGCGCATTTCAGTCGTTCCCGTCACGGCCGACACCGGGCTCAGGGTCGGCTACATCATGGGCTCGGGCGACGACGGTGCCGCGGTGCTGCGCCAGATCGGGATGGAGGTCGACGAGCTCGGCCCGGCAGTGGTGCGCGCGGGCGATTTCGCCGGCTACGAGGTCCTCGTCCTCGGCATCCGCGCCTACGAGACGCGCCCGGACCTCGTCGCCGCCAACGAGGCCGTCCTCGACTTCGCGCGGGCGGGCGGCACGGTGATCGTGCAGTACAACAAGTACGAGTTCCCGGCGGGCGGTTTCGCCCCGTACCCGGTCACGATCAACCGACCCCACGACCGCGTGACCGACGAGACCGCCCCGGTGACGCTACTTGCGCCCGAGTCGCCCGTCTTCGCCGGACCGAACCGGATCGGCGACGCCGATTTCGAGGGGTGGGTGCAGGAACGGGGGCTGTACTTCCTCGGTGAATGGGACGAGCGCTACACGCCCGTTATGGAGATGGCGGATCCGGGCGAGGAGCCGAAGCGAGGGGGGCTGGTGGTGGGCCGGGTCGGTGACGGGCTCTACGTGTACACCGGGCTGGCGTTTTTTCGGCAGTTCCCGGCGGGGGTGGCGGGGGCGTACCGGCTGTTTGCGAACCTGGTGTCGCTCAGGGC
>VXOC01000147.1 GCA_009840215.1 Gemmatimonadota bacterium | reverse complement strand
ACGGAACGGAAGACCCGGCGATCCGGTATTTCGCCTGCTACTATTCCGCCCCGCCACCCGAAGGCTGATCCGCGCGGCGCCGCAGGCGGAAACGCCCCCGCTTCAGCGGCGGCTCACCACATCCGGTCGAGTGGACTAAATTCGTAATGTAGGAGATCGCATCGCCGACGGGGGGTGCTTCGAGAAAGGGGAGCCTTGACCGGCTGGATGGTACCAAGGTAGCGTACTTGGGCCATGGCCAAACTGGCTGGTTTGCGAACCTCATACCGACCACCCGTGACAGGGGATCCTGAATCCGTGAACATCATATCCGCCGTGCTCCAGATCGGTGCGGTCGTGTTCGCGATCGTCGCGACGATGGCATTCAACTGGGCGGAGGCCCAAGTCATCGAAGAGCGCAACGAGCAGATGGTCGAGCCCGACCTGTCCGACTGCCCCCCGTTCCTTGACGAATGACCCGGCGATTCGTCCTTGATCGGCCTTTTGGAAGGCATGTGTTCCGACACGCCGTTATCGTGTGGAGCAGTACCCTGCCGCCGGAGAACCGATGACGACCGTTGGGCGCAGTAAGGTGGTGCGGATCGTTGCCCGCCGCTGTTCGCTGGGGGTCGACCAAGCCGACCGTCGTGGTGGACGAGTTGTTCGGGAAGATCCTTTACTCCGAATTTTTGGCCGAACCTGGCTTGCTGCAGGAGGCGGTCGCGCTCGGTCACGATGTGAACATTCGGGGCTTCGGCACGTTCGAGCGCCGGGTGCGCGCGGGTAGGTCGTACCAGGCGAACGTGCGGCTGAAGGGGTCCGAGGGGGAGAAAGTGGAAGCCGAAGCGGCACGTAGCCTACTTTATGGGCCCGGCGTCGGCGTTTCGTGATTATGTGCGATCCGTGGACCAATTCCAAGAGACCGGAACCAGGCGGCCGGACCTGGGTTACCGGGATGCGAGCCGACGGAGGTTAGGAGGGGGTGCTGGTCCGAAAGAAGCCGGTGAAGAACCCGAGAATCCGAACGTTTGACGCCCCGCTAGCCTTCGAGGTGCTGAGTGCCCGATTGGACGGCTGAGGACATTCCGGTGCCTGCAGGACGCACGGTCGTCGTGACCGGCGGAAACACGGGACTCGGCTTCCGATCCGTCCGCGAGTTCGCCCGAAGGAGGGCGCGGGTATTTCTGACCAGCCGCAGCGGGGCGAAGGGGCGGGCGGCCGCCGAAGCGATCATGTCCGAACTGCCCAAGGCAAGGGTCGAGGGCTTCGCGCTGGATCTAACGGGTGCGGAGACGGCAAGGTGCGGGCCATTCTGCTGGGCGATCCGGCGCAAGCGGACGGCGCAAAGACGGGATTGGCTGGCATTCCGCTCGACGTGACGGCGAGCCGGGGGATAATCGCCTGCCTCCGCTTGGCGATAAGGGATCATTCAGCCAGATTGCAGGGGGAACACGAACCGCGCCGGGGCCTGCACTCCCCGGACGCGGTTCTAGGAACACGCCACGACCGAAGCGAGGCGAATCCCATGTGCAAATCTAACGGTTGGAAGGTGCCTGCCATGAAATGGGGCTTTCCCTCAATTGCAGCCATGCTCACCGCGATTGCCGTGACGCTGGTGTGGAAACACGACGATCTGTCACAACTCGATGAGTTGGTAACCGCACTTGCCCAAGGGATACGTGACATCCTGGTGGTGGTGCTCGGCGCCGGTGGCGTAGCGTTTGGGGCCTATCAGTCGGGTCGCAACAATGGGAAGCGAGGCTGAATCTCCGTGACGAAAAAGTCGTTCGACGCGAAAGCGCTGAACCCCCGGTACGGCACGGCGAACCTGAGCGACATGGTGCGGGTGCTGACCCGGCCCAAGAATTCCGCCGCCTGGGCGGCATTGGACAGGCTTCAGGGCCGGTCCGTCACGGCGGAAGAGGTCGTGGAAGATGACCCCCGCGTTGAGTCAACCATCTAATGCCCCTCCAGAAAACGGAGTGTGCAGACACACGACCAACCGTCCGTCCTCGCGAGACGTGCCGGATCGGCAAGGGCCCGCATGACTAGGGAATTCCTGTACGGCCTCGCGCTGTTCCTCGCCGGCGGCTTCGGCTACGCGATGGGCCGCGCCCATGCTCACGAGGCGTTCAACCGCGTCACGGGCGGTACGCTGGCGGCGATCCGCAAGCATCTGCGCGCCGAGGCCGGGGAAGCGCGGGAGACACGGCGGGCCGCGGCGCAGCTGGCCTTCTTCGCCGTCGACTTCGTGGAAACGGCGGAGAAGACGAGCCCCACGGCCAAGGAGCAGAAGGCGATCATCGAATCCCTTCAGGAGAAAAGGTCGGCCGAGGTTGCGGCCAAGCTCCGTTTCAGGGACCTGTACCACCGAGAGAAGAAGGCGCGGGACGCCATCGAGTGCGAGCGCGACACGCTGGTCTGCATCAACCGGGCCTTGAGCCGAAGGATGGCGGCCGCGTTCGCCACCTGCCGCAACGGCTGCATGGAGGCTTCCGGGCGCGCGAGCATCGCGACGGCGACGGCGGAGGCGGAGGCGGGGAACCGGGGTAACGGCTCCAGCGGAGGCGAACCGTGACGGCGGCCCACAACCCCCCGCCTGTTATGCGGCCGGCGACGTGTACCACATCCTCCCGCGCACCATCTTTGGCCGACGAAGCGGTGATGACGCGGGGACGGCTGACTCTGGCTGCGGCGAACCCGCCCGACCGGACGGAGGGCGGCTCGGACCACGCGGACGCGGGGAAGTGGGGCGGCTGAATGACCCGGACCCTGGAACACTGGACGGCCGACTCCGGCCACCGTGCGGACTACGTCCTCCCCACCGAGTCCCCTGGGATGCTGGCCATGCTGGCCCCCATGATCGCGGCCCGCGCCGGATTCGTTCCCGGTTGCGACGGCTGGACCTGGACCGCCCGGACCGTCGGCACCGACGCCCTCGACTGGACGCTCCAAAGCCCCGGGGGTGTCGAGGTGCTCCGATGCGCCGCTTCTCTCGGAGGCGACCGGGCGGCGTGGGGTGCCGTCGCGGACGCGGCCTTTCTTTCGGGGGGAGTCGACCCCGCGAGCGATCCCCCGGAAGGGCCATGGCTGCTCGCGGCGGTCCGCCCCGGCGCGGCGGGTCATGTCGAAGCCCTGGACTGGCTGTCTTCGTTCTGCAGGGCCCTGGCCTGGGCATGGATCGAAAGGCGGTCCGTGGATCCGTTCGGACGGGCGGGCGAGCGGTGAGCGCACGGGCGTGTCTCCCCGGATCCGGACGCCTGTACGGACACTCCCGGACCGGCACACCAAGACACTCCTACCGCGTGGACGGACCGTCGCGCCACCTGATGAACCCGCGCTCGAGGCTCCAGGATCCCGGCGCGGTTGTGGATCCGGCACGCGCAAACCGGCCCAAAACCGTGGCTCCAAGATTTACCCGCAAGCGATGATTGCGGCCCCGGCAAGGGTACGGGACACGGCCGGATTTGCACCGCACCGGCGCGAAACCCTTGACTCTGGAGGCCGGACGTGAAGCCCGACACCGTGCTTCGGACGAAGAAACGCCGGTGCGGCGGCTGTGGGACCCGCTATGTCCTCCGTCCCCACCGGGAGCCCGTGTGCCTGACCTGCGACATTCGGGGGCGCGCCGCGCGGGGCGAGCCGGTGGCGCAGATTGCGGCCCGCTTCGGAATCCCTTCATTCCTCGTGGCGGCGACGCTTGAAAACTTCCGGCGCAACGAACCGTGACCGGCCCTGGAGCTTGTCCGGGTTCTGCAGGAAGCGACGGCGCGGCCCATCCGGGACTGGTATACATCTTCGCGCATCTGATACCCTCGACGCCCGGCGCCTACAGGTTTACGGACGAGGACGGACGGCGGGTGTACATTGGCGTGGCGGCCAGCCCTCGGGACCGGCTGGCAAAGCAAGTCATGCCGTCACGGATCGGGCACCCTTGGACCCTCGACCATCCCCCGCCCGCGACCGTCTGTACCGGCCGCAACCTGCTCAACACCGTGTTGAAGGACCAACGCGACGGGCGGCCCCTCATCAAGTGTTTCGGAAAGATCGACACCCGCAACTCGGATGCCATCGAGGCCCTGAACGCGGGTTTTCGGTCGAATCGACGCCTTGGCCGTCCAGTGGGTGGCGTGTCCAACCGACCTGCAGGGACGGGTTTCGTATCTGGCCGGTCGCTGCATCTTCGATCCGGCCTGCGGGAGCGGGGGCCCGCCGTGACCGGGCGCCCCCTTTTCGAGGCGGCGATCGTGCGCGCCCAGCTGGACGTGATCTGGACCGCCGGCAGGTCGGGCGGCCCGTTCAAGCTCGGGCGCTGGAAACGCAAAGAGGACCAGGGCGCCGCCAACCGCGACGGCGTGACGAGGGAATCTCCGAAGACAAATCGCACCGGCGCGGGCGTCACGGACGCGATCCGCCCCCGGACACGGCCCGGAGTCCGTCGCACAACTGGCGGCGCCGCGGGTAGGCGCGGTGAACGGCCCCGCGCACGGCAAAGGACCCGTCTGGAGGGTTGGAGGCCGTCAGATGGCCGGAAAACGGGTTTTGGAGGGGTTGGCTTCTCGAATCCGCCGAAATCGGGCGACCCGGCGAAAAACGACCGCGATAGACGGCCCCTACCGCGAAAACACGGTGCTGAACCACCGGGTTGGAGCAACCGTGGCGACTACCCGCGGGTGTGGCCCTACATCCGCTTGACCGGCCCGAGCGCCGAGCCGGCCCACAGCCTCCGCGTGACGTGCTGAAAAACGGCGATGCCGCCGAGACAAACCCCGCGTGGGGGTGCGTGCTCGGGCTAGGCTTCTCGCTCGCATTTCACGCGGCCCCCGTCGCCTTGGTCGTCTCAGCATGGGGCGCGCCGTGGTGGGCCACCGTGCTTCTCGGGCTTGCCGGGGGACTCGTCTTCGGCGACCTCGCCGGGGGATTCATGGCGTGGTATCTCTTGGAGTCCGTGGCTGGCGTCGATAGCTGGCTGCTCCTGTCGTTGGGCGCGGGGGTCGGCGTGCTTGCGTGGAGCGGGGTGTGTTCAATGGCCCTGCTCGCGGCTTTTGCGCTTTTCCAAGTGCGCGTCCGTCCGCCCACATTGCGGCGGTGGAAGCGCGGAAAACAAGACAAAAAAGCCGGAGGCGCTTCGACACCACCCCGGCATACGGGTGCCTGCGGTGGAGGTTTCGGGGCCTACTAGCCGCCTTAGCCGGTCCTGTTGCCGACTAAGGGCGATCAGGCCATCGGGTATTCGAGCAGGTCCGTCCGCACGATCCGCGCCAGCGTGTCGCGGAAGGGGGTAGAGGTTCCCGGCCACCGTGTGGACTACTGTCGTTCGGCTCACCGCCACGGACCGCCCGTGGACCTGATCCAGCCGTCTTGCCCATACGCACCTTTCTTTCGTCTCGCGACAACACACTCGTGAGTGGACCGGCTTGCGCCGCGTTTTCGATAGGGTAGAACCGAAGCCGAGTCCGGCCAAGGAAGAGACCGGACCCACTCGCCGCGGGCAAGGAGCGGATTCCGGGCCCGCCGCGCGGGTGTTCCTCAACGTTCCCATGCGCCCGGATCCGGTATCCCCCGGCTGAAGAGCACGCGGGGCGCGGGTCCGGCCCCGGTGTCGGCGTCCATCGCGGCGGCCGCGGCGGTTGCGGCCGGCGCGCCGCGGAGGAAGCCGGTGACCTGGCCGGTGGCCCGGTCGCGGAGAATGACCGT
>VXOC01000322.1 GCA_009840215.1 Gemmatimonadota bacterium | reverse complement strand
GATATGGCTTTTCCTGTACGTCTCTGGTTCGCGGTGTTGTTTATTAGAGACACCCCCCAACACCCCCGACACCTCACGCGCCGCCCAGGCCCGCGACGCCGCCCGGGAGGCCCTCGAGACCCAGCTTCGCACCGGTGAGCCCATCCCCCTCAACTACGCCGGCCTGGTCGGCAGGCACGGCGGCCTCTCCGCGATCCACCTGGCGGCCCGGGAAGGCCACGCCGCCACCGTCGGCGCCCTCCTCGACGGCGGCGTCCCCATCGACCTTCCCAGCGCGGCCGACCACTCCACGCCGATGCTGGTCGCCGCCATCAACGGCTACTTCGACCTCGTGGCGGAACTCCTCGCGCGCGGCGCCGACCCCAACGCGGCCAGCGACGCCGGGGCCACGCCGCTCTACGCGGTCCTCAACGTGCACTGGGCGCCCAAGGCCCGGCACCCGCAGCCGCTCGAGCACGAACAGCAGCAGACCGACTATCTGGAGCTGATGCGCGCGCTGCTCGACGCCGACGCGGACGTGAATGCCCGCCTCAGGCACACCCTCTGGTATACGACTTACAACCGCGACCTGCTCGGCGTCGGCCGCGCCGGCGCCACCCCCTTCTGGCGCGCGGTCCACGCCACCGACGTGCCCGCCATGAAGCTCCTGCTGGAGTACGGCGCCGACCCGGATCTGCCCACCATCAAGGTGTCACAGCGGGGCGGAGGCAGGCCCGGACAGTCGGACCCGTCGGGACTGCCGCCCATCCCCATCGGCGGTCCCGCCGTCTACCCGATCCACGCGGCCGCCGGGGTCGGCTACGGCCAGGGCTACGCGGGCAACTCCCACCGCCACGCGCCCGAGGGCTGGATGCCCACGATGAGGTTCCTGGTCGAGGAGCTGGGCGCGGATGTCAACGCGCGCGACCTGAATGGCTACACCCCGGTGCACCACGCCGCCGCCCGCGGCGACAACGAGATGATCCTCTACCTGGTGGAGAAGGGCGCGGATGTGACGGCGGTGGCGCGCAACGGGAGGACCACTGCGGACATGGCCAACGGGCCCGTGCAGAGGATCCAGCCGTTTCCGGCGACTGTGGCGCTGCTGGAGCGGATGGGTGCGAAGAACAATCACCGGTGCGTGAGTTGTTGAGAGTGGCCTGAAACCGGTGGACGGGCGGATTTGTCGGAGGATCCGGATTGCGCCGCGGTCAGCCGATTTCGGGGCGGGCCGGACCAAAGCGCTCAGCTGCGGGTAGTAGCAGGTACGCCTCGGGACGCTGGAGCCCGCGGGAACGGATGGTTCGCTGTCACCAACACGAACAGGGGGAGGGGTCGGATGAGGATCCAGGATTTTCGAAGGAAACGTCCACGCGCGCACCAGGACCGTCGAACGGCTGGACTGCGGATCACCTTGGCCTCCGCCGCACTCCCTGCGTTGGCCCTCCTGACCGCTCCTCTCGACGCCCAGATCACCCTTGGCGTGAGGGCGGGGGCAACTCAGAGCAATCTTCGAGTCTCCGATGAGACCGATATTGTCCAGGAGTCGTCTCCCAAGTACGGGGCCCACGCCGCCGTCTCACTCGGATACCCGGTGAGCGACCTGCTGGGACTCGTCGTGGATGTCGGGTACACCCAGCGGGGGGCGGAGCTCACGATTCTGGACTACGACGCCCTCTACGATGCCGTCTGGGGGTACGACTACGTCGATCTTTCCCTGTTCGGCAGAGCATCGTTCGGTCCCGCCTATCTGCTCGCCGGGCCTTCCATGGCCTTCCGCGTCGCGTGTTATACCAAAATCTCCTTCCGGGACTCCTGCGAGGAGGTGGGGGCGGTGTTCCGGGATCGCGATGTCCTCCTGATCGGTGGCGCGGGTGTGGCGCTTGATTTCGGTTCCACGGCTCTTGTCGCGGAGGGCCTGTACAACCTGGGGTTCCTGAACGTCGACAACGAGGGATTGACCACCACCAGGCATCGGGGGATCGTCGTGCGGATCGGGGTGGACTTTCGGATGTGGTGAGCCGGACTGCCCCACCCCCGCGTACCTAACCCTCGTCAACCCTCCAGATCCACCAACGGCGCCGAATACTCCCCCGAGAAACACGCCGCGCAGAACGGCCCCCCCTCCTCCACCGCCGCCTCCATCCCATCCAGCGACAGATACCCCAGCGAGTCCACCCCCAGATCGGCCGCGATCTCGTCCACGGTCATCCGGGACCCCATGAGCTCCTCCTTGGACGGCATGTCGATCCCGTAGTAGCACGGAAACCGCACCGGCGGGCTCGCCACCCGGAAGTGCACCTCCGCCGCCCCCGCGCCCCGGATGAACTTCACCAGACTGGTGGACGTCGTCCCCCGCACGATCGAATCGTCCACCACCACCACCCGCTGCCCCGCCAGCACCTCGCGCACCGGGTTGTACTTGATGCGGGCGCCGAAGTCGCGGTCGGCCTGCGAGGGGCGGATGAAGGTGCGGCCCACGTAATGGTTCCGAAGCAGCCCCAGTTCATACGGAATCCCGCTTTGCTCGCTGTAGCCCAGCGCCGCCGAGTTCGCGCTGTCCGGCACCGCGATCACGCAATCGCCATCGACCGGATGCTCGCGGGCCAGCTGCCGCCCGAACGACCGCCGCGCCCGGTCCACGCTCATTCC
The DNA here is from genome assembly GCA_009840215.1 of Gemmatimonadota bacterium. Classification (GTDB taxonomy): domain Bacteria; phylum Gemmatimonadota; class Gemmatimonadetes; order Longimicrobiales; family Gaopeijiaceae; genus Bin94. Next base: position 3,064 of record VXOC01000322.1, on the reverse strand, counting down.
CCACAGACTCGAGTCCGGCCGCGCGAAGTAGACCAGCTCGAAGATGCAGGGCGCCGGGGTCTCCGGGTGCAGGCCGTGGAGGCTGTCGGCGCGGCCGCCCTTGAGCCGCAGCAGCTCTCCCGGCGCGATGTCGCGCACGTACCGGGCTCCCATGATGTCCAGGGCACAGGTCTCGCTGGCGACGACATGTCCCCCGTCCAGCTCCCCGAGCACCAGCGGCCGGAAGCCGCGCGGGTCGCGCACCGCGTACATGGTGTCGCCGACGGTCACGACCAGGGCGTAGGCGCCCTCGACGAAGCTGAGCGCGTCGCGCAGCTGGGCCTCCACCGAGCGGTGCCGGGAGCGCGCGACGAGGTGCACGAAGAGTTCCGAATCGGACGAGCTCTGGAAGATCGCGCCCTCGCTCACCAGTTCGCGCCGCATGAAGTTGGCGTTGGTCAGGTTGCCGTTGTGGACAATCGCGAGGTCGCCCTCGGCGTACCGGACGACGATCGGCTGTGCGTTGACGCGCTGGCCGCCGCCCGCAGTCGAGTAGCGGACGTGCCCGAGAGCGGTGTGGCCGGGCAGGGAGGCGATTCGCTCGGCGTCGAAGACGTCGGAGACGAGCCCGAGTTCCTTGTGGAGCTTGGTATGGCCGCCGTTCGCGGCGCAGATGCCGGCGGCTTCCTGGCCGCGGTGCTGCAGCGCGTAGAGTCCCAGGAAGGCGAGTTCGGAGGCGTTCTCGACGTTGCTGATGCCGACGATGCCGCACTCCTCGCGGGGACGGTCGTCGAGGAGGGGGAGGTGGACGTCGGTGGGGCGTTTCATCCCGCCTCGCTCATGATGCCGGGGATGGTGCCGAAGTAGTGGTCACGCAGCATACCCAGGTCCAGCCGGAGGGCGGACGACGGGGTCTCGATTTCGAGCGGTAACTCCCCGTTCGTCACCGTGCCGATCCTCGTGCACGGGACGCCATACTGCGATGCGATGCGGCACACTCGCTTCTCCTCATCCGGTCCACAGCTGACCACCACGCGCCCATGATCCTCGCCGAAGAGGAGCGCCGTGTCGGCAAGGTCGTCCTCGAGGCGAACCGACGCCCCCACGGCACGGCCGGTCCGCGGGCGGCCCAGGCAGCTTTCGACCAATGTAGCCGCCAGGCCGCCACTCGCCACGTCGTGGGCGGACTTGAGCACCCGGAACCCCGCCAGGGCCAGCAGGCAGCGCTGGAGCGAGCGTTCGGCCGGGAGGCTCACCTCCGGGGGCTCTCCGGCGACGATGCCGTGCACCGCGTACAGGTACTCCGACCCGCCCAGCTCGCCCCTGTTGGTGCCGAGGAGGAAGATGGCGTCGCCCTCGTCGCGGAAGGAGTGTCGCACCACCGCGCCCACATCGTCGATGACGCCGACCATCCCGATGACCGGAGTCGGGTAGACGGCCTGGCCGTCGGTCTCGTTGTAGAAGGAGACGTTGCCGCCGGTGACGGGGGTCTCCAGGTAGGCGCATGCGTCGCGCATCCCCAGCACCGCCTCGCGGAACTGGTGACGTATGTGGGGTTTGAGGGGACTGCCGAAGTTGAGGCAGTTGGTGACGGCCATCGGCACGGCGCCGGTGCAGGCCAAGTTGCGCGCCGCCTCGGCGACGGCGCCCATCGCGCCCTGGCGCGGGTTCAGGTAGGTGTGGCGGCCGTTGCAGTCGGTGGTCGCGGCGACGGCGCGGTTCGTGCCCGGCACCCGGAAGACGCCGGCGTCTCCCCCCGGCCGCTCGATCGAGTTGGCGCGCACGGTGGTGTCGTACTGCTCGTAGACCCACTGCTTGGAGGCCACGTTCGGGGAGCCGACGACGGCGAGGAAGGCGCTCTCGAGGCCGTTTGGGGGCGATACGTGGGGTAAGATGTCCGTCTTACGCAGTTCGCGTATCTCCGGCGACTCCTCCCCCGGCCGCTCGTAGGTGGGACAGCCCTGGGTGAGGGGCAGGGCGGGGATGTCGGCCACGGCCACCCCGTCCTCCAGGACCCGGAAGGTCCCGGTCGCGGTGACCTGTCCGATCGTCTCGGCCTCCAGTTCCCACTTCTCGAGGATCTCCCGCACGGCGTCCTCGCGCCCCGCCTCCGCCACCACCAGCATCCGCTCCTGCGACTCCGAGAGCAGGATTTCGTACGGCGTCATCCCCTGCTCGCGAACCGGCACGCGCGCCACGTCCATCACGACCCCGGTCCCCGACCGCCCCGCCATCTCCGTCCCGCTCGAGGTCAGCCCCGCGGCGCCCATGTCCTGGATCCCCACGATGTGCCCGCTCGCGATCAGCTCCAGCGAGGCTTCGAGGAGCAGCTTCTCGGTGAAGGGGTCGCCCACCTGGACCTGCGGACGGCTCGCCTCGTCGTCCCCCTCCGAGAGCTCCTCCGACGCGAAGGTCGCTCCGTGGATCCCGTCGCGTCCTGTGCGCGCACCGACCGCCATGAGCGTGTTGCCGACGCCCTCGGCAGTCCCCCGGATCAGCTCCTCGCGGCGCATGAGACCCAGGCACATGGCGTTGACGATCGGGTTGTCCTCGTAGCCCTTGTCGAAGTACACCTCGCCGCCGGTCGACGGGATGCCGACGCAGTTGCCGTAGTCGCCGATCCCCTTGACCACGCCCGAGAAGAGGTAGCGGACGCGGGGGCGGTCGAGGTCGCCGAAGTGGAGTGAGTTGAGGGTGGCGACGGGGCGCGCGCCCATGGTGAACACATCGCGCAGGATGCCGCCGATCCCGGTGGCGGCGCCCTGGTAGGGTTCGACCGCCGACGGGTGGTTGTGGGACTCGATCTTGAAGGCGAGGGCCCAGCCGCCGCCCACGTCGATCACGCCGGCGTTCTCGCCGGGGCCCTGGATGACCCAGGGGGCCTGTGTGGGGAGGAGGCGGAGCAGGCGCTTGGAGTTCTTGTAGCCGCAATGTTCGGACCACATGGCCGAGAAGACGCCCAGCTCGGTGAAGGTGGGCTCGCGGCCCATGATTTGCAGGATCCGGTCGTACTCGTCGGGGGAGAGGCCGTGTTCGTCGACGAGTTCGGGTGTGATGGTGGGGTCGCCGGGGCGGGGGAGGGCCG
>VXOC01000092.1 GCA_009840215.1 Gemmatimonadota bacterium | reverse complement strand
AGTACACGGGCGCCCCGGTGCCGATGGCCTGCACGCCCGCGACGCGGACGGACGGGACGGAAGACCCGGCGATCCGGTATTTCGCCTGCTACTGGCCCGCGCCGCCCGAAGGCTGATAACCCCCCCTCCCCCATTCACAGCCCGAAAACAGGAGACCAACCATGAGAAAGACCAGAAAGGAGCCCCGGCGACCGTATCCGGAGGGGACAACCCCCTCGGATGTCGCGCGGGCCATGGGGTTCATTCCGCCGCACCAGCGCCCGGAAGTTCAGAAGCGGATGAGGGAGCGGGCGCGTAGAGAGGCGGAACAGGAGGAGGGTACGCCCCCGGCAGGACTCGAACCTGCAACCTCCCGTTAGGCGGACAGGCGCTCTATCCACTTGAGCTACGGGGGCTGTCCAGCGCCCCACCGGAATGCACTCCGGTGGGGCGCGCTCTTTCCAACCTAACAGGACCTTGGATACTTTGCTGCGTAGTTCCCACTTCAGTTGTCATTTTGGAAATCATGGTTTACATGAAGATGATCGCTCGGTTGGCAGGCGCCGCGGCATTCACCCTCGTCGCCGTCCCCGCGTCCGCTCAGGAAGAGTGCGACGACTGGAATACAAGCGACTTCTTCTACCGAGCCACCGCCGAGACCGTCGCGGCGTGCCTGGAAGCCGGGGCGGACCTCGACGCGAGACACGACCGCGACCGGGACTCCCCGGATGACGGCAACACTCCACTGCACTTCGCATCCCGCTACGCCTGGGAGCCCGCGGTCTTCGTTGTGCTGCTCGAAGCCGGCGCGGATGTTGAAGCGCGGAACCGGTGGGGCCGGACGCCGCTTCATGGGGCTGCCGGATCGAATCGGAGCCAGTTCGTTGCCGAGCTGGCAAGGGCCGGAGCGGATCTGAACGCACGAGACAGCGCCGGGAACACCCCATTGCATGCAACCCGGTACAACGAACACGTCTCGGTGGTCTACCTGCTGCTGGAACTCGGCGCGGACCCCACCCTGGTCAACGACCGGGGCGAGGTCGCCGATCCGCTGGACTGCGGCTATTGGAACACGCAATGGTTCGCCCGCGTCGCAACCGCCCAGGCCACCGCTGCCTGCCTGGCGGCCGGGGCGGATGTGAACGCGCGTGACAGGCACGGGAACATGCCGCTGTTGTTCGCTACCGAAATGATGGGGGGTGGCGCCGATGAGTCCCCTGCGAGCAAGGACCCCTCAGTTGTGACCCTGTTGCTCGAAGCCGGCGCAGAGGTGAACGCCCACAATGAGTTGCGCAGCACTCCTCTGCACAACGCCGCCTGGGGCAAGCGCGTGGAAGTATGGACGAATAGTGCCGACCTCGTCGAGAATCCCCCCATCGTGGCGGCACTGCTGGCCGCGGGGGCGGATGTGAGCGCCCGCGACAACGGGGGAAGCACTCCTCTGCACCACGCGGCCGCAATTGAAGGCCTCCACACCGTGGCCATGCTGCTCGAGGCGGGAGCGGACATCCACGCCCGCGACAACGCTGGCTATTCACCATTGCTCCGGTCGGCCAATTTCGGTTTCGGAGATCTGGAGATTCTCGAGACCCTGGTTGCGGCCGGCGCGGATGTCAATGACCAGAACGAGTACGGGATCAGCGTCCTGCTGAGTGTTCTCAGATATGGCACCGACAAGACCGTCGATGTGGTCCGAAGGCTCCTGGATCTCGGTGCCGACGTCAATGCACCGGGCCTCCTGTTCCCCGTCCTTGACGCAGCCGCGCGTCAGGGCGACAACCCGGAACTCATCGCGGTTCTGCTGGAGGCCGGTGCCGATGCGAACCCCGCGCCCGGCCGATCGTCTCTTCACGCGGCGGCCCGCGGCGGTGGGCCGGGAGCGATTGCTGCTCTCGTTGCGGCCGGGGCCGAGGTGGACGAACAGTACCGCGGCGGCCCGACGCCACTCCATGGGGCGGTCGAGGCAAAGAAGCCTGCAAACGTGACCGCCCTGCTGAAAGCGGGTGCGGACGTGCATCTCCAGACGCAAGACGGTAACACACCTTTGCACCTGGCTGCCGTGTGGCCGGGGTCGTTCAGTCGAAGAGACGATCCACCCGACCCCGCCGACACGCTCATGGTGATCGCCCTGGCCGCCGCCGGGGCGGATGTCAACGCCCGCAACCACCGCGGCGAGACCCCGCTGCACATCGCCACGAGAAACCGTCACCAACCCGTCGTCGACAAGCTGCTTGCGCTGGGGGCAGACCCGCGTGCGATGGACAACCTGGGCAGGGCGCCGCGGCCCACGGTCTGCGACTGGACGTACAGTCTGTTCTTCACGCGCGCCCCGTGGGAGAGCGTCATCGGGTGTCTGCGCGCCGGGGCCGACGTGCACGCCCGCAACGAGTACGGCGAGCCGCCGCTGTACCGACTCATGTCTCTTGCAGCACGGTACGACTACCCCCTCACCCGGGTCATCGCCGCATTTGTCGAGGCCGGTGCGGACGTGAACGCGCCGGATCGCAGGGGCGGAACCCCGCTGCACGATGTGGCGGACCGAGGGGGGCGATCGGGCGGCCCTCGCGGCGCGCGGGCGTTACTGGACGCTGGTGCCGACGTGAACGCCCGCGACACCCTCGGCACAACCCCCCTGCATCGGGCCGCGAGCGCGGCGTGGCCCGACAACGATTCCCTGGTCTCCCTGCTCGTCGAGGCCGGCGCCGACCTGCATGCCACCGATGATGCGGGCCGGACCGCGCTGCACCACGCCTTGCGGAGCGACAACCCGGCCACCGCTGCCAGGCTGATCGAACTCGGGTCCGATACCGACGCGCGGGATGACTCGGGGTACGTGGCCAACCCCTTGGACTGCGCCCGATTCAACACCGCCACCTTCTTCCACCTCGCTCCCACCGAGACGGTTGTCGGCTGCATCGAGGGAGGGGCCGACGTGAAAGCCAGGTTCGACTACGATGCGGACGGGAATCAGCCCGATGGCTCGACACCCCTACACTTCGCGTCCGCCTGGGCCCGCGATCCCGCGATCGTCTCACTCCTTGTGCAGGCCGGTGCGGATGTGAATGCCCGGGATGGCTCCGGCGGATCGCCGTTGCACTCGGCCGCGCAGAGTACAGACAATCCGGCAATGATCGTGGCGCTGATCGATGCCGGTGCCGAACTCGACGTGTGGACAGGGAGGGGCTACCATGGCGACGATGGCATGACGCCCTTGCACGTGGCCGCGGCGAGCGGGCACGCGTCAGTGGTGGCGACGCTCATCACAGCAGGTGCGGATGTCCACGCACGGGACAGGGAAGACGGCCCGACCCCCCTGCATGACGCCACTACTCCGGAAATCGTTGCTCTGCTGCTGGAAGCGGGGGCGGACATCGGCGCGCGTGCGGTCTACTATCGCTGGCCCAACCCGCGCGGTCGCGACGTGACACCCCTCCACGCAGCGGTCATCAGGGCGAACCCTGCCGTGTTCATGGCCCTGCTGGAAGCGGGCGCCGATCCGGAGGCCCTCGATTGGGACGGCAAGACCCCCATGGACCACGCCAGGGAAAGGAAGGAGCTGCAGGAGCTGGAGGTGGTGAAGCGGTCGGGACGGTGAAGGGACAGGTTTGTCAACGCGCCTGCATTGGGGTCCGTGCGACTCGCAAATGTCAACCGCAGTTGACAAAACGGAAATCGGACTACACATCACGAGGGTGCGGTTTCCTCACCTTCCCGAATGATCATCGCCGCGGTCGTGCTCCTCACGGTATTGCCACGAAAGACCGCACTCGCTGCTGAGACTTCCAGCACCTCGGGGAGCAGCGGCCGACGAGGAAGGGGCCGGGCGGGACGCCTACGCCCCCCCGGCCCCGCCCCCCTCAGCTGATCGGCCGCTTCTTCTTCTTCAACCCGTCCTGCTGCTCGATGTACGACAGCCCCTTCGTGATCCAGTCGGGCGCCGGCTCCCCCTTCAGGTAGTGCGCGAACCACTGCATGATGCGGTTGCGGTAGTCCTTCTGATTCGGCTCCCGCGCCAGGCCGTGGTTCTCACCCTCGTAGACCAGCATCACCATGTCCTTCCCCGCGCGCCGGGCCGCGTTGTAGAACTCGACCCCCTGGTTGAACTCGACCGCGCCGTCCTCGCTGCCGAACATCATGAGCAGCGGCGTGTTGAGGTTCTGGATGTGGTGCACGGGGGAGTTGGCGTGGTAAGCATCCCAGTCCTCCCACCACGGGACCTGCATGCGGCCCTGGCTGATCTCGAAGATGCGCGCGTCGGTGCCGCCCGAGTTCCAGTAGAAGGACAGGTACATGCTCATGAGGTTGGTGAGCGGGGCGCCCGCGACAGCGCTCGCGAAGAGGTCGTCCTGGGTGACGAAGAAGGTGGTCTGGTAGCCGCCCCACGAGTGCCCGATCAGGCCGACCTTCTCGGGGTCGATCATGCCGGTGGCGACAGCCGCGGCCACGGCCGGGCGCAGGGTCTCGACATTCGACTGGCCGGGCCGCCGGTCACGATAGACAATGTCCGGCTGCAGCACGAAGTACCCGTCCTGGCTCCACGCCTGGACGTTGTAGTAGTTCGTCTCGCTCGGGGCGATATAGCGGTGCAGGCCCTGGGACAGCAGCTCGTAGTGGTAGACGATCATGGGGTACTTCGTGCCCTCTTCGTAGTCGGCGGGGTAGACGAGGGCCCCCTGCAGTTTGCGTCCCCATTCGTTCTCGTAGTCGATCAGTTCGGTGCGGCCCCAGGCGTAGTCGGCCTGGAAGGGGTTGGTGTTGGTGACCTGGCGGGCGTCGCTGAGGTCGTCGTTGCGGGTGACGAAGTAGTCCGGTGAATCGTCGAAGCGCTCCTGCCGGTAGACGTACACATCCGCGTCCTCGGCCTTCTGCAGGCTGCCGAAGAAGCCGAAGGTGGCATCCTCCCAGAGCAGGGGTTCGGGCGTGTCGCCGGGCCTGGCGCGTGAGAAGCCGGCCTTCTTGGTCCATTCACCGTAGGTCGAGTAGTAGAGGGGCTCGTCCGGATCGATGGCGTCGGCCTCGAAGTCCATCTGGAACACCCGGTAGCGCACCTCGTCGTCGGCGCCGTTGGTGAGGCGGCGGCCGCCGGATCCGTCCGGCCGAACTTCCCACACGTCCCAGCGGTCGTTGATGAGCAGGGCCTCGTCGTCCTCCAGCCATCCGGCGGTGCCGAAGCCGGGCATCTGCTCGCGGGTCGGGGTCACGTCGTAGTTGACGAACTGGCCCTCCAGCCCCCCGGTGATGTTCACGGTCTCGCCGCTTTCGAGGTCGTGGGTGAAGTAGTCCTCGCCCTCGAACCAGACCAGGTAGCGGCCGCCGGGGCTCGCGCCGTTGGACTGGAAGAGCCGCTCCTTCACGAGCTCGCGCTGCCCGGTGGCGACGTCCACCACGTAGAGGTCGAAGTACTGCTGCTTGAACATGGCGTCGACGTCGTAGGGGGTCTCGTCACGGGCCATCATGTGCCGGCCGCCCTCGACGATCGAGGCGCCGTCCGCGTGGTCGCCGCCCAGCTGCAGGAAGCTCCCCTCGTCCAGCCGCCACCGCCCGATGTCGTTCTCCTGCCGCAGGAAGCGGTCGCGCACGCGCTGCTGGGGCACGGGGTCGACGTCCTTGGTGTGCCAGATCTCGACGCCCGGGGGATCTTCCTCCTCTTCCTGGCCGCCACGGGCCGGGGGACCGTCCCCTTCTTCCTCGTCCCCTTCGCCCTCCCCCTCGCCCTCCTCGTCCC
>VXOC01000024.1:3751-5722 GCA_009840215.1 Gemmatimonadota bacterium | reverse complement strand
GCCTTCGATGGGGTTGTCCTCGTGGAGGTAGACGGCGAGCGCGTCGTAACCGACGACGAACTCGATGGGCTCGACGCCGTTCTCACGGGCCAGCTCGATCTCCGAGTCACGCATCTTCCTCGATGCGTTGGCGATGTCGACGGTGCCGTTGATCATCGCGGAGATCCCCGTGCCGGACCCGCCGCCAGTCACCGCAACCGCCACATCGGCATTGACCGCGGCGTATGCCTCGGCCCAGGCCTGGGCGACGTTGAGGAGCGTGTCCGAGCCGCGGTTCTGGATGACGGCCCGCTGATTGCGGTCGCCGCCGCCCCCGCAGGCGAGGACGGCCAGCGCGACGAACGGAACGACCCGCTGCGCGATCTGCTTCATTCTTTCTCTCCGTTTTCCATTGTAGACGGTGGGACTCTAACTGACGTTTGTCACGGTGGAGTCACAGCCGGGTGACGACCCTGTACCAATGTTCTCGGGCGCCGAAACAGGCCCGGGCGCCCCCCGATGCGCACACCGGCACGGCTCAGTAGTAGAGGTAGGTCTGGAGCTTGAAGGAGTACTGCATGGGATCCGCTCCGGAGTCGTAGATGTCCAGGTTCGCACCGATGCGGTTCTTGCCCTTCACGTAGAGGAACAGGCCGGGGGTGATGAGCAGCGCGCTGTCGGCGTCTGTATTGCCGTCCGGGTCCCCCCAACTGACGCGCGCCATCGGCTCGACCGCTTCCAGCCGTGTCCCCTCCAGTGCGACGTACCGGCTCAGGATTCCCTGCCAGGTGAGGAATCGGGGCGGCCCGGACGCCGTGCGCCGGAGCCGCCAGTTCTCTCCTCTGATCAGGCCCAGTTGCAGGTGCGTGCCATCGCGGAAGCCGCCGAACTCCAGGTCCACTCCGAATGCTGTGGCGGCCCGGGTGTTGCCACGATCACGGAGGTCACCGTAGTCGTGTCTCGACAGGTTGCCTGCAAGCGTGACCCGGTCGGTCAGGCCCAGGGACAGGCGGCCGGCGAACGACTTCCCCGAATTCTCATCCGATCCCGACGTGCCCGTCCCGTTGGTGAGCGTGACCATGTAGCCGACCCTCCCGGCCAGAGATCCGTCCACCTTCAACCCGATGTCCCGGTCCGAGTACCCCAGCTTCTCGGTAAAGCGGCTGAGCGTGCAGGGACCGTCCAGGCCCCCGCACCCCCGCAACCCGTCGATCCGGCCGGTCCTCTCCACCACCACGATGTCGGTCGAACTGTTCAGCTCGAAGATGTCGAAGGCGCGCTTGAACTGGCCCATGGAGAGCCTGAAGGCGCGGTCGAAGTTGAGGCGGAAGTACGCGTCCTTCAGGTCCAGCTTCCCGCCCCCGAAGTCGGGTTGCACCCGGGCGTCGAGGAGCGGCGTGACGCGCACATCGATCGTGAAGCGGGCCCGGCGCGTGAAGAAATCCGTGGCCTTCCCGCCGTCGGCCGTACTGGTGGCGAACTGGGAATGGAGACGGCCGCCGAAGCGGATCTCCGCGTCGCGCGCGTTGATTGCCGCCTGCGCGGACAACGCCGCGGGAGCTACCGTGGCAAACCCGAGGAGCAACGCAGAGCGAAGCCTTGGAATGGCAAAATGTATAGTAGACATTACATAACGTAATGTATACTTTACAGCGTGGACAGGGGAAGCGTAGCGGCCAGCACGGATGCATCGCCGCTCGAATGCCGGGAGGATTCTGTCCACGGGCTGCCCGCAGTCGGTGGACAGAGCCCCGCGAGCACCTAGAGCGGTGAGGCGCCGGGCTGGCAAGGAGCGACGAGAGGGGAATAGCAGAGCTATTCGCCCGAGGAGCAACGCAGAGCGAAGCGGTCCAGCGCGGATGCATCGCCGCTCGAATGCCGGGGGGATTCTGTCCACGGGCTGCCCGCAGTCGGTGGACAGAGCCCCGCGAGCACCGAGAGCGGTGAGGCGCCGGGCTGGCAAGGAGCGACGAGAGGGGAATAGCAGAGCTA
>VXOC01000024.1:0-3741 GCA_009840215.1 Gemmatimonadota bacterium | reverse complement strand
AGAGCGGTGAGGCGCCGGGCTGGCAAGGAGCGACGAGAGGGGAATAGCAGAGCTATTCGCCCGAGGAGCAACGCAGAGCGAAGCGGTCCAGCGCGGATGCATCGCCGCTCGAATGCCGGGGGGATTCTGTCCACGGGCTGCCAGGACCTGTAGGAATCGGATCGACCGGAAGCCGGGTTCAGTCTCCCCCAGCATCGGTTTGGAGAACCTACAGTAGGGGACGTATGTAACGATTGTGTTACCGACAGCGCACCACCCGGTCACTACCGCGCGCTTCCGTAACCAGGATGTGTCGCTTCAGGTGACGCGCGCGGACCGGGGCCGACGACCTCCGACCCGCGCGCGCCGGCCGCGTGCTACGCCTCCGTCGCCTCTTCGACCTCCCCGCCAACCGCGCGCTGCAGCACCTGCTGAATATCCAGCCCCAGCACCGAAGCCAGCCCCTCCATCGTCCCGTAAGCCCCCCTGACCCGCTGGTTCAGCGCGTTGGACACTCCCTGGCCTTCGCCCCCGTCCATGACCACCACCCTGTCGATGTCCACACCCTCGACCGCGCCCACCGCGATCTCCAGCAGCTCGGGCAGCTTTTCCGCGATGAACACCGCGAAGGCCGCCTCGCCCCCCGCCCCCACCTCCCCGTAGAGCCGCCTCAGCACCTCGACCTGCGCCTTCCCGCGCTCCAGGATCGGCGCGGCCTCCGCCTCGGCGCGCGCGAACGCGGCCATCTTCTCGGCCTTGGCCGGCTCCACCACATCGGCGAGCAGGCGCTGCTCCTCCCTCTCCACGCGCTTCATCTCGAGAATCCTCTCGGCCTCGACTTCGGCCTCCTGCGCCTTCACGCGCGCGATCTTCTCGGCGGTCTCACCCTCGCGGTCCAGCTCCGCCTGGCGGACCCTGAGCGCGTTCTTCGCCTCGGCCACCTTGATCGCCGCCGCCGCTTCCCGCACCTCGGCCCGCCGGCTCGCCTCGGCCTGGGCTTCACGCGTGTCGGCCCGCTTCCGCGCCTCGGCGATCTCCGCCTGCCGGATCGCCTCGGCCGATTTCTCGCGCCCGATCGCGGCCAGGTAGCCGCGCTCGTCGCTCACGTTCTGGATCTTGAGCACGTCCAGGTGGAATCCCAGCGAAGCCAGGTCCTCACCCGCGTCCTCCGAGAGGGCCTTGGCAAACCCCAGACGGTCTTCGTTGACGGCCTCGGGGGTCAGGGTTGCAAGCACGCCGCGCAGGTTGCCGGTGAGGGTGTCCTGCGCCAGCGCCTTGATCTCGTTCTCGCTCTTCCCCAGCAGGCGCTCGACGGCGTTGTTGAAGACCCACTCGGGCTCGGACGCGATCTTGACGTTGGCGATCGCCTCGACGTTGAGCGGAATGTTGCCCTTCGAGAAGGCGTTGCTGACGGAGACCTCGATCGGGATGGTCTCCAGGTTCATGTGTTGAACAGTTTCGATGATCGGAACGCGGAATACGCGCCCCCCGGAGATCGACCGGTATCCGACGCGCTGCCCGTCGGTGAGCATACGGTTGCGCCCGGTCAGGACCGCCGCCTGGTTCGGCGGCGCGATGACGATGAGGCTTTTGATGGTCGCGATCAGCACGGTGATCACGATGACGAGGACCACGCCCGCTATGAGGGCCACGATCGGGTCAGGCACTTGGTTTCTCCTTCGGGTTGGGGTTCATTCTTCAAGAAGCTTGGGTCCGACGGGGGTCACGTAGGCGATCCCGTCCTTCATCTCGACGACCACGACCGGATGTCCGGAGGTGAGCGCCTCGGTGGCGTGGTAGGTGTCCGCCACCTGCGCACGGATGCGAACGCGGCGGTCTCCCCTGCGCACCGTCACGGAGCCCCGGCTGCCGGGCGCGATTTCCAGCGACACCTCGCCGGTCAGGCCGACGAACGACTGTTCTCCGCGCAGGGCTCCGCTTTCGGTGCGCTTGAGGTAGCCGAACACCGAACTGATCAGCGCGCCCGAAGCCAGCCCGGTGCCGCCCGCGATCGCAGCGGTCAGGAGCGGCTGGCCACCGCCCCACGCGAAGTGGAGCAGCGTTCCGGCGGCACCGAAGCCGAACAGCGCGTTGATGGCCGCCCGCAGCGAGAAGAGCTGCGCGACTCCGCTGCCATGAGCAAGCGCGTCCATGTCCGCGTCCACATCCACATCAGCGTCGATGTCGACATCGCCTTCCAGGAAGTCGCCGAAGAAGGACAGAGCGAGAAAACCGCCGCCGACCGCCAGGCAGAAGATGTACGCTGTAAGCATTGCTGCGGTGCTCCGTTTCCGTTGTCGCCACTGTTCTACGAGCGGCGGGGGGGTCATCTTCACGCGTTAACCCGCAGCCAAAGCTATGTTCCGGGCCGCGCCGCCGACACCTGAAAGGAACCGGAGACTGCCCATTGCAGAATCGCCATCCCACACGGGCCACTGCCGGCACAATACAACGCTTCAGCCGTAACCGGACGCGCCGTCACCTTTTGGCCGCCGCGCGGCTGGCGCTTCCGGCGGCGGTCGCCCTGTGGGCCGCCCCGGCCGGCGCCCAGAACGGCGCCGCCGACGGCGAGTGGCGTTACAACGGCGGCGACCCCGGCAGCACCCGCTACGCGCCACTGGACCAGATCGACCGCGACAACGCGGCCTCGCTGGAGATCGCGTGGCGCTGGAAGTCGGCCAACTTCGGTCCCGCCCCCGAGTACAACTACCGCACCACGCCCCTCATGGTGGACGGCGTGCTCTACGCGACCGCAGGATATCGTCGCGCGGCCGTGGCGATCGACGCCGGGACCGGCGAGACGCTGTGGACCTACCGCCTGGACGAGAGCGGCAGGTCGGCGCCCAGGCGCAGCTCGGGGCGCGGCGTCGCCTACTGGGATTCGCCCGCGACCGGTCCGCGCATATTCCTGGTAACGCCCGGCTTCCATCTCGTGGCGCTGAACGCCCGGTCGGGCATCCCCGTCAACGACTTCGGCAAGAACGGCGTGATCGACCTGCGCCTCGATCTGGGCCGCGAAATCGACCTCCAGCGCGCGCCCATCGGCTCCAGTTCACCGCCCCTCGTGGTCGGCGGCGTCGTCGTGGTGGGTTCGGCGATGTCCGCTGGCGGGCGGCCCCCTACACTGACGATGCCCCCGGGCCACGTGCGCGGCTACGACGCGGTCACCGGAGCGCTGCGCTGGACCTTCCACACCATTCCCCAGCCCGGCGAGTTCGGCAACGACACCTGGGAGGACGGCTCCTGGGAGTACACCGGCAACGCAGCCGTCTGGACCGCGATCAGCGCCGATCCCGGACTCGGCTACGTGTACCTCCCCGTCGAACTGGGCACCGGCGACTACTACGGAGGCCACCGCCCCGGCGACAACCTCTTCTCCCAGAGCCTGGTCGCCCTCGACGCCGCAACCGGCCAACGGGTCTGGCACTACCAGACGGTCCGACACGGCATCTGGGACTACGACCCCCCCGCCGCCCCCATCCTCGCCGACCTGCTCGTCGACGGACGCGAGATCGAGGCGGTTGCGCAGATCACCAAGCAGACCTTCACCTTCGTCTTCGACCGCCGCACCGGCGACCCCGTCTGGCCGATCGTGGAGCGACCCGTCCCCCAGAGCGATGTTCCCGGCGAGCGCACCGCCCCCACCCAACCCAGTCACTTTTAAACATAACCCAGCCCACCAGACGTAGAGGAAAGGGGGGGTGGGGGGGTGGGGGGGGAAAAAAAAGGTGGGGGGGGGGGGGGGGGGGGGGGGGGGGGGGG
>VXOC01000183.1 GCA_009840215.1 Gemmatimonadota bacterium | reverse complement strand
ACCCCCACCGCCCCCGCCGCGATCCAGCGCCTGCACGCCTCTCCCCAGTCGGGCACCGCCTCCGCGCGGCCCCAGCGCTTCGCATCCGCGTCCCAGGCGCCTCCGGCGTTCGGGTATGCGATGACGGGCTTGCGCGTCCCCGCCACGAGAGCACCGATCAGGTCCGGAACGAGCGCGGCCTCGGTGCAGTTGATCCCGACGGCGGCCACGCACGCGGTATCCTCCGCCCACCCGGCGACTTCGCCAACCGGTGTCCCGTCGCTGAGGTGCCCCTCGTCGCGGCAGGTGAAGCTGAACCAGGCCGGTTTCTCGTGCGTTTCGCTTGCCAGCGCCGCCAGGACCCGCGCCTCGTCGAGGGATGGCAGGGTCTCGCACGCCAGCACGTCGCAGGGGCTTTCGGCGAGAAGGTGCAGGCGCCGGCGGTGGAAGTCGGCCAGGTCGCCCGCGCTGATTCCGTAGTCCCCCCGGTACTCGGAACCGTCGGCCAGAAACGCGCCGTAGGGCCCGATGCCGGCCGCGACCAGTGGCCGGAGTCGCCCTGCGCGTTTCGATGAACGGCCCGGGAACCCGTCCCGCGCCTGCACGGCCAGGTCCACCGCGCCCAGCAGAACCGTCTCGGCGCGAACCTCGTCGACGCCCCGCGCGGCCAGGCCCTGGAAGGTGGCCTGGTAGGTCGCCGTGGTCACGCAGTCGGCACCCGCTTCCAGGTACGCCAGATGCGCGGCCAGGATCGCGCCCGGGTCCTCCACCAACACCCTGGCGGACCATAGCGGATCGTTGAGGTCGTGCCCGGCCCGCTCCAGCTCGGTCGCGAGTCCGCCGTCGAGCAGGATCAAACCCTGGCGTGCGAGGTGCGCCGAAAACCCGTCGGTGCGCACGCAGCTAGTCGGGTGCGCGCCGCAGGAAGAGCACGACGTAGAGCACCACGACCGCCGCCGACCACCCCATGAAGGCCCCCAGGTTGCCCGTTCCCACCCCGAACGCGCCGAGTAGCACGAGCGAAACCGCGACGGGGATCACGAAACGGACCAGGGGCTTCCACCACCGGCTCACGGTGACGAATCCCGCCGCCCCCCGGTTGGTCTCGTCGCGGAAAGCGCTCCAACCCCACTTCGAGACCACGTACAGTGCCGTGAGCAGACCCACCACCGGCAGGAAATAGTCCCCCGAAACGCGGTTCGTGAAGTCGAAGAGGTTCATGCCCAGAACGAGGAAGTCGGACCAGGGCCCCAGTGACAGGACCACGGGCACGCAGAGGACAAACGCGCCCGCGGCGCAGAGCGCGACCGCCCGCGCGCGGCTCATGCCCGTGGAGTCGGTGACCGAAGCGACCAGAACCTCGAAGACGGCCACCTGCGAGGTGAATCCCGCGACCAGCAGGAAGAAGAAGAAGGCCGCCCCGAAGACCGCGCCTCCGGGCATCTCCTGGAAGAGCGCGGTCATGGTGACGAAAAGGAGGCCCGCACCCTGGTCGGGGTCCATCCCGAAAGCGAAGAGGGCGGGGAAGAGGATCAGCCCCGCCACCACCGCCACACCCGTGTCGAAGGCGACGACCGTGGCCGCGTTGCCCGGCACGTCGCTGTCGCGGGGGTCCAGGTAGCTGCCCAGGCCGAACGCCGCCGCCATCCCGATCCCGATCGAGAAGAACGCCTGGCCCAGCGCCGCGAGGATGGCCCCGCCGCTCAGCGCCGAGAAATCGGGTGTGAGATACCACGCGAGACCGGCGCCGGCACCGGGGAGGGTCATCGCACGCACGGCCAGAGCGGCGAGCAGCAACACCAGAAGCGGCATGAGGAATCTGGCCGAACGCTCGACCCCGCGGTTCACGCCCCGGCTCACAACGAAGGCGATCAGCACGATGACCAGGGCCGCGTAGCCCACGACCGGTCCGGGCGTCGCGACGAAACGGTCGAAGGCGGCCCGCGTCTCCTCCGGCGTTCCCCCCATTCCCCCGCCCCCTGCGAAGGTGACGAAGTAGGACACGAGCCACGCGATCAGCATGACGTAGTAGGCCGTGATCATCACCGCCGCGGCGATTCCGAGCCAGCCGATCAGGTTCCACGGGCTCGTGCGCGACCCGGTCAGGCGGCGCATCCCGGCGATGGGTGTGAGCCGCGCCTGTCGGCCCAGGCTGAGCTCGGCGGTCATGAGGGGGATGCCGATCAGGATGGCGAAGGCGACGTAGACCAGCATGAAGGCGCCGCCGCCGTTCTCTCCGGCCAGGTAGGGAAAGCGCCAGATGTTCCCCAGCCCGACCGAGAATCCGGCGGTGGCGAGGACGAACCCGACCCGGCTGCTCCACTGTTCGCGCATTTTCACGGACCGCCTACAGCTGGAAGACCGGTTCCGATCCCCTTTCCCCGTCCCGGACCAGGGTCAGGATCGCCGCCTGTGGGACGACCAGGTATTCCGTGCCCTCGAAGCTGATCTCCACGGCGGCCTTGCGGAAGAAGATCGCGAAGTCGCCCACGCGGGCCTGGACGGGCAGGTAGCGCGCCTCGCCGGATCCGATCTTCCAGGGCTCTTCGTCCAGCTCCGTAGGTGCCCCGATCGGAGTGCCCGGACCGGTGGCCAGCACGCGTCCCCCCTGGACGGACTGCTTGTCCACCGCCGAGGCCGGCAGATAGAGCCCGACCGTGGTGCGCTCCTCGCCTTCCTCCGGTTCGATCAACACCCGGTCGCCGACGACGATCAGCTGTTTTCCGCTCTTGCCTTCCATGAGCGCTCCTCGAGGTGGTCACGCGCCCGGCCGCCGAATGAAGATCCGCGTGCCGGTTTCCGGGGACTTGGTCCGCCACGAATGTCGTCGTTTGGCCCGGATCGGACAACTTGCCGCCCGGTTGCTCGTTCGGTGGGTGTTGCCGAACGCAGGCGCGCCGTGGTTGAAGCCGTCCCTCAGGCCGGTGCGCCCAAAGCCCTCCGCAGCACGCCAGCCACCCGGCGGATCTGCTCCGTGCTCAGCTCCGGGTAGATGGGCAGCGCAATGGCGCGATCGGCCGCCCGCTCGCTCTCGGGCAGGTCGCCCCTGCGGTATCCCAACGCGGCAAAGCACTCCTGCAGGTGCAGGGGAAGGGGATAGTAGATCGCGGTGCCGACACCGGCGGACGCGAGCCGTTCCCGCACGCGGTCGCGGTCCGTCACGCGCACCACGTACTGGTTGAAGACGTGCCGGTCGGTGACGACCCGGGGCAGGGTCAGGCAGGACGGCTTCCGGCGCGCGATATCGTCGAGGAGGTGCGAATAGAGGGCCGCGTTGGCCCCGCGTGCGTCGCTCCAGTCGTCCAGGTGCGGGAGTTTTGCACGGATCACCGCAGCCTGCAGCGCATCCAGGCGGAAGTTGCCGCCCACGACCGGGTGATGATACTTCACGCCCTCGCCGTGGACGCGCAGGGCCCTGACCCGGTCGGCCCGCGCTGCATCGTTCGTGACGACCATTCCGCCGTCGCCGAAACACCCCAGGTTCTTGGAGGGGAAGAAGGAGAAGCAGCCGTAGTGGCCGACCGATCCCGCACGGCGCTCCCCGTCTTCGGCGCCGATCGACTGGGCGGCATCCTCGATGACGACAAGGTCGTGGGACCGGGCGATCTCCATGATCGCGGGCATGTCGGCCATCTGCCCGAAGATGTGCACGGGAATGATGGCGCGCGTCTTCTTCGTGACGCACTCGGCGACGCGCGCGGGATCGAGATTGAGGGTGACCGGATCGATGTCGGCGAAGACCGGGGTGGCCCCGACCCGCGCGATCACGCCCGCGGTGGCGAAGAAGGAGTAGGGGGTGGTGACGACCTCGTCGCCGGGTCCGATCCCCTCGGCCATGAGAGCGACGAGAAGCGCATCCGTTCCCGACGAGACACCGATTGCGTGAGCGCATCCCGTGTACCCGGCGATGGCGTCCTCGCATGCTTCCACCACCGCGCCGAGGATGAAACGCTGGGAGGTGACGACCTCGGCCACCGCCGCGTCGATCTCGTCGCTGATCGAGGCATACTGCGCAGTGAGGTCCAGAAGGGGTACTTTCATGGGTCCCCAAACTACACGATGGCAGTCCGTGGGAAAAAGCCAGACGCCATGCAACGCTCCGCGATCCTGACGTGCACCGCCCTGGTGGCGATGGTGCTCTGCGCGGCGCTCCTGCTGCGCGGTGGCGACGGCGGCGGACGCTTCCACACGGTGGACGCGGTCATCACGCCAACGGTGGAGATGGAGGGGCTCCCCGCCCCGGACTACCGGGCCGGCACCGCCGAACTGGCCGACCTCGACAAGCTGACAGGCACCACCCTGGTGCTCGTGCTCATGGCGGCTGCGACCGCGCTGGTGAGCCTGCTGGGCGTCATCGCATCCGAGAACCTGTCGCTGGAGGGAAGGCGCGTGGTCGAGGTGATGCTTGGCGCGCCCCCGCGGCGAATGGTGGGCGACGCTGCACGGTTGTGGCGTCGCCGCCTGCTGTTGAGCCTCGCGGCGGGGAGTGTTGTGGCGGCGGGTATCGCCGTGCTGATGGTGGCTCTGGCACCGCCCGGCATCTCCTTCTCCACACCGTCCTGGTTGGCGGGATTCGGTGGTGTGGCGGCCCTCGCCGGGACCATGGCCCTGGCGGCACTCGTCCCCGTGAGGACGCTGTACGGCCCCTCGCGGCCGCTGACCCAGGAGGCGGAGAGCCAGCATCTGACCGACCCCAGACCACGGCGTTTCAACCGCGTGCTCATGATTGCCGTACAGCTCTCGGTGGCGATCGCCATCGTGACGTCATCGGGGCTTTTTCTTCTGTCGCGCGGGGCGGATTCGGCTGGCGTGTCGGGTGCGGCCGGGCGTGCACCGGGGGGCGGGCACACGGTACTCGGGCTGCTCTCGCCGGCGGAGGACACGGACCCGGACCCTCTGGCGCGCGCCGCCCTCTACGAGTCGGCGCTGGACGCCCTCCGGCGCGCACCAGAGGTCGTGGCCGAGTCCCTGGCGACCCCGGGGGCGTGGATCGGGCGCGGCCCGGAGGTGCGCACCGCGAACGAGTGTGGCAGGTGTTCGGACGGTGGCTTGCCGCGTCCGGTTCACATCGCCATGGTCCGG
The DNA here is from genome assembly GCA_009840215.1 of Gemmatimonadota bacterium. Classification (GTDB taxonomy): domain Bacteria; phylum Gemmatimonadota; class Gemmatimonadetes; order Longimicrobiales; family Gaopeijiaceae; genus Bin94. Next base: position 664 of record VXOC01000183.1, on the reverse strand, counting down.
CACCACGCGGTCATGCCGGGGTTCTTCGCGGAGCGGGGGCTGCCCTTCGTGGCGGGACGCGGCTTCGGTGCCGAGGGGCCGCGGGCCGACGGCGTGCGCGAAGTCGTCATCAACCTGGCCTACGCCCGGGATCACTTCCTGGACCCTCCGGTCATCGGGCGGCAGGTGGCGCTCGGGGGCATCCGCGGCGAGTGGCATGTGGTGGTGGGCGTCGTGCGGGAACCACGGGGAAGGGGACTCGGCGCCTCCGGGTCGCCGTACTCGGTCTACTTCTCGGCGCTGGACCACCCGCCGGCCCGCATCGAACTGGTGGCCTCGGTGCCCGCGCGTCTGGCGGCGGATGTGGAGGACTCGCTGCGCATCGTGAGCGAGTCGCTTGCCGCGCTGCCCGGGAGCCGCTTGGCGGTCACCGAGCTGAAACCCGCCGCCGACGAACTGGATCGCGTGCACGGTACGGCGGTGTGGCTGGGCGGGGGGTCGCGCGGAGCGGGGGCGGTGGCTGCGCTGGCGGCCGTCTTCGGGATGGTGGGCGCGATGAGGACGCACACCCGGTCGCGGTTGCGCGACATGGGAATACGGTCGGCTCTGGGGGCCGCGCCGCGCGCGCTCAGACGGCTGATCCTGCGTGAGGCGCTGCGGATCGGTGGGGTGGGTGTGGGGTTGG
>VXOC01000161.1 GCA_009840215.1 Gemmatimonadota bacterium | reverse complement strand
ACGTACGGCGTGCTCATGCGCATGGTGCGTTCCGACGCCGAGCCGTCCGCCCCGTACTTGACTCCGCCGACGCGCAGCCACTCGTCGCCCAATCCGGTCGACACGCCAGCCTGGCGCAGGTCCTCATAGGCGCCGCGCATCATCATGTACACGCGACAGCTCAACTCGCCGTTGCGGTAGGCGGCGCTGTACGCCCGCACGCTGCTGGACGAGGTGCCGGCATCGTGGAAGGAGGTCAGCCCCGCCTGGGCCATCAACTCGGTGATGAGCTTGACGCCGGCCTGGCGGTCATCGTCGGTGTGCGTGCCGGGGATCAGTCTCGAGATGATGTAGTTGGCCCGCTCCGCCACGAGGCCGGTGAGCTCGCCGTCTTCGCGGTAGAACTTGCCGCCGGGGGGGTCGGGTGTCTCGGCGGTCACCTCCGCCAGCGCGAAGGCGCGCGAGTTGTAGACGCTGGTGTGGCCGCCCCGGTGGCCGACCACCGCAGGATGGCCCGGGACCGCCTCGTCCAGGTCGAGCCGGTTGAGCGGCCGTCCCTCGGCCAGCTTGGTGTCGTCGTACTTGAAGCCGCGGATCCACTCGCCGGGCGGCGTCTCGCGGGCACGGGCGGCCATGCGGTCCTTGATCTCGGCGATGCTGCGCACGTCGACGTTGACGTCCTTGAGTTCGCGGACTCCTGCACCGGCGGGGTGGGTGTGCGCGTCGATGAAGCCGGGGGTGATGACGGCATCGCGGTGGTCGAAGACCTGTGTGCCTGCGCCGCGCAGGGCGTCGATCTCGGCCCGGGTGCCGACCGCCATGAAGCGTCCGTCCTTAACCGCGAGGGATTCGGCGGTGGGGTTGTCCTCGTCCATGGTGTGGATGAGGCGGCCGTGCGCGATGAGGTCGGGGGCGCCGACGGGCTCCCCGCCGCTGCGCAGGACGATGCCCGGAGTGCCGTCGCAGCCGGTTAGCAGGCCTACCCCGGCGGCACCCGCCGCGGTGCCCAGGAACTGGCCTCTGGTCAGTGACTTCATTGTGGTCCTCCTGTCCTGAATCAGTCCCCCTCCCCCGCCGAGAACGGCCCGCCGACCACCCGCTTCACATCGTCCATCACCGCGCCCGCCTCCTCCGGCGGTTCCGTGAAGAGACTCACCCCGATCGTGACCGCGAACCCGACCACGAAGCCGGGGATCATCTCGTACAGGTCGTAGAAGTGCTGCTTGACGGCCAGCGTCCAGATCACCGCCGTCAGGAACCCGGAGATCATCCCCGCGATCGCGCCGGCGCGCGTGGTCCTCTTCCAGAAGAGCGAGCACAGCACGACCGGTGTGAAGGCCGAGGCCAGCCCTGACCACGCGAAGAGGATGAACCAGAAGAGCATGCGGCTCTCGGGGAGGGCCACCGCAAGTCCCCCGAGCCCGATCACGATCGTGAGCACCCGCCCGATCAGCGACAGCTTCCGGTCCGGGTAGTCCGGCCGGTAGACCTTCTGCACCACGTCCCGCACCACCGCCGACGACGCCAGGATCAGCAGCGAGTCGACCGTCGACATGATCGCCGCCAGCACCACCACCAGGATTACGCCCGCGACGATCGCCGGGAAGAGCTCGGTGGACATGACCGGGAGGATCGTCTCGTGGTCGGCCAGGCCCGGGAAGAGGGCGCGTCCCGCCACCCCCGTCAGCACCGCACCGATGTCGAAGACGATGATGCACACCACCGCCATGACCCCTCCCCCGAGAATCTCGCCGCGGTTGCGCGCCGACATGAAGCGCGTCAGCAACTGGGGCGCCCCCAGGAAGGCCAGCCCGATCCCGATGAAGCTCACCGCGCTCATCACGCCCGTCAGCGTCAGCCCGTGTTCGCCCATCGGCTTCAGCAGCGCCGGGTCGGCCGACCCGATCGCGGCCATCAATTCGCCCCAGCCCCCCGCATGCGCGATCCCCACGATCGGCAGCACCAGCAGGCACAGGAACATGAGCACGCCCTGGAGTACGTCGCTGTACGCCACCGCCTTGAAGCCGCCGATGCTCGTGTACAGGAAGATGACCCCGGCGCCGATCAGCACACCCGCCTCGTAGCTCGTCCCCAGGAAGGACGAAAAAGCCTTGCCCGAGGCGGTCAGCTGCGCGGACGTGTACGCCCATACCATGCTGAAGATGATGATCGCGCTCACGAACCGGATGATGTGGGCGCGGTCGGCGAAGCGGTCCGACAGGTAGTCCGGGACGGTGATCGCATCGTAGCGGTCGGTGTACTCCTTGTAGGGGCGCGCCACCAGCGACCACGCCAGCGCCACCCCGATCACCTCGCCCAGGACCACCCAGAGCGCGTGGAAGCCGACCAGGTAGCCCATCCCGGTCAGCCCCAGCAGCAGCCACCCGCTCTCGCCGGTGGTGTTCGACGAAAACGCGATCACCCACGAGGGCAGCTTCTTGCCCGCCACGTAGAAGCCCTTGACCGAACGGCTCTCGCGGCTGCCCCACCATCCGATTCCGATCAGGATGAAGAAGTAGACGACGAGGACGCCGATGATGGCGCCGTTGGAGCCGGCGTCACCCATCGGATTTCTCCCCGCCGGCCTTGCGGATGTCGGCGTCGCGGTGGATCAGGTAGGCGGCGACGACCAGGATCAGGCCCGGCACGGTGCTCGCGGCCATGAGGAGCCAGGTGCCCAGGGACAGTCCGGCGATCATTGGCGCACCCCCTTGGTGGTCCATCCAACACGCCGGGGACATCCCGCAACTCGGCCGGTCATCGTCCCGCCGCCACGGTCGCACACGCCCGCCCCAGGCGGGCAGTCACCTCGTCCATCTCGTCCTCCTCGATGAGCAGTGAGGGCCCCAGCCGGATCACGTGTCCGTGCAGCCCTCCGATTCCAATGAGCAGACCCTCGTCACGCGCCGCGTGCAGCAGCTTGCCCGCCAAGCGGGGCGAGGGTTCCTTCGTGGCGGGGTCTTCGACGAGTTCGATCGCCTGCATGAGTCCCATGCCGCGGACCTCGCCGATCCAGGGGTAGCGCGCCCCCAGGCGGTCCAGCGCGGCTCGCAGTTGGGCGCCCCGGTCACGCGCGCGGGTCCGCACATCCTCGGCGCGCATGACCCCCAGCGTCGCTACCATCGCGGCCATGCACACGGGGTTGCCCCCGAAGGTCGAGATGGTCTTGCCGCGCCAGCTCCCCGCGATCTCCGACGTGGTGGTGACGGCCCCGACCGGCATCCCCCCCGCGATCCCCTTGGCCATGACGGTGATGTCGGGGACGACGTCCCAGTGCTCGATCCCGAACCAGTGCGTACCCGTTCGCCCGAACCCGGACTGCACCTCGTCCGCGATGAAGAGGCCGCCGTAGGACCGGATGATCCCGGCCATGCGCTGGAAGTAGCCCTTTGGGGGGACGATGTAGCCGCCCACCCCCTGGATCGTCTCGGCGATGAAGGCGGCGGGGCGGCCGTTGGTGGTGGTCTCGATGACCTCGATCAGGTCGCGGGCGTAGATCTCGACCAGCTCCTCGTCGGAGGCGTCGCCGAAGGGGGCGCGGTACGCGTAGGGGGAGAGCGCGTGCGTGATTCCGGTCACCGTGCCGGGGAGGACGCGCCACGGGGCATGCGCGGTGATCGCGGCGGCCATGCTGGTGCGGCCATGGTACGCCTGCCGCAACGCGATGATCTCGGTACGGCCGGTGTGGAGCCGCGCCGTCGCCAGGGCGGTCTCGATCGCCTCCGTGCCGCTGTTCAGGAAGAAGGTGCGGCCGAGGTCGCCGGGTGAGATCTCGGCGAGGGCGCGGGCGGCTTCGACCTGGCGGTCGTTGACGTAGAGGGTGGAGAGGTGGCCGACGCGGGCGGCCTGTTCCTGGACGGCGGCGACCACGGCGGGGTGGCAGTGGCCCAGCGAGGTGGTGAGGATGCCGGCGAAGGCGTCGAGGTACTCGCGGCCATCGTAGTCCGTGACGCGGCAACCGGAGCCTTCGGCGATGGCGAGGGGCTCGTCGTAGAGGGGTCTGACGCAGTCGAAGATGTACTGCTGCTGTTGGGCGAAGATGGCGGCGGCGTGTGAAGTGCCGGCCTCGCTGTTGGATGGCGATGCAGTCCCGTGGCTCCGACGGCGATCATCCCGTCGGCTGGCGAGACTGGACACGTCTGTTGTTCCGCGCAGCGAAGTGCTCATTTCTGGGTCCGTCGCTTGTCAGTCGAGGTGCTTTCTGGAGAAGAGGCGAGTCATATTCGCTCTCCGGCCGCGTCCCGTCCAGTTCGGGGACCCGTCGGCCGACCAGACTCCAGGGGTGGGTGTTCAGAAGGGGTTGACGACTCGAATCCCGCCGTAGTCCTGCTCCGCGCTCATGTCCTCGGAGTAGACGGCATCGCAGCCGAGCGTGCGCGCGGCGGCGAGAATGGCCGCATCCCAATAGGAGAGACCGAAGCGCCGGCGGATCGAAACCGCATTCCTGAATACGCCGAGCGTTACGGCCTGGACCCGCATCTCCAACACCGGCTCGAGGAAGCGCAGCGCGTCGTCGTCGGAGAGTCGTCCGGGTCGCATCGTGCGGGTCGCCTGGTGGTAGAACTCCTGCAGAACCTGCACCGAAACGGCGAGATTCGGCTCCGCCAGGAGTTCCCGCGCGCGACGACGCCTGGCCTCTTCTTCAGGTAGGATGCTTGCCGCGTAGAGCAGCACGTTCGTGTCGACGAAGCGCACCCCGGTTGATCAGCCGTCGGTGTCGGGGCGACCGGCCGGATCCGCTTCGGGACCGATCGCCGCACGGTCGTGGAGCGCCGCGCGTGGCAGGTTGTCGGTCATGCGCAGCCCAACCCCGCGTGCGTCAAAGTCGGTGAAGACTTCCTCGAACAGCCTGCGCCTGCGCTCGAGCGCGGATTCGAGGGGTTGAAACTCCTGTCTCTCGCGCCGCCGATCGCGGGGGGCGAGACGCCGCAGGAACTCCCGCACCAACGCCGACACCGACGTGTCCAGTTCCGCCGCACGGACCCGGGCGCGGCGATGGGTTTCGTCATCTACGGATACGGTGATGTTTCGCATGATACAGTTTCACAGTTTTTGTGTCATACAGTATAACCTTCCCATGAAGATGGTCCAAGTCGGACAACTCTCTCAGCCCATGGGAACACCCGTTCCCCGAGAGCGATCGTGGCCGAGACCGGTATGCCCACTCGCCTGTCGTCAGAGCCTCGTGTCAGGTGTTCCGAAGCCGGGGTAAGGCTGAATGATGTCAACTGCAGGTGACATTTTGTCAACCACGGTTTACCACCTCGAAATCACCACCCGCTGATCCGTGAAGAACGACACCGCATCCCGCCCCTGCGCCTTGAGGTCACCGTAGAACGAATTCCGCGTCCCACCGAACGGAAAAAACGCCATCGGCGCGGCCACCCCGATGTTGACCCCGATCATCGAGATCCCCGCACGGTACCGAAACTCACGCGCGGCACGGCCCGAGTTCGTGAAGATCGATGCGGCATTGCCGTACGGGCTCCTCGCCAGCAGGTCGAGCGCGGCCTCCAGGCTCGCCGCCCGCACCAGCCCCGCCACCGGACCGAACACCTCTTCGCGGCCGATCGGCATCTCCGGCGTCACGTCTTCGAAGACGGTGGGGCCGACCCAGTGACCACGCGGGTACCCCGTCACCTCCGCCCGCCGCCCATCCATCACCAGCCGCGCCCCATCCCGCTCACCCTCACCGATAAACTCGTTCACCCGGTCCCGGTGCCCCCCCGAGATCACCGGCCCCATGTCCACCCCTTCGTCCAGACC
>VXOC01000270.1 GCA_009840215.1 Gemmatimonadota bacterium | reverse complement strand
CAGAAGTGTATAAGCCCCAGCCCCCCACCCCCCTCCCCCCTCTTCCCCCCCCCCCCCCTCGGCTCCTCCCCCCGGCTCCTTCATGCTCATGTCCGGGTTGGAAAAGACTGTTCGAGTCGAGGGGCAGGCGGGGCCGGTCACGCGGCGGGGTTCAGCGCCTTGGCAATGAGGCGGAACAGCGCCTTGCGGGCCCGCTGGACTTTCTGGGCGGCGTCCAGGCTGGTCGTGGCGTGAGCGAAGGCGTCGAGCTGTTCGAAAGGTGATGTCCGGCTTCAGAAAGCCCCATCGGCTCCGGGCAGCGACCGGAGCTTCTCGTACGGGGTCATGACCAGCTTCTGGGGGTACTGCCTGCTGCGCCGCCCGTTGTCCCCCTTCACCTCCACGGCGAAGAGGCAGGTCCGGTGATGGTTGAGGAGAGGGAGAGGTGGTCGCGCAGGAACGCGTTGGTCTGCGGCGTCAGGCCCTCCGGAATGTGGCTGTGCCCGAGCCACCTGCGAACGACGTTGCCGTTCTTCGACTCCACCAGCGCGTTGTCGTTCGAGCGCCGGACCCGCGACTTCGTGAAGTCCTCGACGTGCAGCTTGTTCAGCATCTCGGCGACCCGATGGTTGATGAACTCCGATCCGTTGTCCGAGTGGAAGGCCAGGACGCGGAAGGGAAACGCGCCGACGAGCGCCTCGAGCACGGGAACCATGAACTGCTCGGTGATCCGGCGAACCGACGCAAGTTGCTGGTACTGCGTCACTTCGTCGACCATGTTGATCACGTAGGCCCCCTTCTCGCCGTCGCGGTCGCCGCTGTGCACGGTGTCGACGCGCACGAAGCCCGGGCGCCCCTCCGGCCGGGGTCTGCGCCGCTGCCCGATCGGCGACGCCCCGCCCCGCGTTTTCCGGAACGTGGTCCGGGCGCGCAGGTACGTCCGGCGGGCGCGCAGGTTGTAGATGTGGCCGTTCGAGATCTCCGCCAGGCGTTCGAAGCGCTTGTCGCCGAAGACGTGGAACATGCGCCACAGGATCCTCTTCGTCGCCGGTCCCGAGAGCTGCCCGAAGGCCTCGTCCACCTCGGCCAGCAGCAGCGCGTCGGCGGTCGTGTAGACCGTGGCGAAGGGCCGCGCCGGAGGACGCAGCCGGTGGTCGCGGATGCGGCCCGTGCGGCGCTGCTGCGCGATCAGCCGGGTCAGCTGGGCGCCCGAGTACCCGGTGACCTTGCCGAGATACCGCCGGACCAGGCCCTTCCCGGCCCTCGGCAGGCCGAAGTGGTAGCGGAACCGGACCAGCGTCCGCTCAACGAACTTGTAGGCCGCCTCGCGGTCGTGGGGGGTGATGTCCGCCCCCTCGCTCCCGCCGAGGAAGGCGCGGATGTCGTCGAGGGTGCGGATCCGTTCGGTGCGGAGTGTCACGATCATGCTCCCATGATCTGCTCGCACCCCCGCTCATGCTCACTTCCCGTTGGAAACCCGCTTCCCGCTCATGCTCACTTCTCATTGGACAACGCTCGAACTTGCGGCTGGACCGGACATCGCGTAGCTTTGGGTCCAATGCGCTCCATCAAATGGGTCTGAGTTGCGTGTTGCCCCGGGTGCTCGACCATCCTGACCCGGTCTGCAAAACATGGTCCTGCGGACTAGCCAACCGCACGCCTCCGTCGCCCACAAAGGGTGGCGGAGGCTGTTTTGTTTCCAGCACTTGTTCCCCGGTCATCGCCTCAGCGAGTGAGTCGGTGCGTGTGTTCGATGCGTGTGATGCGGAATCGGCACTCAGGTGTTAGGTTAGGGGTGCAGACTGAGGGTTTGTGGCTCCGGTGGCCCTGGACACGGACCCTCCGTAATCAGGCCCTCAATTGATGGAGCAATGGCCCATGCGCCGACAGACCGGCCAGTCTCTTTCCTGGTGCTCAGTCTTTCACCCTGCGCGCCTCGCGGAACATTGGGCACGCTCAGAAGCCGAGCGCGACGACCTTCGCTTCAGAGCGCGTTGGGAGCTCAGCGACGACGAAGTTGATGCGCGATTCACCAGCGAACATCGCGGGCTTGACGACGACCAGATCCGGACTGCTTTAGATTTCCATCGGGCGGTGCGGCACTTCGCCGAGAACGTCAGGCGAGAGCACTATTCGAACCAGCCGTTGAAGGATGTCTACGAGTACTGGGTTCAAGCGCTGGCCCGGGTGATGGACCGGTGCGGCCTGCGGCGCGGGGATCCGCTCGATGACCAGTTTGCCGTTTCTCAATTGGGGACCCCTGACGGTTTGGACTTCTGGACCGAGCTTGAGAAGCACCTTGAGGCGCGGGACTACGCAGATTTGGAAGCGGCAGAGGGGGGTGATCGGAGGAGCGCGTTTCTGGCCTATCGGTGGGCGCGGGAGAACTGCGCCGCCCCCGCGGCCGAGCCAGTGCCGCTCAACCGAGGCGCGACAACGCCGGTATCGTTCGTCCAGAGCTTCGACCTCGGCTGCCGCGATCGAGGGAGCGGTGAGGACGCCCCCGACTCGGATGGGGATTTTCGGCGACCTGCCCTGTCGGCGCGTCCCGGCACGGTCTTCGATGTTCTAATCGGCCGTCTGCGTCATCTGGACGCGGCGGCCGGTTTTTCATCTCAGGACGCGGCGCACGGGGTGGGCCTATCGGTCGTCCAGTCGCGGAGGAAGGTGCACCATGGGACCTGTGAGCCAAGAGTCGGACGCCCCGAATTGCGCCACGGAGCGCTGACGGCGAAGATACTGGACCACGATGGCCGGAGCGCCGAGGCGCCGGAAGAGAGGGGGCGGACGTGATCGATCCGACGGTCGAACTCCTGCAGGCCATGGCCGAATGCGGCCTGCATCCCAAGCAGATCATCTGGGACGGCCAGTGGCATCGCTTCCCCGGCATCGACCAGACCAGGGGCGACAACGGTCGCTACAAGGCGTTCGCCGACCAGCGCGGCGCCATCTTCATGGACATGCGGACCAAGGAGCAGTGGAGGTGGCCGGGGGACAACCCGCTGTGGCGGGAGAAGCTGAAGCACTTGGAACCGCTGTCCGCCGAGGAGGTGGCGAAGAGGAAGAAGGCGGCGGCGGAGCAACGCGCCAAGGACGCCGAGATCCACACCAAGCGCATCCTGAACCTGTGGGAACGCGCGAAGCCGCTCGAGGACCGCGGTCACCCCTACCTCGAAGGCAAGGGCATCACCGGCAACATCCCGATCCTGAAATCGATCATCGATCCCGATACGGAGCAGGAAATGCTCCTGATCCCCATGCGCGACCGGCACGGCAGCATCAGGAACCTGCAACGCATCTGGCCGGACGGCACCCGCAGGCAGATGAAGCAGGCGGCCGGCAGCAGCGGTCTCTACGAGACGATCGGCGGCCAGCACTACATGCAGACCAAGACGCTCTACATCTGCGAGGGTTGGGCGACCGGGTGGTCTATCTCGCAGGCAAGCGGATGCGCCGTGATCGTCGCGTTCTTCGACGGCGGGCTTCTCACGGTCGGCCAGATCATCCGGAAGAAGTACCCCGACGCGAAACTGATCATCGCCGCGGACAACGATCGCTGGAAGCCGGTCAAGCGCGAGGCCAGGATGGTCAATCCCGGCGTGTGGGCGGCCAGACGGGCGGCGAAGGAACTCAACGCCGCATACGTCGTTCCGGACTTTCCCGATCTGTCCACCGAGCCGACGGACTACGACGACCTGCGGCGGCTCACGAATCTGGCCGTGGTGCGCGAATGGCTGGATCCGGCCAAGGCGTCCAAGGCCGTCACCACACTGCCGCCGGAACCGGACGCGGAACCCGAGGAACCGGAGTCCGAACCGGAGAAGTCCGAAGAGGGGGAGGGGGATTGGACGGATTCGTTCCCGTCACGGTTTCTTGGCGGCCTCGACGACGTGCACTACTTCATTCCAGAGGACTACGGCCAGATTCTCGCGTTTTCCGCATCACGGCTAGGAGACAAAAACTTAGGCATGTTGGCGCCGGACGAATGGTACGAGGACCATTTCGGCCGCCGGACCCGGAACGGTGTGAGCATCGAATGGTCCACGGCGGCACGTGCGATCATCCGCGAATCGATGGCCACCGGGACCTACCAGCCGGGCAAGGTGCGGGGACGGGGCGCGTGGGAAAACAAAGACCACAAGCCGCTGCTTCACTTGGGCGACAGGCTGCTTCCGCCGGACGGCAAGCGGTACATCCGTCCGGAGACCTACGACGGGGACGGTCGCATCTACCCGCAGCTTCCCCGCCTCGAGGGGCCTGCGAAGGAGATCCTGCCCGTCAAGACGAGTCGATGGGTCCTGGATCTGTTCGAGTCGCTGCTGTGGGAACACCCGGCCACGGGACTGCTTGTAGCCGGATGGACCGCGCTCGCCCCGTTCTGCGGGTGGTTGGGATGGCGGCCGCACATCTGGATCACCGGACCGGCCGGGTGCGGCAAGTCGACGATCATCCGCGACATCATCAGGCCGCTCCTGGCCAAAATGGTGTCCTACAACGAAGGCGGCACGACGGAAGCCGGCATTCGGCAGACCCTGGGGTCGGACGCGCTGCCGGTGCTGATCGACGAAATGGGCAAGGACACGCCCGACACGCGCACCCGGGTGCATCGAATACTTCGGCTAATGCGGTCGGCCTCGTCGAGCGGCGACGGCGCCGCGATCGTGAAGGGCACACAGCACGGCAAGGCGCTCCGGTACCACGCAAGGTCAATGTTCTGCCTCGGGTCGGTCGGTGGGGCGCTCAAGGATCCGCAGGATCAGCAACGTGTCCTGCTGGCGCACCTGCGGGATCCCCGAATGCTCGGGGAGGGCCGCCAGCCGCACTGGCACGATGTGCAGGGCAGGATCAACCGGATCTCACCGCGACTCTGCCACATGCTGCTGGCGCGGTCGGTCAAGTGGCTGAGGTCGGGCAGGCTCACGGAGTTGCTGGCGATCACCAAGACGGCTGCGGGCATCGTGCTCGACAGTCAGCGCGCCGGCGACCAGTTCGGCACGCTGCTCGCAGGCACCTTCATGCTCAAGGAAGGGATGGAAGACAAGCTGCCCGACCAGGACGAGGTCGTTGCGTACGCGAAGGATATCGATCTAGGCCACTATATGGAGGAGGCCGAACCCGAAGGCCACGACATCCTCGACCTGCTCTTCCAGGTGCAGGAAACGGTTCCGACCTCCCAAGGCAACTTCAAGACGAGCATCGGCGAAATGATCGCGCTCGTCATAAAGAGTCCGCGCGAACTAGAACCGCCGAAGGGCGTCATGCAGTTCGCCGAAGCGAAGCGGTTTCTCAAGGACATCGGCTTCATCGTGGGCTCCGACTGCCTCTACGTCGCGAACAAGAGCATCTGGATCTCCCGGCAACTCAGGGACACCTCGTACACCGACAGCCACGCCAGCCTGCTGCGGCTTCTGCCCGGCGCGTCAGCTGCGCCGAAGCCGAAATGGTTTGCTGGCCGGCAAAGTCGCGCGACGAGAATCCCCTTGAGCGTAATCCCGATCGAGGACCGGACACCGGCGATGACCAACGATCACGAATCCGGCTCGATTTTTCCAATCCAACGAAGGGGGAAGCATGGGAATGAGCGCGTGTCCGCCGGTGGCTGACCGTGCCGACATCACCTCAACCCGCCCCCCCACTGAATTTACATAGGACCATGGAGAAATGGACCATGAAACCCGACCCGACCGCCGAGCTCCTGCAGGCCATGGCCGAATGCGGCCTGCACCCCCTGCAGATCATCTGGGACGGCCAGTGGCACCGCTTTCCCGGCATCGACCAGACCAAGGGCGACAACGGTCGCTACAAGGCGTTCGCCGACCAGCGCGGCGCCATCTTCATG
>VXOC01000078.1 GCA_009840215.1 Gemmatimonadota bacterium | reverse complement strand
GAGGGGGGGCAAGCCGGGGGGAAGCGTTCGCTCCCTGAGGCGAGGGGATGCGGATTGCCCGGAATCCGGCTGGGAACCGTGAACGAGGTGGAGGGCACACCTGCCCCTTCGGACTACGCGGACTCAGAGAGGCCCGCCGCACTCCTTTTCGTCCTGGGTACGGAAGTAGAGCGTCGCCAGAACCCCCGCGGCCAGGGCATGGAGGGCGGCGTCTCCCACCGTGACCGCGGCCGCGCGGTCCAGCGGGGCCAGCAGGAAGACAAGTACCGCCGCCGCCACGAGGAGGCCGGACGCGGCCAGATGGCGCCATGCCGCGGGGTGGTCGGCGAGACGCTGAATCAGGGTTGGTCCCAGCCCCCCATGCCGGAGCCCCATCGGCCCCTGACTCCGTCGCGTACTGGGCCATTCCCGCCACCCACGCTTTGCTAACGACCGTCATCAGCCGGTTGTACCAATGCGCGGACGGGATCGCGCGTTGCCGCAACGCCTTGTGAGACCCATAGTTCAGGTGGCCTTGTGCCCTGAATCGGCCAACCGGGAGAGCCTCGAATGAACTCACCAAAGCGGCGTATCGCGGGGACAACCATTTGCGTGCTTTCGGGTCCCTCGTTCTGGGGGTGTACCGTATCCGGTGATCGGACTCCAGTTTCCGATAGGGACAGCGAGCCCAGCCCCGCAATTGAATCGATCGCCGAAGGGGTAGTAGCGAGCGGTCGGTTCCAGCACAGTATCGACATGATGCCGGTGATCGGGCGCTTCCTGGGACCCGACGGCTTGATGGACCCGGAATTCCCACCCACCGTGGCAACGCCGAGCCCGTATCTGACCGATTTCTTCGGCGTCCAGGCCATCGCCGATGTGTCCCGGGACGAGATCGTCGCGGACTTCGTGCCGCGGTTTGCCGAGGTCACCGGGCAGAATGAGAATTGGGTCGCACTGACGTTCAAGGACGGATTCACCGCGACCTTCCATCCTGTCTCCTCGCTGGTTGTGCTGGGGTTCGAGGCGCCGATCAGCCATGTAGTGGTCAGCGGCGATAACTGGCGGCAGGCTCGCGGCAATGTCAAGGCGCTGATCGGCACGATTCGCGAGATCGGGCGCGAAGACGCCTATCTTCTGGACAATCCGGATTATGGCCTGGAGCTTGCGACCTACGAGACGATGCAGGCCGGTATAACTGCCTCCCTCGAAATCGATCCGGACCTGTCCGGATTTCGCGCTTCAGCCGATGGGCTGTTGCTGTTTCCGGAAGCCGTCCATGGTATTTCCACCGACGCCGATGAGTTGATGAAGGTTATCGATGGCGGCGGCTTCGACTGGATCGGCCTGGAAGCCCTCAACCTCGATCAGCAGGAGGACCTGGACGCCTTCAACGATGCGGCAGCCGGAACGCCGGAATACGAGAGGGCGCGTGCCGAACTGGTCGAGTATTTTGCCGATGCCTAGAACGGGCGGGCGGGGCCAAGGACGACGGGCGAGGAAAACTACTACTTCAAGCTGTGCGAGGCGGCTCATGCGGCCGGCGCCCGCGTCATTGCGCTTGAAGGCGCCAGCCCGGCGTTCCTGCTGTTCCGCTACGGCGAAACCTCATTCGGCAGTTCCGTTCGCAGCCTCATCTGGGCCAACGCGATCCCCTCGTCGGGTCGCGGCATCCTTTTCGGCGGCGGAGCCCACTTCCACTACGCGGACGTGCCGATGGTGCAGGACTTCGTGGCGGCCGAATCGCCTGACCGTCCGATCTTTGCCGTCAGGGATCTCTGGGCGAATGCGAACTAGCCAGGACGCGGAGCCCAGCCGTTGTTCCGGTTCCAGACCTCCGTCACGAGCGGACGGGGTGGGATGGGCCTGCGGCCGGCTGGCGCCGCCCTCGGCCGTCTCCGGCGCTCGCGCCTGGCGGCGCGACCGCCTCCGGCTCGACGCCGTTCGAATCCCCTCCCGTCAGTTCGCATCAGGCATGACTACCAGGTCGTCTACATCGAACTCGACCAAGATCTTGCGATAGACAAGGTCTGCGACATCTTCACCCAGATCAACAGCCGCGGCGTCCGGCTGGACGCCTTCGATCTCATCAACGCCCTGCTCAAGCCGAAGGGGATCCAACTGAAACACCTTTGGCGGAAGGCCAAGAGTAGGTTGGAATTCGTGGACACCGGCCGGATGAACGTCTACATCCTTCAGGTCATGTCCATCCTGCGGCAGGCCTATTGCTCGCCCAAATACCTCTACTTCCTCCTTCCTGGCCAGCCGAAGCAGGTGCGCCGCCCCGACGGATCCCGCCACACCGAGACTCTCATACCCGACCGAGATGCTTTCGAGCGGCAATGGCATGTGGCGGTCGATGCGCTGGAGCACACCATATCGCTGCTGCGGCACCCTCACGAGTTCGGAGCGATCTCTTCGAGGTACCTGCCGTACGTGTCGATACTTCCGGCACTCGCGGCTGCACATCGTGCTGCGGCGGAGCTCCCGGCGAATCGTCGACTGGACGCCCATCGAAAGGTCCGGTACTGGTACTGGGCAAGCGTCTTCACCAACCGCTATTCAGGGGCGGTCGAGTCGACCAGCGCCCGTGACTTTCAGGACCTACAGAGCTGGTACGAGAGCGATCTCTCCGAGCCGGCGCTCATAGGCGAGTTTCGGGAGCGGTTCAGAGGTCTCGACCTCAGGCGGGAGACCCGGAGGGGGACATCCGTGTACAACGGCATCTTCAACCTCATAGTCCTCCGCGGCGCTCAGGACTGGATTACAGGAGTGAGCCCCCTTCACGACGACCTATACGACCACCACATCGTGCCGAAGAGTTGGGGGAAGGGCCGATCACTCTCGACGTCCATCGACACCATCCTGAATCGGACGCCGCTCTCAGCGGACACGAATCGGAACGCGATCAGGAACCGTCTTCCCAACCGTATCTTCCCGATCTGATCAAGGAGAACGGCGAAACCGGGGTCAGAGCGGCGCGTGAATCCCACCTGATTCCCTCAGTCGCGTTCGACGTCCTCCTACGCGACCCGTTCCGGCCGGACGACTACGAGGAGTTCATCGCCGAACGCATGCGCACCACGCTGGAAGCCATCGAGGACCTGCTCATCAAGGAGAGGTTGGACCTGCCGCCGCAGCTACGCGAGCTCGACGGCGATGTCGAGACAATCGAACTCGAACTCCGCGCCCGGATTGTCCGGACTCTCCACGACGATCCGGCACTCCTCCCCCACCATGTGCGGGACAGAATCGAGGAACGCATTCGCGCGGCGCTGAAGAAAAACCTCGCTCTGGATGGTGACCGGTACATCACGCTTGCGGGCAAGCTGGAGTACGCCGACCTGCGCGAGCTGGAAGACATCATGAAGAGCAGGGCGCTACGGTCTCAATTCGATGGACTGTTTCCAAATCGGGAGGCCCTTGTGAAACACTTCGATCAGCTCGCCGACCTCCGCAACGGAATTCGCCACAGCCGCACCGTTGACGAAGTGACCCGGAAGCAGGGTGAAGCCTCGATCCTATGGTTCCGAAAGGTGCTTTAGGTGTGAATGCGGGTCTGGGGATCTTCCTGAAGAATCAGAAGTGCTGCTAGATACGCTCTGATTTGGAGGCTTGATCCGGGGCTGCTCCTCGCGGAGGCCGAGAGTCGACCTCGGTCCGACCGGAGGACACGGCCGACTAAGAGAAGCACGTCGCCCGGCGATGCTCCTTACCACCTTCACCGAACAGCAGGAATCCTCCCTCCCACACGCCGGGCATCCGCCGGCCCAGGAACTACACGACTCCCCAGAACGGAAAGGAGTCCTGAAGAAAGTGCTACGCCCCCGACCCTCGACCTGCTCCACGGCTCCGTCTCTCGCGCACCGCGGTCCAGTGGCACAGCGTGCTCTTCGTAGACTTCGCACGCTCTCTCCTACCTGCCGGAGCGGACACGGTATTCGCTCTCGACAGGCATTTGCAAGACTCCAGAAAACCAACTAGCGATTCCTGCGGCCAGTCTCGCACCCGGAACGAGTCTGGTCGCGAACGACCCCCGACTGGGGCTACGAAACCCGGGCACAGAAAGGACAGGCATGAAAGTCAGGAACTCCCTCACCTCCCTCATGCTGGCTGCAACAGCAGTCTTGGCCACGCTGACCGTGGTGACGCCAGCCGCCGCGCAAATGACCCTGTCGCCGCTGGCAGGGACAGGTCACAGCGAATCAGCACTCGTCCCGATGGACGGTAGCAATCTGCCGACCGAATGGATCGCACCGCCAACAGTGGTGGCTCTCGCTGTCGGCGACCTGAGTTGCTCCGAATTGGCTGCCGACTCGGAGTTGTCAGAGGCAGGCTGTTTGGGTTTGCTTGGCGACATCGCTTCGGCATTTGCGCGGTGTTTCTCGTGTTGGATGGCGGTGCTCAATCCCAATCCCGGGACGATCGCGAAGTGCGCCCTATGCATCGCCACTAAGCTGATTGGGGACGAAGACGTTGCGGACAACTTCCAAGAGTGTATCGAACAGATCAAGGCTTGGATTGACGAACACCTAGCGGGGAACTAGGCGGATGGGTGGATCTCCGTCGCGAATGTCGGCCAGCCGGTCCGGCATCGTGGGGTGGTGGTTTCTGGTGACCACCTGCTTGCCGCTAGTGATTGTCGCCCAGGAGGTTCCTGTCGCGCGAACTGAAGAAGTCTTCACGGTCGGATTCGCAGACGACGACCTCTTCTTCGGCTGGATCGGAGGGCTGTCAGTGGCACCGGATGGCCGGGTGCTTGTACACGATGCCGACCCTGGCGATGGTCCCGCAGTAACTGTGTTAGCCCCCAATGGTGCTGTTGTTGCCCGCTGGGGCGTCGTTGGCGAGGGACCGGGAGAGCTCTCGGGCGGACCTGCTGCCGTGGCGGTCGAAGGCGAGTCAGTCCTGATTGCAGGGTCGGTTGGGCGTATCGGGATCTATGATTGGTCAGGAGAAGAACTTTCCCGATCGAATGTGTCACCCGGAATGTTCTGGGAGGCGGCGGTTTTCGGAGGACGGGTCGTGGCTTGGCAGCTAATGCCGCAAGTTGTCGAGGGCAAGATGGGTTTCGCCGCGACCCTGGGGCCAGTGGACGGGGGAGCGTGGAGCACGCGCACCATCGAATCCATGCACCTTGCGAGTCCGCTGACGGCACCCCCGCTGCTGGTGGCCATACCCGGACGACGGCTGGTCGTGGGGTATGGCGACGAGTATTCGCTACGGGTGGTCGCAAGCGAATCGGGGGAAACCCTCGGGCTCGTGACGCGGGATGTGTCGAGGCGCAGTCAGGACGACACCGACGCGTTCCACGAGAGCGCGCTGCGCTACTTCGCTCATCCAGAGGAAACCCCTGATACTTGGTCGACCATTGTACGGCGCTCAGCCGTCCCGACTGAAGTGGTGGGTCGCGATAGCCGACTTCCGGTGATTCGGAAGATCCTGTGGGGCCCACCGGGGGTGCTGTGGGTGGAGAGGGGGTTGGGTATTGACGATGAGTACGCGGCACCGTTGGACCGCCCGGACGACAGTCGGCTATGGGACACTTTCAAGGTCACCGACGACAACCAGGTAACGTTTCTGGGGCCTGTCGCGTTACCCCGGGGGTTTCGTCCGCTTGCCGGAAACGGAGAGTTGATGGCAGGGGTCGTGTGGGATGAGCTTGGGCGGCAGGGAGTCCGGGTATTGCGGATGACCGTAGTCGGACTAGACGCAAACCGGCGATGACCGATAGACCGAGTGCCGGGGGGCGGGGGGGGGGGCGGGCCGGGCCGCGGGGGCGGCGCCCCCCGGGGGGGGGGGTTGTTTTGGTGGGGGGGGGGGGGGGGGGGGGGGGGGGGGGGGGGGGGGGGGGGGGGGG
>VXOC01000104.1 GCA_009840215.1 Gemmatimonadota bacterium | reverse complement strand
GAGGAGCCGGGGCTCGGCAACCTGGGGGGCGGGTCGGATCACGTGGGGTTCTACACGCACGCCGGGGTGCCGTCGGCCGGATTGTCGTCCGGGAATCCGAGCGGCGTCTACCACTCCAACTACGACAACTTCGCGTGGTTTGAGCGCTTCGGGGACACCGCCTGGGTGTACGGGCCGATGGTCGCACGCGTGGACGGGGTGCTGGCGCTGCGGTTCGCCAACGCCGACGTGCTGCCGTACGACGTGGCGCGGTATGCGAGCGACACGCGGACGCATGTGGAAACACTGTACCGGGTGGCCGAGTCGCGCGGGCTGGAGGTGGATTTTGCGCGGCTGGTGGAGTCGACCGCGGAGCTGGACGCGGCGGCAGCGGAGCTGGTGGCCGCGCGGCAGCGGTGGATCGAGTCGGGGGAGGTGGACGCGGAGCGGGCCGAGGCGGTGAACCGGGCGCTGATCGGGCTGGAGAAGGCGTGGCTGAACGACCGGGGGCTGCAGGGGCGGCCGTGGAGCCGGTCGATCTACGTGTCGCCGGATCCGTTCAGCGGGTATGCATCGTGGATGCTGCCGGGGCTCCGGTACGAGATCGAGACGGATGATCGCGCGGATCTGCCGGGGTGGGAGAGGGTGTACATCGGGGCGGTGCGGGAGCTGGTGGAGCGGATGCGGGGGGTGGCGGGGATGATGGAGCACTAGCACAAGCCCGTGGACAAAATCCCCCCGGCATTCGAGCGGCTTCATCCACGGACTGCTAGTGGCCAGATGAAACGAGCCAGCCTACACTATCCCTCCCCATCCGCACTATTGCCCCAAGCCGAGAGGACTCGATGTTCGGGAATCGCAAGCTCTTCCGCACCCGTCTCGCCACGGCGGCCGCCATGCTCGCCGTCGCCGCCACTACCACCCTCCTCCTCACCCCCACCCACGCCCAGGACCGGGACGACACCCCTCTCGTAAACCAGTCCGACGACCCCCTCCTGCGCGCATTCAGCTGGCGTTCCGTGGGGCCATTCGGGCAAGGCGGCCGTGTCGACGACCTCGCGGTCCACCCGCGCGACATCCACACCTACCTCGTCGGCTTCGCGACCGGCGGCCTCTGGAAGACGACCAACAACGGGACAACCTTCCGCTCCGTCTTCGACAGCCATGGCACGCACTCGATCGGCGCGCTGGCCTACTCGCCCGCCAACCCCGACATCGTGTGGGTCGGCACGGGTGAGGCGAACAACCGGCAGAGTTCCTCATTCGGCGACGGCGTGTACAAATCCACCGACGGCGGCGAGACCTACACGCATGTGGGGCTGCGCGAGACCCAGACCATCGCGCGGGTGATCGCGCATCCAACCAACGCGGATGTGGCCTGGGTCGCGGCCACCGGGCACCTCTTCGGCCCCAACCCCGAGCGAGGCGTCTACAAGACCGGCGACGGCGGCCGCACCTGGGACCACGTGCTCAGCGTGGACGAGAACACCGGCGCGACCGACCTCGTCATCGACCCCGCGAACCCCAACACCCTCTTCGCGGCGACCTACCAGCGGCGCCGGACGGCGTGCTGTTTCGTGGGCGGCGGGCCCGGCAGCGGGATCTGGCGCTCCGACGACGGCGGCGACACCTGGACCCGGCTGAGCGGTGGTGGGCTGCCCAATGGCACGATGGGCCGCGTCGCACTGGCCATGACCCCTGCCGATCCGAACGTCGTGTACGCCCAGATCGAGGTGGCGGCCGACCGCGAGGAGCCGCTGAGCGACGAGGAACGGGAAGAGTTGCAGCGCCTGTCCCGCGCGCGTGAGCCCCTTCCCCCCGATCCACAGTACAACGGCGTCTGGCGATCGAG
The DNA here is from genome assembly GCA_009840215.1 of Gemmatimonadota bacterium. Taxonomy (GTDB): domain Bacteria; phylum Gemmatimonadota; class Gemmatimonadetes; order Longimicrobiales; family Gaopeijiaceae; genus Bin94. Next base: position 40,942 of record VXOC01000104.1, on the reverse strand, counting down.
CGACCGGGGCGCGACCTGGGAGTTCCGCAGCAACGAGAACGGGCGGCCGATGTACTTCAGCCAGATCCGGGTCGATCCGAACGATCCGGACGTCGTGTACGTGGTCGACCAGCGCCTGCACATGTCGACCGACGGCGGGGAGAACTTCGAGACCCTGACCGGGTACGGACACGTCGACCAGCACGCCATGTGGATCAACCCGGATGACAGCGATCACCTGGTCCTCGGCAACGACGGAGCGATCGACGTCAGCTACGACCGCGGCGACACATGGGAGTCGTTCCGGCGCTGGGCGGTCGGGCAGCCCTACCACGCATCCGTGGACATGCGGCGCCCCTACTACGTCTGCACCGGCCTGCAGGACAACGGCACCTGGTGCGGTCCCAGCCAGGTGCGCAACGGCGACATCCTGAGCGAGGACTGGTATCGCGTGGGGGGTGGGGACGGTTTCTACACGGCCGTCGATCCGACCGACTACACCGTCGTTTACCTCGAGTCGCAGAACGGGAACGTGCGGCGCACCAGTCTGACCACCGGCCAGAGCGGCAGCATCCGGCCGCGAGCGCCGTCGCGTAACAATCCGAACTCGAACATCGTGCCGACGCCGGACGAGGGCACCGAGATCCGCTGGAACTGGAACACGCCCTTCATCCTGTCGCCGCACAACCCGGATGTGGTCTACGTGGGCGGCAACCGCCTGTTCCGTTCGATGGACCGCGGCGAGACGTGGACGATGAGCCCCGACCTGACGAAGAACATCGACCGCGACGAGGTCAAGTTGATGGGCCAGGCGAACTCATTGCCCCGCTGCAACCGCGTGGACCGGGGCGAGGAGTGCATCCTGTCGCGCAACGACGGTGTCAGCCGCTACAGCACGATCGTGTCGGTGGCGGAGTCGCCGCTGGTGCCGGGGCTGCTGTGGGTGGGCACGGACGACGGGAACATCCAGTTCAGCCGCAACGGGGGTTCCAGCTGGGTCGAGGTGGGCCGGAACATTCCGGGCGGCACGATGGAGTACTACGTGTCGCGGGTGGAGGCTTCCCACTTCGACGCGGCGACTGCATACGTCTCGCTCGACGGGCACCGGAGCGACGACCTGCGGCCCCACGTGTTCGTGACGCGCGACTACGGCGTGACCTGGGAGAGCATCTCGTCCAACCTGCCCGAGTACGGGAACGTGAACACGGTGCGACAGGATCCGGTGAACTCGCGGCTGTTGTACGCGGGAACCGAGTTCGGGTTCTTCGTATCGCTGGATGAGGGGGGGACGTGGCGCCGTTTCATGAACGGGTTGCCGGTTGTGCGCGTGGACGACGTCGTGGTGCACCCGCGGGATGGGGACCTGGTGCTGGCGACGCACGGTCGCAGCGTGATGATCGCGGACGACATCACGTCACTGCAGCAGTTTACGGACGAGGTGGCGGAGGCGCCGGCGTACCTGTTCGAGCCGCGCGATGCGGTGAGGTGGAAGCAGGACCTGAGGCGGTCGCGCTCGGTGACGGGGACCAAGGTGCTGCGCGGGGACAACGCGGAGCCGGGGGTCGCGATTCAGTACTGGCTGGCCGAAGCGTCGGGGGACGTGAGCCTGACCGTGACACGCGTGGCCACGGGTGAGCTGTTCCGCGATCTGGAGGCGATCGGCAACAGCGGGATCAACCGGGTACGTTGGGACCTGCGCGGGAATCCGCGGGAGCGGCAGGGGGGTGGATTCGGGTTTGGTGGTGGGAGCGGACGCCAGGGGCCTATGGCGGAGCCGGGGCTGTACCGCGTGTCTCTCTCGGTGGACGGGCAGGAGTTCGAGACGACGGTGACGGTGCTCGAGGATGTGTGGATGGAGGAGCGGTGACGGGGGGCGGCGACCCCAAACGATCACCCCGGCGCTCCGGAGCCCCGCGGGAACAGCATTCGGAACCGATTGCGAATCCCATAGGGCACCTCGTCGCCGCGCGCGCCCCCATTGGGACCCTGCTCCGAGAACTCGAATTCAATGTCATACACCGCTTCGTGTCCACAGACTGTTCCCGCGTAGTGCGGCCACGGATCGCCCACCGGATTGTTGGGATCGGAGATATCCAATACCCCGTCAGCCACCAATTCGATTTCACATGTGTTGGACCGGTCCGCAAAAGACCAGTCCAGGGATGCCGTCGCCCCTCCAAACGGCCCCAACAACGAGCCGCGCGCGCCCCAGAGACCTAGCAGGTGATCCATGTATGAACCCTCGGCCAGGACGAATCGGAGTCCTTCCGACTCGAACTCGCAGCCCGAGTATCGCATCTCGGCGAGTCTGCTCTGTTGCACGGTGTCACCCACCATTCTGACCGTCGGATCGGGGAACACGACCGTAACCGTCCCTCCGAACTGGCATGACACATGGATTGTATCGCCACGATTCTCGACTATCCGCGACGTGTCCTCAAGCAGGCGCGCCACGCCAGCGCCGAAAAAGAGGGCCTTGGCCTCCTCTTCGGTCAATTGATCTTCCGGGTCGACAGTCATCCGGTCGCAACCTCCTGTAACGAGCACCCCAACCAGAACAATTCCCACCTGCCGCGTTGCCTGCATCTCCTTCCTCCTCCGATTCGGTAGCGGTTCGAAACGGTCCACCTCTTTCGACGGCCTGGATATGACGCCGACCAACACGCAACATTCATGCCATCACTTGCAGCACTTCCGATTCAGACTGGGGTTGTCCCACTATGACATATGACAAGTGATTAGGGGACTCTCAGGAACCAGTTGCCGAATCCTGCCGACAATGGAATGGGTCCAATGAGGCATCCGTGTACACCACCTCCGCAGCAATACACGAATCACCCCAAAGTCGCCATCTACGTCAACGGGATCATCCGAGGCCGAACCAGGCCGATGCCCTCCGAACGCACGTATTTCTCTTCATGCGTCAGCTTTCCTCACCGCGGTCAAGATCCTGACGCCCCTTCCCCGCGCCTTGGCGGGTTGTCCGGTGAACAGAGGGCAAACGTGCCGACGGTCCGTCGGCGCTCCGTGGGTGCTCTTGACATCCGCTTCCATGTCCCTATTTTCCGTGGTGGATCGAGTCGCTCAGTGGTCTTCCACGCCGACCACAGGACAAGGAGGAGGGGTGATGAACGGGATGATTCCCAAGACAACGATTCTCGTATTGGCCATTCTGTGCCCATCGGCTTGTGAGATGACCGAAATCGAGGAGGTCGAAGAGATCCTCAATCTCACCGGATACTATACTCTGTTGGACATCCGGCACAATGGCGGTGCGCTGATTCCCAATCAGCCTGACCACCCGTTGGGAGGCAGTATCGCCTTCGTTGAAGTATCGTCGGGCCACGATGAAGGGGGCAATGCACGCGCCAACGGGTTCTTCTTCATGAGAATCAGAGAGTGCATTCCAGACTTTGCCCAGCTGATTCACACCACCGGAGGGGACTACCGACAATACAGCGACAGTGTTGTGATCACTCAGACAGCGGGAATCATATACCCCCCCGGTGCCATACACCATACCTACACAATCTCCGACGGTGTCCTTTCGCTCAGGTCGACTCCCCCTCGTATCCACAGGTCCATGTGGACCCTGAACAGAAAGACAGTGGTCGACCAGGACCTCGGCCCACCGGGCGCTCCGAGGTGTGAAGAGTGACCACGCCCGGATTCGCCTCGGTTCGGAGTTGACCTCTGACCGGTGGCGACCTCCGAAAATCCGGGACAGTTGGTCGCGAGTGCCTCCACTACCCGGTCCCCGGAACTCTGCTCATGATCTTGGTTTCAGTGTGCACTGCGCGCAGATCCCGCGCGTGGAATCGTGGCACGGCTGCTGACGACCCGACCTCGACACCGACCACGCTCACGTGGTCAAACATGCCAACTTTCCCCGTTGCGCCGCCCTCCGGCCAAATGCCGAGGCCCACGAAGTTCATCCTGTCAGCAAGGCCCGCAAGAGCGGAGCTGACGAGTTCCGTCGTGTCGGCGAAAACGGTCAAATGGCCGCCCACGGCGGACACCGTCACTTCCGTGAACTCCCCCAGGCCTCCGACTGCGTGCGACTGACCGAACCAGCCCTCTCTGGTGTGCCACAATTCATCGGCAATGTCGAACACGAACACCCGGTAGTTGGTCGCTGACAATCCGAATGCTCCGTCGTCGTCTCCAATCTGGACCAGGTACGCCGGAAACCGGTCATGCTGCACGATGATCACCAGCTGCGCCCAGCCACCCTCATGGGCATTCCCCATGCTCGCCGCGATTTCCCATTGCACCGCCCTCATTGGCATGATGGCCCAACCCTGACGCTCGCCATGCGTGTTGGCGATCTGGAGCACCCCTTCGTCGATTTCCATCTGCGCCTCGACCGCCTCCCAGTTGTCCAGACTCGTCTCGGATTCGAAGTCATCGTGGAACAGTGAATCCTGTCTTGGGACGACGACCACCTCGGCCAGCTGCACTGCGTTTAACCCTCCGGGATCGGTAGCCGTTACCCTGACGCTCGCTCTTCCAAGCGAGATGCCCGAAGTGATCAGAGTGTCTTCCGCCACCGAGGCCGACGCGACGTCCAGGTTCAACGATTGGGCGGAATACGTCAGTTCCTGGTTGTCGAGTTCGAGGAAATACTCCGACAAGACCGTGCGCGACGTGGTCTCCGGGAACAGCCACAACCGCGGCAACGCTCGAATGATCAGAGGTGGCCGGTTTGGTACCAGGATTTGGAAGGTCAGCTCGCCGGTCATGTTCTCGGGATCCGTTCCCGTGACGGATATGGTGGCGTCGCCGGGGGAAACCCCAAGAACCTCGACGACACGCGTATGGGCCACCACTCTGGCCACCTCCGGGGCTGAAGACTCCGCCGACAGTGTGATCTCACCCATTTCCGGGTCTTCGAAGCAGGGAGTCACCCAAACGCGTCCATCAACGGTCAATGTCTGGGACGGTATGGTCCCACACGCCGCCGGAGGCATCTGCTGCTCTTCACAGGCAAGGATACAGACGGCCCCGAGCACTACCGCCACCCAAACGAAGACCGGACGATCGACCGAAGACCGAAGCTGAAAGGGATGCCGCATCCTCATCGGATCGTTCTCCGGTCTCCTGCCCGACCCGGCAGGTTACTTGTGTCGTCAACCCACGACAATCCGGATTCCAGTCCGCCATCCGCCCCCTCCTGTCGCCTTGCGCCCGGGATGCCGTAGCTCACCGTGACCTCCTCGTCCGGCCCGGCCTCCGGGGGTTCCGCGAAGTCAAACAGGAAACGCCGGATTCGACCTGTTTCCCTGTCGGTGACAACCGCAAGCGGACGGTCGCTCGAGGCGTCCAGTGTGTCCGAGCCGCCAGGACCCGACAGTGTGATGCTCGCCAAGGAACCAAGCCATGCCGGATCCACCGGCAGGGTGATGACGAAGTGCTCCGTTCCGCTCTCGGCTTCGACCATCGGTGTGAAGCTAACCGAGAACAACGTCTCGCCGCCCACGGCACGTCCGGTGACCCGGTATGGCCCGCCGTCAGGAATCGACGGTATGGCGTTCAACACGGTCGCGGGCCGCAGGGTCACCTCCGCAGGACCGGCGCGTCCCCATAGGAGCAGGGTAGGCACGCGCCGGTCTCCCCTGGTCGACCGACCGGATACTCCATTCTCCACGCTGAGGCGGTGCTCCATCGCTATGAGATAGCCATAGTCACCGATCCATGGCGGTTCGCAATACGACATGAGATCTGGAACACGCGGCGTCCTCAGCTCCCCGGTCTCCGTATCGTATCCCCACGTGCCCGTCCGCCCTCCAGCATACGGGTAGTTGTCATCCAAGAATCCGGCCGGACTTCCGCACGGTGCGTGAAGAAGACTCAGGTTGTGGCCGATTTCATGGGCCATGATGTAGCTATCAAGCTCCGAGCGGCTCACTTTCCCTCCGAGTTCCGCTACCCCGCCGCGGCAGTCACAGATGCCGAGATAGTACCCTTCAGCTCCGTCGGCCTTGCGGAGCGCCTCGAGTATTTCCAGGGCACGGTTGTTCCACTCCCGGGATTTGACCGTGATCGGCTCCCTCACGGAGAAATCTACCTCCCCGACGGGGATCATGGTTCGGAAGTCCTTTAACTCAGGACTGTCGTACGTGAGGGCGCGGACCGCGGCAACTACGGCGGAATCCGATTTTCCGGCGATCTTGACCGGCACGATCGTCAACTCCATCACCGGCATCTCGCGGATTTCGACGGCGAGTGCACCGGTTTCCGGCACACGCCGCTGACTTCCCTCCTTCAGTGGGAGCTTTCCTTCAGGGTCAAGCTCCACCACGAGTGCCACACCCGGAACCAGCACCTCCCCGGGGATCCTCGCGGCGTAGGACCGATCCAATCGGCTCTCGTCGATGTCGACCCCTATCCCGAGACGCCCACTCAACGCCATGGTCACCGAATGTACCTCCTGGTCGTCCTGATAGAGGGTCGCCCGCACTTCGGAATCGAAATAGTTTTCCGCGTCCGCCACGGGAAAGACGCGCAGGAGTGCATCTCGTCCGGCGATCATCGGGACCTCAGCCTGACGATTCTGGGTTGCCTGGGTCAGGTAGACCACCGGAATGGACGCGAGGATCGAATCCGCTCCGGCGCAGACATCGCCGTTCCATTCGCCGAGACTCGTCAACCAGCCTTCATAATGCTCACTGGGAGGTACGCACAGCCCGGTACCGGAGAAGTCGAAGGACTGAAGGCTCAAGTTCCTGATCCACTCCTCAAGGGCGCCTCCGAGTCCGGGGTTGCCGCTCAGGTCAAGCCGCGTCAGGGCACTCAGGTAGCTGAGTTCGTGAGGCAGGTCGCCCACCACGCCGTTGGCCGCGAGGTCCAGGCCCACAACCATACCCTCCGCATCCACCGTCACGCCCGCCCACTGATCGAGAGATTCCTCCGACAGCCATCCGCCCCTTCGTACCCAATTGGAGCCGCCGAGTGCATGATAGAGCTCGGTCAACACCAGCCTGTCATGCCTGGTCGGTACGCACAACTGGAAACCGAGGCGCCTCACCCCATTCAGCCAATCTTCGAAGGCCTCGGTACGCGGAGCGCAGAGTTTGGTATCCTCGTAGCCGAATTCATAGAGGTTGAGCTCGAGAAGTTCATGGGGCAACAGTCCCTCCATCCGGCTGTTTCGATCCAGGGTCAAAGACGTCAGGCCCGTCAACCGGGAGATCGTGGGCGGGATGTTTCCGGTCAGGTCGTTGTCGTGCAGGTAGAGTTTCCCGATACGCTTGAGCTCAGCGAGCTCCGGGGGAATGTTGCCGTTGAGGCCGTTCTTGAAGATGCCAATCTTGTTCACTCGACCCTGGGCGTCCACACCGAGTCCCCACCACCATCTGAATGCCTTGTTGCTCAACCAATTGTCGTTGCGGATCCAGTTGGGTCCGTCCGTCGATTCATAGAAGACCGTCAGGGCCCGCGGCCACGTAGGGACGGTGACGGTGATTGGCACCTGTGTTTCGAGATTCCGATATCGAACCGTGACGTTCGTGTTGCCTGCACCGGCCGCGGTCACCAGGCCCGCTCCCGTGACCGTGGCGATCGCAACATTGGCGCTGGCCCACTCTACCTCCGCATCAGGGATTTCGTCGCCATCCTGGTCCACAACCACCGCGACGAGGCGGGCCGTGTCCCCGATCGCGCTGAAGTCCGCTCGATCCGGTGTCACGACTATGGCCGTAGGCACCTGTACGGGTTCGGGCTCCGGGTCGGGCTCCACCGGCTCTTCGCATGCTGAAACCACCACGAGACCACACCAGAGAATCGCCGTGCGGACAACTCCCCACCACATGGACACATCGGTACCGATGCCGGTCATTCTCACCGTCTGTGACACTGTTCTGCTCCTTTGATCCGATCTTGTTGATGTGCTCTCATCGTTGCCCGTTGCCGATCTATTCGGTGCACCGGCATCACCATCGCCAGTGACCTCTTACAGTGAGCCTCCGCTGCGGCGGGCCGTCGCTGCTCGCGGCACTCTTCCCCTCGAGGTGCACGGCCAGTACACGGCTCACCTGGTATCGCATTCCGGTTGCCAGGGCGCGGGAGCCACCCGTCGCCATTTGAAAGCGGGTGTAGGGCGTTCCATGGAATTCAGTCAGGCGGTACTGCATTTCGGCGTTGAGCCGACCTCCTCGTCCCGTAGGCATTCCATCGGCCTGCCCGCCCACGCCGTGCTCCCACAGTTGCTCCACCCGACCCGCCGTCTCGCCCCACGCCGGAGCCAGGCTCAGCGAAAGCCCTTCGTTCCTGCCTTGCGGATCGATCCGGATCAGGCCTCCGACGCCCCACTCCTCGTATCCTTTCCCACCCGTCGCGAGCATCCGGCCCTGTCCCTCGATGGTCAGCCTCTTCGATAGAGCGACAAAGCGAAGACCCGCTCCCAGCTCAACGCCGATACCGTCCGTACCGTCACCGTCGTCGTAGCGCGTCGCTCCGTTCAACAGCAGGCCCAGCTCATGTCCGGCACCCAGGGTGTGTTCCCGGGACCACTCCATAGCCAGCCGGGCACGCTTCATCTCCAGCGTCAGCGAGTCCATTCCTTCGTCGGCGCCAACCTCGACCTGCGAAAGCCAGGCTTCGCCATGCAGCCGAAGCGAAGAGGCGCCACTGGAAAGAAGGATGTAGCTGCCACCGAGCGAGCCGGTTCTGGCTTGCGTATCACCAGGTCGTCGACCACCGATCTCGTCGTCGACCACTACTCCACCCCAACCAAGGCTTCCCACCGCCCATACAGCTCCGCCTGTCCGGCCCGGGAACCAGGCAACAAAAGGGCTGAGGCTCGTCATGTCGGCCTCGTAGATACCCTCGATTCTCCCCTCTCCGGTCAGGTCGGTGAAGTCATATTCGCCAGACGATCGCGTTCCGGCCACGCCCACCAGGAGATCGCGCCGCAGACGCACGTCCGCCCCGGCATGGAAGCTCAGCATGTCGCCCTGCCATTGCACCGCGTCACCACCCGGCTCACCCATGCTGACGTACTCCGCTCCACCCCAGGCCGCCGCCGACAAGGCTGTTCCGGCTCGCCCGTCGGCGCCACCTCTGTCAAGGGACAGCTTGAATGACGATCCGTCGAGCAGCCGGCCAAGGCTCCCACCACTTCTCTCCACCCGTCGGATCGCGCGACCCGCCAGCGACGGAAGCGCCGGTCTTCCCGGTTGACTCGATGCGCGGCTACCGGTTGCAACAGCTTCGATCCGGTGGGAGATCGCGGACAGCGTACTCGTGGTCATCGCCGCGGCGAAGTGTGGCAGCACGGCCTCGTTTACCCGGGTTGCGCGTTCCACCGGATCGTCCGTTGAAGCGTTCGCGACATCGGATGGCGGGCCGGCTCCCACGGAGTTGATGGCCGATACCCGGTAGTACCGCGTACTCCCTGGTGTCAGCCCGCTGTGGGAATACGAGGTCAGTGCCGAGCCGGTCGAAGTCTGCAGGTCGCTCCAGATCCCGCCGTCCTCCGATACCTCGACCTTGTAGCCGATCACCGGGGCACCGCCGTCGTATCCGGGTGCCGACCATGAGAGATCGATGCGCGTGGGCGCCTTCGGGGTCGCCGCGAGATTGGTGGGCCGCGCTGGCAGGATCGCATCCGTGGTGGCAGTCGCGGACCCGGAAGGACCACCGACCCCGATTACGTTGATCGCCGATACCCGGTATTGGCACGAGGTCGCCGGCCGCAATCCGGTGTGCGAGTACCCGGTCGCCGTCGATTCCGTATTCGCCACCAGGTCTGTCCAACTCGCCCCACCGTCTTCCGAATACTCGATGCGGTAGCCGGTGATCGCCGATCCACCATCGAAGTCCGGGGCCGCCCAGGCCAGGTCGATCTGCGAGTGATCCACCGCGACCGCCCTCAGGCCCACGGGTGGATCGGGTACGGTGGCGTCGGTCGCGGCGAATGTGACTTTCGACGGCCTGCCCGCGCCCGCCGAGTTGATTGCCGCAACCCGGTAGTGGCGCGTCGTCCCCGGTGTCAAGCCAACGTGAGAGAAAGCGGTCATTGTGGAACGCGTGTCGGCGAGTAGCTGCGTCCATGTTTCCGCCCCGTCTGCCGACACATCGATGCGGTAACCCGTGACCGGAGCCCCGCCGTCGAACGGTGGCGGTGTCCAGGCCAGATCGATCTGTTCGGTTCCGCTTGCCGTCGCCGTCAGGTTGCCCGGTTCGCCCGGCGCCGCTGGATCCGTCGTCGCGGCGGCCACCTCGGACGAGGCGCCGACCCCCGCCGAGTTGATCGCGGAAACCCGGTAGTACCGCGTGCTCACCGGTTGCAATCCGGTGTGCGCGTACGATGTCGTGGCCGAACCGGTGTTTGCCTCGAGAACGCGCCATCGGTCAACACCGTTCTCCGATACCTCGATCCGGTGACCCGAAATGGGGGCGCCCCCGTCGTACCGCGGTGCCCTCCAGACCAGGTCGATTCCCGTGCTTCCGCTGGCTGCAGCCGCGAAGTCCGTAGGCGCGTCGGGAATGGTGGCATCCGTGGTGGCTCTGGCAACACTCGATGGCACACCCGCCCCGGCCGAATTGATTGCCGAGACCCGGTAGCGCATGGTTGTTCCCGGAGCAAGTCCCACGTGTTGGTATTGGAGCGCGCCGGAGCGAGTGTCGGCCAGAAGGACGGTCCACAGGGCGTTGTCGTCCTGGCGGGTCTCGATCCGGTATCCCGTGACCCTGGCGCCGCCGTCGAAGGCGGGTGGTTTCCAGGACACTTCGATCCATGAGGTGCCACGGGTGCGCGCGGCCAGCTCCTCCGGGGCGTCGGGGGCACCGGCCGGGGTGGTTGCGGCGGCCGTGTTGGACTCAGGCCCCGGGCCGGCCGCGTTGATGGCTGCGACCCGGTAGTGCCAAGTCGTGCCCGGGACAGCCGTGGTGTGCGAATACGTCGTTGATGTCGACTCCGTGTCTTCGACCAGAGCGGACCAGGCGTGGTTGCCCGCGGTTGAGACCCGGATTCGGTATCCCGTGACTGCGGTCCCGCCATCATTGGCGGGCGCCTTCCACGAGAGGTCGATCCGCGAGGCGCTGATTGCGGTCGCTCTCAGGTCCGTTGGCGGATCCGAGCTGGCGGCCTCCGTGGTGGCGTGGGCAACGTTGGACGCGGGTCCCACTCCTGCCGCGTTGACCGCCGAGACCCGGTAGTGTCTCGTGCTGCCGTTGGACAACCCAGTGTGCGAGTACGTCGTGGACGTGGAACCAGTGCTGGCGGCAAGAACGGTCCAGTCGGCATCGGGGTCTTCCGACACCTCGATCCGATATCCGGCAATGGCGGCGCCGCCATCGTCGGAGGGAGCAGTCCAGGCCAGGTCGATCTGCGTCTGTCCGCGCGGAGTGGCCCGAAGCGCGGTTGGTGCACCGGGCACGGTCGCATCCGTCCTTGCACTCGCTACGTCGGATGCCACACCCGTGCCCACGGCACTGATCGCGGACACCCGATAATACCGTCTGCTACCCGGTGGAAGACCCCTTTGCTTGAATGTGGTGGTGGCCGTGTTGGTGTTTCGCCGAAGGTCGGTCCAGTCCGTTCCACTGGCCGATACTTCGATGCGGTAGCCGGTGACCGTACTGTCGCCCACGTCCGTTGGCGCCGACCATTCCAGCTCGATCACCGACTGTCCAACCGCCGTCGCTGTAAGGTTCCGTGGAGCCCCTGGTGCTCTTGAATCTCCCGTTGTCCCCACTGCGACATCGGACGGCGACCCCGTGCCGGTCCCGTTTATCGCCGATGCCCGGTAGTGGAGTACGGTGCCGGGTTGAAGCCCCGTGTGCCGGTATTCGGTCTCGGGCGAACCTGTATTGGTCTCAAGGTCGCTCCAGTCTGTCCCCCCATCTGCCGAAACTTCAATCCGGTATCCCCTGATCATGCTGGTCCCCGCATCGGCCGGAGCCGTCCACGCCAGCCCGATGGCCCTCTGGCCTTCCGCTGCCGCAGTCAGGCTCGTGGGAACTCCAGGCACCCTCCCTCCTGTCGTGGTTGCGCTGGCAACGGGGGACGGCAGCCCGGGACCGCTGTCGTTGATTGCCGTCACGCGATAGAAGCGAAGGGACCCTGGTTCAAGCCCGGCGGCCGTATGGTCGGTCCCATCGGAATTGGTATTGCCCACCAATTCGGTCCAGTCGCCGTCCTCGTCGAGCGACACTTCGATCCGGTAGCCGGTCACCGCGCTCATTCCGGTGTCCGCCGGTTCCGTCCATGACAGGTAGATCTCAAAGGGATTCACCGGCTCGGCTGTCAGACTTGTGGGAGGGCCGGGCACGCCGAGATCATGAGCTCTGGCACTGGCGACATTTGACGGTCGCCCGCGGCCGCTGCTATTCATCGCCGAGACCCGATAGTGCCGGAGTTGGCCGGGTTGGAGTCCGGGGTCCTCGTAGGTGGTGACCAGTGACCTGGTGTTCCGCACCAGCGTCACCCAATTCGTGCCACCATCGTCCGATATCTCGATCCGATAGCCGGTGATCGCACTACTCCCGGAGTCCGCTGGTGCAGTCCACGACAATCGGATGGCGAAGACACTGGCCGTCTCGGCAGTGAGATCGGTGGGCGCCCCAGGTGGCACTTCTGTCGTCGCGGACGCCGCATCCGACGCCGGCCCCGTGCCGCTGGCGTTGATCGCGGACACCCGGTAGTGGCGGGTCGAACCCGGCTGAAGTCCGGTGTGCTCGTAAGTGGTCTGCGTCGATTCCGTGTCACCGTCGAGGTCGGCCCAGGTCCCACCCGCGTCTTCCGACACTTCGATCCGGTAGCCCGTGACCGCACTGGTCCCGGTGTCCGCCGGGGCCTCCCACTCGAGCTGGATGGTGCTCTTGCCTCTCGCCTCGGCAACCAGATCAGCGGGCGCCCCAGGTCGCCTCCCTGCAGTCGTGGACACCTCGTTCGACGGTGGCCCCGTGGCGGCGGCGTTGATCGCCGACACGCGGTAGTGGCGGGTCGCACGCCGCCGAAGTCCCTTGTGCTCGTAGCTGGTCTGCGTCGATTCCGAGTCTTCCACAAGGGCGGTCCAGGTCTCGCCCCCGTTCGCCGACACTTCGATCCGGTAGCCGGTAATCGCACTGGAGCCGGTGTCAGCGGGAGCATTCCACTCCAACCCAATGGTCCTCGCGCCTTGCCCCTGGGCGATCAGATTCGTGGGCGCGCCGGGCGGAGCCCTGGTAGTCGCGGATGCCTCTTTCGACGGCGGCCCCGTGCCGACCGCAGTGATCGCAGCCACCCGGTAGTGGCGGGTCGCACCCGCCGGGAGTCCCGTGTGTTCGTAGGTTGTCTGCGTCGATTCCGTGTCTTCCACAAGGTCGGCCCAGGTCCCGCCCTCGTCCTCCGACACTTCGATCCGGTAGCCGGTGATCGCACTGCTCCCGGTGTCCGCGGGGGCATCCCACCTCAACTCAATGGTCGTCGTGTCTTGCGCCTCGGCCTCCAGATCCGTGGGCGCGCCAGGACGAGACTCGGTAGTCGCGGACGCCTCGGTCGACGGGGGGCCCGTGCCGCTGGCGTTGATCGCGGACACCCGGTAGTGGCGGGTCGAAGCCGGCTCCAGCCCCGTGTGCTCGTAGGTGGTCTGCGTCGATTCCGTGTCTTCGACAAGGGCGGCCCAGGTCCCGCCCGCGTCTTCGGAAACTTCGATCCGGTAGCCCGTGACGGCACTGGTGCCGGTGTCGGCCGGGGCCTCCCACCCGAGCTCGATGGTCATCGTGTCCCGCGCCTCGGCAACCAGATCGGTGGGCGCTCCAGGTCGCTCCCCTGCAGTCGTCGACGCCTCGTTCGACGGCGGCCCCGTGGCGTCGGCATTGATCGCCGACACCCGGTAGTGGCGCGTCTCACCCAGCTGAAGTCCGGTGTGCTCGTAGGTGGTCTGCGTCGATTCCGTGTCTTCCACAAGGGCAGTCCAGGTCCCACCGCCGTCCTCCGACACTTCGATCCGGTAGCCGGTGATCGCACTTGAGCCGGTGTCAGCGGGAACATCCCACTCCAACCCAATGGTCGTCGAGTTTTGCGCCTGGGCGACCAGATTGGCCGGCGCGCCGGGAGGAGCCCTGGTAGTCGCAGACACCTCGCTCGACGGCGGCCCGGTGCCGACGGCACTGATCGCAGCCACCCGGTAGTGACGGGTCGCACCCGCCGGGAGGCCCGTGTGTTCGTAGCTGGTCTGCGTCGATTCCGTGTCTTCGACAAGGGCGGCCCAGGTCCCGCCCGCGTCCTCGGACACTTCGATCCGGTAGCCGGTAAGCGCACTGCTCCCGGTGTCCGCGGGGGCATCCCACCTCAACTCAATGGTCGTCGTGTCTTGCGCCTCCGCGGCCAGATTGGTGGGCGCGCCGGGGGGAGACTCGGTAGTCGCGGACGCCACGTCCGACCACCCTCCAGTGCCGCCGACATTGATTGCTCTCACCCGATAGTAGCGGGTGGTACCAGGCTGAAGCCCCGTGTGCTCGTAGGTGGTCTGCGTCGATTCCGAGTCTCGAACAAGGGTGGTCCAGGGCCAACTCCCATCCGCTGACGCCTGGATCCGGTAGCCGGTGATCGCACCCGAGCCGGTGTCAGCGGGGGCATCCCAAAACAACTCTATGGTCGTCGTGTCTTGCGCCTCAGCGGCCAGATTGGCGGGCTTGCCAGGAGGAGTCTCGGTAGTCGCAGACGCAGAGTTCGACGGTGGCCCCACGGCGACGGTATTGTACGCTCTCACCTGGTATTGGTAGGTCGTACCCTGCTGCAGCCCAGTGTGCCTGAAGGTGGTCTTTGCCGGTCCGGTGAATGCCAAACCGCCGAAGTCGTTACCATCCCACAACAGGACCTCGTAGCCTGTGAGCGCACCGCTGCCGGTGTCCGCCGGAGGTTCCCAATTCAACTCGATGGCCCTTCCGCCTTTCGCCTCGGCGGTCAGACTGGTGGGCGCCCCGGGAGGAGTCGGGGTCGTCGCGGACGCCTCGTCCGACGGCATCCCCGGGCCGCTGGCATTGATCGCCGACACGCGGTAGTGGCGGGTCGAACCCGGCTCAAGTCCCGTGTGCGTGTAGGAGGTCTCCGTCGATTCCGTGTCGTCGTCAAGGTTGGCCCAGGTCGTTCCCCCGTCCTCCGACACTTCGATCCGGTAGCCCGTGACCGCACTGGAGCCGGTGTCTGCGGGGGCATCCCACGCAAACTCGATGGTCGTCGTGTCTCGCGCCTGGGCGAACAGATTGGTGGGCGCGCCGGGGACTGTCTCACGGACCACCACCGACTCATCGGTACTCATGGAATCGCCGGCCACCATGGCACTGGGATACGACATCACCATGGCTGCTCCACTGCCCAACCCGGGCGCGGGGACAGCCGCAGCAGTGGTGGGAAGTAGTACGGCTACCGCAAACACGCA
The DNA here is from genome assembly GCA_009840215.1 of Gemmatimonadota bacterium. GTDB lineage: Bacteria > Gemmatimonadota > Gemmatimonadetes > Longimicrobiales > Gaopeijiaceae > Bin94. Next base: position 25,595 of record VXOC01000104.1, on the reverse strand, counting down.
CGGTAACCGCAATCCTCCCACCGCTGCCGCGAGCATGCGCACGTTCGGTCGCCCAGGCATCGACACGTCGATCTCAGAACCGCAAGCGGCCTCCCAATGTCAGTCGGTGTCTCGGCAACCCGTCGGCACTTTCGTTGCGCGAGCCCTCAATGCGCAGGGCCAACATCCGGCTTGTCTCGTATCGCACTCCGGTCGCGATGGCCCAGGTGCCGCCCTCGGCGATATGGAAGCGGCTGTAGGGGATACCCTGGAATGAGGCCAAACCATACTCCACCTCGGCGTTGACCCGACCACGCTTCGGAGCCATGTCTCCAGCGGGCTTGTCGCTCACACCCGTCTCCCAGAGTCGCCGGATTCCGCTCGCCGCTTCGCCCCACGCGGGAGCGATCCTCATGGACAGTCCCCCGCTCCCCCCGGGCGGATCGATATGGATTGATCCACTGATTCCCCATTCCTCGTAGCCGGCGTTGCTTGTCGCCAGCACCCTCCCGTGTCCTTCCATCCTGAGTCGCCTGGAAGCGCTGAGGTACCGCAGTCCGGCCCCGAATTCCATTCCGGTCCCGTTCGTCCCATCACCGCTGTCGTGTCGCATGCCACCCTCCAACAGCACCGACACCTGCTGGCCAGTCGCGAACCGGTGTGCCTGCGACCACTGCAGTGCCAGGCGCGCCCGCCGCATCTGAAGTTCCAGCGAATCCATCATCTCACCCCCATCCACCTCCACTTCGGAAAGCCATCCCTCGGCGCGGAGCCGAAGCGAGGCGACACCGCTGGACAACAGGATGCGGCTCGCGCCCAGCGCGCCCGTCTTGATGCGGCTGTCGCTCGCGCGTCTGCTCTCCAGCTCATCTTCGATGGCGACCTCTCCCCAGCCCAAGCCACCCGCGACCCATGCGGCCATGCCCATCTCCGCCGATATCCATCCCAGGTAGGGGTTTACGCTGGTCATTCGGGCTTCATAGGTCCCCTCTACCTCGCGTTCCCCCGTTGCATCAGTGAACTCGTAGTTTCCAGATGACCGTGTGCCCGCAACTCCGGCCACGATGCCGCGATGCACGCGCATGTCGGCACCGATGTGCGTGCTGAGCATGTCGCCCTCCCATCGGACTGTCCCATCGTCGGGCTGCCCCATGCGGTGGCTCGCCACACTACCCCAGGTACCCGGCCGGAACGATCGCGCGGCCTGCCGGCCGTCGGTCCGGTCGCCAAGCGGCAGAACGAACGACATCCCGTCGAGCAGGCGAGCGGTACTGAAGTCGCGGACCGACCCGTTCTGTCTTGCTCTGCCTGCGAGCGAAGCAAGGCCGGCATTGGCTGAATGGCTCGCTTCCGGCGTGCCGAAGGCGAGGGCTTCGACCCGGCCGGCTATCGCCGAAAGGGTGCTCGTGGTCATCGTCGCGGTGAAATGCGGGAGCAGCGCTTGATTGACGCGGCCCGCACGCTCCACGGGATCGTCGGTGGAAGCGCTCGCGACATTCGACGGCATGCCGGCACCCGCAATGTTGATGGCCGACACCCGGTAGTGCCGCGTGCTACGCGGCGCCAGTCCAATGTGGGAATAGGACGTGAGGGATTCTCCGGTCGACGCTTCAAGGTCGGTCCAGTCCGTGCCGTCCCGTGAGACCTCGATGCGGTAGCTGGTCACGGGAGCACCGCCATCGTACTCGGGAGCGGCCCAGCTCAGATCGATCTGCCCGGGAGCAACAGGGGTCGCCACGAGATCGGTGGGCGGATCCGGCACGGTCGCGTCGGTGGTTGCGCTTGCTACGTTCGACACCCCGCCGGTGCCGATCTCGTTGATCGCCGATACCCGATAGAAGCGAAGGGTCGCCGGCGGGAGACCCGAGTGCGTGTGGAACGTATTCGTCGATCCCGTGTTGGCGACCAGGTCCGTCCAGTCTCTTCCGTTGTCTGACACTTCGATACGGTGCCCTGTGATTCGGGAGCCGCCGTCGAAGTCGGGTGCCTCCCAGGAAAGGTCGATCTGCGAATGGTCCCGGGCCTGAGCCGTCAGCTGTCCTGGTGGGTCGGGCGGCGTGGCGTCCGTCGTTGCAAACGCGACGTCCGATGGCTGGCTCGATCCGGCCGCGTTCATCGCCGAGACGCGGTAGTGCCGCGTACTGCCGGGCAACAGATCCACGTCGGAGAAGGCCGTGGCTGTGGAACGCGTGTCAGTGACCAGATCTCTCCAGACCGCTCCGGCGTTCTCCGACACCTCGATCATGTACCCTGTGACGCGCGCGCCGCCGTCATATTCCGGGGCCCTCCACGAAAGGTCGATCCGCCTGGCACCGTTGGCCGTGGCGTGCAGGCCCGCAGGCTCGTCGGGAACCACCGGGTCCGTCGTCGCGCTTGCCATGCTGGACGGTGGTCCGGCCCCGGCGGAATTGATCGCCGCGACCCGGTAGTGCCGGGTGCTCGCCGGGTCCAATCCCGTATGCGAGTACGTCGTCGCGGTCGAACTCGTATTGTCTACGAGAACTTGCCATTGCGCGTCGCTTTCCCGGAAGCTCTCGATCCGGTAGCCCTTGATGGGGGCGCCTCCGGTGTAGTCCGGCGACCGCCACTCCAGATCGATCTGCGACGTTCCTTTCGCCGTGGCGACCAGTCCCGTGGGCGCGTCCGGTTCCACCGCGTCTGTTGTCGCCCGGGCCACTTCCGACGGGGTCCCCACTCCGGCTTCATTGATCGCCGATACCCGGTAGTTCCAGGTGCTCCCCGGATCCAGATCGAGGTGATGGTATTGTGTCGCGGTGTTCCGCGTGTCAGCCTCGAGCATCGTCCAGAGTGAACGCTCCTCGTCATAGACCTCGATTCGGTAGCCCGTGATTTCGACCCCACCCGTGACGACGGGCGCCTTCCAGGAAACCTCGATCCAGGAGGATCCGCGTGCGACGGCCGTGAGCTCCGTTGGTGGATCGGGTACTGCCGGATCGGTCGTCGCGGTTGCCGACTTGGAGGCTGGGCTCGTACCGGACGAGCCGATCGCTGCCACTCGGTAGCTCCAGGTACTGGCCGGAGGAAGGTTCGTGTGCGAATACGTCGTCGCCGTGCTACCCGTATTGTCGACCAGGGTGGCCCAGGTGGGATTGTCTGGTGTCGCAACCTCGATTCGGTATCCGGTAACCAGCGAGCCGCCCTGATTGGCGGGCGCCGCCCACGCAAGATCGATCTGCGATGAACCGTTCGCGGTCGCCGTCAGGTTCGACGGTGAGCCGGTAACGTCGCCTCCTGTGGTCGCGTGTGCGATGTTGGAAACCGGACCGGTCCCGTTCGCGTTGATCGCCGACACCCGGTAGTGGCGGGTCGTACCAGCCGCCAAACCGGCGTGAGCGTAGGTCGTGGTAGTCGAACCCGTGTTCGCCACCAGGACAACCCATGAGGAACCCCCATTGCTCGAGATCTCAATCCGGTAGCCGGTGATGGCCGAGCCCCCATCGTCCGTCGGCGCATTCCAGGAGAGGTTTATCTGCGATGAACCTCGAGCCTCGGCCGTCAGACTGGTTGGCGACCCCAGGGTACCGGTGGGCGTTGTAGCGTGGGCTATCCCGGAAGCCGTACCCGTCCCGTTCGCATTGATCGCCGACACTCGGTAGTGCCGGGTCGAACCGGGTTGAAGTCCCGTGTGCCGGTATGTGGTGTTCGTCGAATTCGTGTTCGCCACCCGATCGTTCCAGGATGCGCCGCCGTCCCGCGATACTTCAATGCGGTAGCCGCTGATCGGGCTGCTCCCCGGATCGGCGGGCTCGTCCCATTCGAGAACGATGGTGGTCCTCCCATCAGCATTTGCCACGAGGTTGGTGGGACGTCCGGGCAACCTCGTACCTCCTCCGGTGGTGGTGGCGAATGCGACATCTGACGGAGGCCCCGTGCCGGACCCATTGATGGCCGAGACGCGGTAGTGCCGGGTGGTGCCCGGCTGAAGCCCCGTGTGCTCGTAAACGGTCTGCGCCGATTCCGTGTCGTCTTCGAGGTCGGCCCAGCTGCCACCCCCGTCTTCGGACACTTCGATTCGGTAACCGGTGATTGCACTATTCCCGACGTCCGTGGGGGTCTCCCACTTAAGCTCGATGGTCGTCGCGTCATTCGCGTCGGCGGTGAGGTCGGTTGGTGCGCCAGGCGTGCCCGATACGGTTGTGGTCGCGCTTGCTACTTCGGAGGGTGGACCGACACCGGCAGCATTGATCGCGAACACTCGGTAATACAGCGTGGCTCCCGGCTGGACCCCCTCGTGGAGGTAATAGGGATCTGAGTCGGTATTGGCCACATGGGTCCAGTTCGTGGTGTCGTTTACGGATGTCTGGATCCGGTAGCCGGCGACCGCACTGCTTCCCGTGTCCGCGGGGGCATCCCACTCCAACTCGATGGTTGTCTGGTCCTGCACAAAGGTGGTCAGGTTGGTGGGTGGGCCAGGCGCAGCTGGCCCGATTGGTGTGGTCACGCGTGCTGCTTTGGAGGGCGGCCCGCGACCGTCAGCGTTGAGCGCCAAGACTCGGTAGTACAGCGTGGTCCCCGGCTGGACCCCCTCGTGGACGTATTCGGTATCTGTTGTGCCGGTATGGGCCACGTGGGTCCATCTCGTGGTGTCACCGACGGATGTTTGGATCACGTAGCCGTTGATCGCACTTCCTCCAGTCTCCGAGGGTGCCTCCCACTTCAACTCGATGGTCGTCTCGTCTATCGCCTCGGCAGTGAGGTTGGTTGGTGCGCCAAGTGTAGGCCCGGTTCTTGTGGTTGCGTTGGCAGTCGCCGACCAGTCTCCAGTGCCTGCGGAATTGATGGCGGACACCCGGTACTGATACGAGGTATCGGGTTCGACTCCGGTATCCGTGTGGGTGGTCGATGTCGAATTGGTGTTGGTGGCTATTACCATCCAGGAACCGATCGGCAGAAGCCGTCGTGCGATTCGATATCCGGTAACGTTGCCATCCCCTTCATCGGCTGGCGCATCCCACGAAAGCTCGATGGCCGTCGAGCTGATCGCCATCGCGGTCAGATTGGTAGGAGGCCCGGGCGTCCCCTCGGGGGCAGTCGTAGCGCCCACAGCGCCCGAAGGAGTCCCCTCCCCGGAGCCATTGATCGCAAGTACCCGGTAAATGACTGTGGTGTCCGGTGTAAGTCCGGTGTGCCTATAGGTGGTCGAGGTCGAATTGGTGTTTTGAACCAGATTGTCCCAGGTGAACAGCCCTTTCACCTCGATCTTATAGCCGACGAGGCTGCTGTTGCCGATGTACGTCGGCGCGTCCCAGGACAGGTCGATGGCCGTTTGCCCGTCTGCCGTCGCCACAAGATTGGTGGGTGGGCCCGGCTCGTCGCCGAATGTGACCGCGCTTGTGAAATTGGCCTCTCCCGGGCCGGAAAGGTTCACGGCATAGATTCTGTAAACCCTGACCGTACCTGCTGATAGTCCATTATTTGTGTCGGTGTAGGTCAATTCCGTGTCGTCCAGATCGACCAGATCGGTCCAGGTGAGGCCGTCCGACGTCCATTCGATCTCGTAGCCCGTCAGCGCGGAACTGCCAGTATCCGCAGGCGGCTGCCAATCCAGCCTGATTGAAACGTCGGACAGAGCTGTCGCTGTAAAGAACGCGGGCGCGCCCGGCGCTGTCGCCGTGCTCTCCGCCGGTTTCATCGAGGTCTTCGGCGGGGCCTCCACGACCGAAGTGTCGCCTCGATTCCGCGGATTGGTCTCACCGCTTTCTGCGTTTGCTGCGGACGCCTGGAAAGCGAGTGGAACCAACAGGGCATAGGCCATCCTCTGTCGTACTCGTAGCGTGGTTGGTCGCCGTGGGTTCCAACGGACAAAAACGGACTTGACGCTGATAGTCTGCGGTTTCACAAGCATTCCACCCTTCCTCGTACCGTCCCGCACATTGATCGTCTTCGTCCCCGGCGACGCATCCCCCGTCCGGCATCGATGCCGGGCGGGGGGTGCGTCGCTACCTCTTCCCGCGGGTCGTCAGAAAAGAGGCTGCGATAGGGCTCTGCGTTCCTAGGAGCCTCGAGTCAGCTCCAGGTGGTGCACCTTCTCCACCCCGTCCTCCGAACTCACGTGCAGCGTGTAGCGGGAACCGCCCTCCGCCGCCGTAAGCGTGTACCGCTCGTTCCCGCAGATGTCATCCTCGTCGTCCTGGCTGGCTTCGACCTCCTCGTCGGCGCTGTTCCTGACGATGAGCGTCTGCGCGCACCTGGCATTATCGTTCAAGAGACCATGGTTCTTCAGGTTGACGTGCAGGTTGAGCGAGGTGACCGTTGAGCTTGCGGTCTGTAGCGTGTACGGGTCGGCGAAGGTGCCGGTACCGCCCGCATCCGCATAGGTGTCGTCGGCGTTGTGGCGCCGCACCCTGGTGGTCCCCAGCTCGTTGTCCTCCGGATTCGCGCGCGCGACCAAGACCGAATAGACGTGGTCGTCGTACCCGTTAGCCGCGGTGACCGTGACCTCGATGGTGTTTACCACGGCCGTTGCGGTGGTGGGAGTCTCGTTGGCCTCCAGGGTGCAGGTGTTGCCCGCGCACGCCGTGGTGCTGGTGCCCACCATGTACCGCACTGAAGCACCGGTGGGGATCGCGTTCGTCGGGTACACGAAGGTGACGCTCTCCGAGGCCCAGCTGATGGTTCCGAGACTGGTCGTGTTCGCCGTCGTCGCTGCGCCCGCGACGCGGGTCCAACCCGCGTCCGCCGTATCGGCAGCGTTGTAGCCGGCGTCGTCTGTGCCCACGGCCCGGAACGCCACTCTCACCCCGTCGGCCAGCGTGTCGTTCTCCGACGCGGCCGTGCTGTAAACGTGCAGCGGGTCGAAGGTCGCGGCGTCCCGGCTACCCGAGATCTGCGCCAAGACGGTCGTGGCGGCCGGAACACATTCCGGGTCGGTGCCCGCGTCGTCGTCGTGATCCTGTGTAGCGTCATCGTCCGGGTCGCCGTCGGCATCCACGCACGGCGCCCCAAAGCCCCGGTCCTCGATCTCGGCGACGTACCAGGCTTCCATCGCGCCCGGCAGTTCGAATCCTCCGGTCATGGTGGTTGTCAACTCATTCGCCGTGGTAGAGCGGGTGCAGGCACCCGTTGCGGTGTCGTACTCGGTGCACCGGTAGACGCGGATATCGATGTTACCGCCGGAGCCGCTCATGTTCATCACGCTGCCCGTGATCGTCCCGTTCCGGTAGACCAGGGCGAAGTTCACCAGCAGCGTACCTGAGTTGTCCCCTTCCGCGTCCGGAACGTCGAACGTGTTGTTACCTGAGCTGGCCGACTCGGGTATCCAGTAGGGCTTGTTTACGTCGCGCGCAGCCGGCAGGGCCGGATAGTCGTACGCCTCGTGACTTCCGGAGACGTTCCAGGCTCCCGTAAGCTGACGGAGCGCATAGTATTCATCGGTCGAGACGGCGTGGACCCAATACTCGGTACCGTCGCCGTCAAGCGCATCGAAGGAGTAGAACCCGCTGGCGTCGGTCTCCGTGGTCGTGACCTCCTTGCCACCGGTCAGCGCACCCGTCGTCGTGGAGAACGTCGCGTCCGTCAAGAGCCGCAATGTGACGCCGGCGACCGCCTCGTCGCCCCGAATCAGGTTGTCGCGATTGGCGTCGTTGGCGACGTAACCCATGATCTTCAGGCCGACTCTGGTGACACCCCAGTCCTCGGTAATCTGCGCCCTTCGGCCGGCCCAGGCGGAATCCGCCTGGTCTTCGTCCTCTTCATCGGCGAATTCGTCGTGGTACACCTCGATATCCAATCGGGTCGGAGTGCCGTTGAGTCGGTAGTCGCCGTCGTTGTTCGCGGCCGTAGCCTCGTAGGTTCCGTCCTGCAGGCCGGTCAACGCGTAGTCGCCGCCGGCCCCGGTGGTGTCGCTCATGCTGGACGCGCCCTGGCCCGTCGTCGGCTCGACGGAGATGTTGTTGCCGCTGTGAAGGCCGACCGTGCCGCTGATCGCGCCGGTCGCCCACTGGTACCCGTAGGTGGCGCACCAATCGTCGCTCGTGTCGACCGCCGACGCCGAACAGAGCCGCACCTCGGGGCTGCCGCCGCTCATCGCGCCGAAGGAACCCAGGGACATGCCGAGGTCGAGATCGTCGCCGAAGGTCTCGATGTCCGCGTAGGGCGAAACCATGACCCGGTCCGACGAGCCCATCCGGAAGCGGACCGTGATCCTTTCGTCGGCGGGCAGGTGCGTGAAGGTGAGCAGGCCGCCATCGCCGAAGTCGCCCCTGGCTTCGATCATGTCGGTCTCGTCGTCGAGGTCGTGGTCGTACTCCAGGGTCTCGAGACGGTTGCGATCGCCGCGCACCAACAGCTCGGCGGTCATCTCGGCGCCCGTGCTGTTGGCAGGCCTGTGGTCGCCGCCCACGACCGGGCTCACGTAGTTGGTGAACCCGTTGAAGTCGTCGGTCTCGCGGTACACGCCCAGCACCAGCCTCTGCGTCTCGTAGGTGACGTAGATGGCGCCCAGGTCGGCCGGGTCTGCTGGAAGACCGCTCAGCTGCAAGGGATGCTCGAGACCCGTGTGGGTATGCGTGAGCGTGTCGGACTGCGTCCACACCTCGCCCATGTCGACGCTATCGGACTGCTCTTCGGCCATCGTGACCTCGAAGGTCACCGGCAGACTGTCCACGTCGACCGGGACCGTGAGGGTGGCCAGACCGTCCGCGTCGGTCGCGACACCGTTGGTGGCCATCCAGCCTTCGAGGAACTCGTTACCGTCGCGGGCGTTGGCGTTGCTCTTCACCCACCACTGGAAGTTGGCGATCGTGTTCAGCATGCGCACCGCCGCCGGTGCCCTGCTGACCCGGTCGACCGCCGCGTACTCGACCTCGATGTGTGCGTTCTCGGAGACCACCAGGCCGGGCAGCGTGATCCCGGTGGCCTTGATGAACACCAGGTGGTCGGTCCCCTGCCCGCCCGGACCGATGTCCATGTCGCGCGCGAAGTCGAACCGCGCCACGCCGGTCGAGTCGGTCAACGCCTCGCCGAGCATGTTGGTGCCGTCGTCCGCGTCCTCGGCGGTCGGGTACATCGACAGGGTCACACCCGGCACCGGGAGCCGAGTGGCGACCTCGGCGTTACCCATTACCGCGCCCGCGAAAATCGTCTGCATGACGATCCGGAAGGGGAAGTTGACGGTGGCGGCCATCCCGGGGTCCACGTTGACCACCTGTCCGGTGAGTTCACCCGCGAAGCGGAAGCCGAACTGGGCGATCGCTTCCGCCAGTCCCTCCGCATCCATGTGGACGAGCACGCGGTACGAACCCGCCATCAGCTTCTCGAAGGCGTAGGAGCCGTCCGGCATGACGAACCCGGACTGCACGTCGTTCACACCCGGGCCCTGCAGCAGCAACGGGACGCCGGGGATGCCTGCCTCCGCCAGCGCCGTCATCATCTCAGCGGTCATCGCGAGCGGAGGCTCGCCTTCGGTGAGCATTCCGTCGGCGTCCACCTCGTCCAGGAACAGGTACCCCGAGACCGAAGCGGTCCGCGTGTGCGTGCCCTCGAAGTTCACGATCTCCGAACCGTCCTTGGCTACATGCCGATCAACTTCGGTCATGTCGAAGTTGTACGCCACCTCGTCCCAGCCCTCGATCGCGACCGTGTAGTCGCCCTCGGCCAGGCCGCTGAAGGCGTACTGCCCGCCGTCGGCTGTCATCGCGGTCATGTCGGCGTCGCCCGAAAGCGTCACCGTGATGCCGTCCAGGCCGACGTCCGGATCCACGACCACCACCCGCCCGCTGATCCCACCCGTGCGCAGCAGGTCGCCCTGGAACGCAACCGTCGCCGTCTCGCGCAGGCCGACCGAGACCGTACGCGTCGTGGCTTCGAACCCGTACTCGTTGGTGTCGAAGTCCGAGATCGCGACCGCGTAGTCACCGGCGTGCAGCTGGTCGACCATGTAGTGGCCGGCGTCGTCGGTGACGCGGGTGTGCTCTTCGTCCTTCGGGCCGCCGGTCACCGTGACCGTCACACCGGGAAGCGGATGGCCCTCGACCGTGATCGTGCCCTGGATCCCCGCCGTGCGGAGATCGATGCCCTCGAACGGCACCGTGGCCGTCTCCTTGAGCTCGACCGTGACCGTCGAGGTGGTGACTTCGAAGCCGTACAGGTCGTCGTCGAAGCCGGAGATGCCGACCGAGTACTCACCCGCGCGCAGGCGCGTGAAAGAGAACTGTCCGGCAGCGTTCGTCACCGCGTCGAACTCTTCGCCGTCCGGTCCGCCGGTGATCGTGACCTTGACGTCGCCGAGTCCCGTGCCCTCGACCGTGACCGTACCGATGATCGATGCGGTGCGCAGCAGGATACCCTCGAACGGAACGTTGGCGGTTTCGCCGTGCGCGACCGTGATGGTCTTCGACGTCACCTCGAAGCTGTACTCGTCCGCGTCGGGGTTGGTGATCCCGATGGAGTAGTCACCCCGGCGCAGCTCGCCGAAGGTGAACTGGCCCGCGCCGTTGGTCGTCGCGGTCCGGTCCTCGCCCCTGCCCTGCAGGCTGACGGTCACGCCCTCGAGGGGGTTGTTCTCGACGGTGACCTGGCCGGTGATCGCGGAGCTCCGCAGGTAGGTGCCCTCAAAGGTGACGACCTTCGATTCGCCTACGGCCACCATCGCGGTCGACGAAGTGCTGCCGAAGGCGACGTCCTCCTCGTCGAACCCCGAGATCTGCACGGTGTAGTTCCCCGCGCGCAGGCCGCTGAACGCATATTGGCCGCTGCCGTCCGTCAGGGTCTCGGAATCACTCATGCCCGAGAGCTTGACGGTCACACCGCCGAGGCCCTCGTTCTCGACCGTCACTGCCCCCATGATGGCGGCAGTGCGGATCCACGTGCCCGGGAAGTTGACGGTGACGTTCTCGCCGTCCGTGGCGATCGTCGCCGCGGCCGACGTCTGGTTGAAGCTCGCGTCGTCCGGGTAGTTGCTGATGGTGACCGTGTATGCTCCGGCTTCGACGCCGTCGAACCGGAACATGCCTCCGTTCGCCGTGGTGACGGTCGCGCCGTTGCTAAGGGTGACGGAAACTCCGTCGATCCCCTGGCCCTCGATCGATACCAGCCCGTCAATCGAGCCGGTCGGCGGAGGCGGAGGAGGAGTCTCCCCGCATGCGCTGATGATCGGGAGCGCAAGCAACATGGCTGCCGCCAGTAGCTTGAGTCTGTTCATGCTTGTTCTTCTCCAGTTTGAGAAGTGTTGAGGTGCAGCCCCCACTCGCGGGAGCCTGGATTATGTGTCATCTCAGGGGCAAAATCGGTGCCAGATTTGCGGCTTTCCGGCCCTGGTCGTTAGGTGTACCGCTAAGGCGTATACCAGACGTTTGGGGTGTTCCATGATGTGAACGGAGGCCATCAATCGGGGTAGCACCGCGGGCTTTTGCATTTATGTCAACCCATCCAAGAAAGTACACGGGTCGAAGCCAGGAAAAGACGACCATCCACGGCATCGGGTCATCCCGAATCGTCAGAAAACCAACCCGCCGGATTCGGCAGGCATTCCGTCCGTCAGGTTTCCTCGCAACGGTCAAGAATCGGACTCCTATCCACATGTTTCGCGCTCCTCAAGAGCGTGCCTGCGGCCTCCCGGCCCCACGCCGTTCTCCCGCGCAAACCAACGGACGGCCCGCTTGAGAATGTCACGCTCCATCCTGAGTCGCCGGTTGTCCCGCTTCAGGCAAAGCAACTCCTTCCGCGCTTCAGCCGGCAGTCCGTTGCCGCGCCATGCTTCGTCCTGGTCCGCACTCCGGACCCAGTTCCGTATCGTCTGCTCCGAGGGCGCGAACTCCCTCGCAAGGGACCCGGGGCTGCGCCCGGCCCTCACGAGCTTGACCATCCGCTCCCTGAACTCCGGCGAATACCGGCCTACCGCGGAGGCCACGGTCCTCCTCCACGGATCCCCATGCTCCTCATCAGGCGGGCAACCCGTTTCGGGCTCACGCGGATGCCCTCCTCCCTCAGCGCGGCATGGATCCGCGGCCGTCCGTAGGCGCCGTGGCTGTCGCTCCAGATGGTCCGGATTCGGTCTCGCAGCTCGGCGTCACGCCGCGAATGGTCCGAAGGGGGTCGATTCAACCAGTCGTAATACCCGCTGGTCGAAAGACCCAGCGCCCTGCACATTGCCGCCAGAGGGAATTCTGCCTTGTGGGCCTTGATGAAGGCGTACCCCGACTGGGGATCGATCCGGCATCCGCCGCGATCCCGGCCGCGCCGCCCGTTCCTCCTCATCCCGGACATGACAGGCTACGACACCGCGCGCGCGCGCGCTGGCACGACCGCGTTTCTGGGAATCTGCACACCCTGCTCCAAACGGGCGCGGTGACCGACCTCCGCGTTGGATCCGACCACCACTCGCGCCCCGAGCGCGGTACGCGAGCCGATACGGGCTCCGGCCCCTATCCACGCGTGGGAACCGACCGAAACACGGCTGCCGACCTTCGCGCCGCGGTCAACGAGCGCACCCCTGCGGAGCGTCGTTCGCTGTTCGACCAGCGCACCGGCGGAGACCCGCGATCCCGAACCGATGTTGGTCCGGTCGCCAACCACGGCGCGTGTTCCCACCTCGGCCTTCGGGCCGATCCTGGCGCCTCGTCCCGTAGTCGACCCGGGGCCAAGCAGCGCTCCCGGTCCCACCATGGCCTCATCCCTGATCGTCGCGTACTCCCCCACGTGCACACCGCTTTGGATGATGGCGTTGGCACCGACGTGCGCGTTGCGGCCTACAGTCACTTTGCAGCCGATCATGGCGCCCGCCCTCACTGTGGCGGACGGGTCGACGCTGGCCGTGGAGTGAACCGTGGCGGTGGGGTCAATGTTGCCCATCGTCACGGTACTTCTCCCGGGAGCCGGCGCAATGCCGCCTGCGGTGCCACCCCATCTTCGCACGCCACTCACCTATCCTCGCAGGAGGAGTTGTCGATCGTATTCCGTCGGTTTGCCCGCGACATCGCGGGCGTGTCCCCATATAATCGTGGTAAGCCAAACGAATGCCATGCAAGGTCTCCGCTGGTGCCGCAAGGCGGGGCGGACTTGCCTTCGACTTAGGACCCAGAAAGCATGATGACTGCTTGAAAGTGTGTAACAACGTTATGCGTATTAAATCATCAACATCCTAACCGCCGATCCGGTGTCACAGAGTCCTGCCAGGGATACCACACTGGCCGTTCGCCCCTGCTGGCTCCGAGGCACCCAACTCCCCCGTTGGTCCGTGGACGACCCCCCCGGGGCATTCGAGCCGCGATGCGCCGCGGGCGCCCGCGCCGAATCAGCGGTCGTCCGCGCGGTGGACAATAGACCGCGCCACCAACTCGCAGTCTTCCTCGCTGACGCCGCTCTGGCGCATGACGGTGTACCACGAGGCCCGAACCGTCGCTGAAACCCCGTCGAAGATGGCTTCGGCCGCCGGGCGTTCCAGGAGGAACCGTCCCGCCCCGCCCACGATGTTCTCACGACTCGGCGAACGGCCTTGCGGGCCGCAGATCATGGCGAAATCGCCGCCGGCGCCCTCGACGGGGAGTGTCGGCACCGGGCCGGTTGCCTGGGCAAGCCGCCAACTGCGCCCCTTGGCAACCATCGTGGGGCGGAGGAGGTCGTCGTTCAGATTCGTGATGGCCGCGTTGAAGCAGATCCGTCGAAACAGTTCGTGCAGGTCCGCCAGAGGACGTGAGCTCGTGCGGCGAACCTCATCGGCGAGGCTCAGGTAGGACCAGTGCCGCCGCTCCTCCGGGGTGTCCTCGGTGCCGAGCAGCGTGAGGCCGCGGATCATGCGGCTGCACGCGTAGCCGTCGCCAGCCCACTCGCGGTCCGGGCGTTGCACGAGCAGGAGGTCCCTGCCGGCTGCACGCCTGACCCGGGTGGGAGCGACGTCAACGCCGCATTCACGTGCCAGCTGCAGTGTCGCGTGCCGGACCCGCGCCTGATTCCACAGCGAGTGCTCCTGTCCGAACTTGGCCACCCAAAGCGTGCGCTCGTGTTCGACCGTCACCTTCGCCGCGATCCTGACCGAAGAGTCCCGGGCCCCGGAGTCATGCGTTTCCCGGCATGCGTTCCGCCATTCCCTCTCGGCGTCAAGCGCCGTCTGGAGCCTGCCCAGTTCGTCAATGGCTAACATGCGGCGCGTGGGGCCGGGGGCTTCGTGGCCTCGACCGATAACAACGGCCCCGGGGCGCTCGAATCGGAGTTGATTCACAGGTTCGTTTCCGTTGGAGACCTCCCCCTCAAGGTTGAGCGGACGACCCCACGAAGTCGCCTTGGAGTCCCGGATCGCCCCGAAGAGCCCATCGCCACTGTGCGTCTTCATGACCCGCTCGGTCAGCTTGAGTTCGGCCGGGTCGAGTTCGACCGCATCGGGTCGGCCCAGGTAGGTGCGTCCGTACACGAACTCCCCGAGCGGGGCGCCTCCCGGCTCGACAGAGACACGATAGCGGCCTGCGATGACATACTCGCTCTGTCCCGGCAGAGCGACGAAGACGAAGCGGTCGGAATCAGAAGTCACCATGAAGCCGCCGGTTGCGCGGAGCCTGGGTCGGGAGGCGGGCCGACTCCAGAATCCTGCCCTCCTCGTCGCGGTCCGGGTCGGCCAGGCGGCACGCGTCGTCAAGAAGTCCCAGCGCCCACAGCACACCGAAGTAGGCGGCTGCCGAGGCGCCCGGCTTCCCCTTTTCGACGTTGGCGACCGTGAAACGGGAGGTGCCCAGGCGATCCGCGATGTCCTGGATGCGGAGTCTCCGCCGCAATCGGGCGGTGCGGAGATTCCTGCCCAGGCACTGCAACGCCTCCTCGATGGCGGCGGGTGGACAGCTCGTTATTGAAGTGCGATTTGGCATGTTGGCAGCCCCCGATCTCCTCCCTATTCCCCTCGCTCCATGAAGCCGGGGACACGCGAGCCCCGCTTCCGATCCGCCCGGAATGTAGCCCAGACCCGTTTCCGGTAGAAGGGGACGGCCATGACGGCACGAGTGCTCCGGTCACCCAAATGCCGCGGTTCTGGCGTCAGAATATACTCAATACTGTTTTATGTAGATTATTATAATCATCAGCGAATGACTCGAAATCTCGCCCGGTATGGTTCGCCTTGCGGTAATCGCCCCCGGGAAGTTAGTGTGGTCCCTCAGACCGGGCTGATGCGATTAGTGTGGGTGTCCAGTGCAATCCACAGGTCCCGGTGACAGACGAACCAGGAGGTGAGGAGGAGGTGTCTCAAATGCCCCACATGATTCCACCGGTGATCCTTGTCCCGGGCATCACCGCATCGGTCCTGCACGACGAGTACGAGCTGCCCCCGAAAGCAGTATGGACCACCGTCCTCAAGCGGCACTACGATCGCGTCACCCTGCACCCCGAGGACCAGCGCTACGAGTTTCGCGAGCCCGCCCGCGTCTCCCCCCACGGCCCTTTTCCCCTCATCTACAAGGACCTTGTCGAGGAACTCCGCGACGGCCTTTCCGACGACGGCGGCGCGCCCGTACCGGTCTTTCCCTTCGGCTACGACTGGCGCATGCCTCTCGACCGTACCGAGGAACGTCTGGCCGCCTTCGTCGACGAAGTCATCGACCGCACGCTCCTCATGCGGCACTACCGCGACGACAGCGGCTACCGCGACCACCCCACGGTCACCCTGATCGGCCACTCCATGGGCGGCCTGATCATCGCCGGGCATATCGCGCGCCACACGGCCGCGAAGGTCGACAGGGTCGTCACCCTCGCCACCCCCTTTCAGGGCTCCTTCGAGGCAGTCCTGAAGGTCGCCACCGGCACCGCCGACTTCGGCGACGATTCCGGCAATGCGCGGGAACGCCGCATGGCGCGCCTCACTCCCGCGCTCTACCACCTCCTTCCGGGATTCGGTGGCCTCGATGTCGCCGACGACAGCCTGCAAACCGACCTTTTCCATCACGCCGCCTGGCAGCCCAACGTGGCCGGGTCGATCACGGCCCAGGTGGCAGGTTGGAACGTCTCGGCCGGCGATCTCTTCCAGGCCATGCTCGATCAGGCCCGTGCGCACCGGGACCGCATCCTCGGGCTGGAGTTGTCCGATCCGGCGAACGCCGAATCCCGCTCCGACCTGCTCCGCAGAGACCACTGGCTCGCCATCGCGGGCGCCGACTGCGAGACCCGCGTGGGCCTTCGCGTCGATCGCGACGACACCGGCGCGCCACGCTTCGACCTCAGGTCCGACGAACGGCGCAACGACTGGGATCCGAAGAGCAAGGGAGATCGGCGCGACACCGGCGATGGCACCGTCCCCCTGCGGGGCGCGATCCCTCCCTTCCTCGAGGAGTCCCGGCTGGTCTGCGTCACCCCCCGCGACTTCGGCTACTGGGAGCTGCGCGATCGCACGCTGAGCAGTCTGGTCGGCTTCCATGGCCTGATTCCGAAGATGAACATGCTGCACCGCCTCATCATCCGCTTCCTGCTGGGGAAGGGGGATGGGTACGGGAACACATGGGGACGGCGGCTGCCGGGTGTGGAGCAGTGGAATCCGCCGTTGGCGCCGCTCCGCGAGAAGGACTGAGGCAGCCGGACACCAACAGGGCGGGCACCCGCTCACACGCCCCGCGTCAGCCTCACTCCCAGGCGTGCCCCTTCCCCGGGGTCGAGAATATCCGCTCGTACGGCAGCGCGTCCCGGTCCACGATCCGCCCGTCCCGGATGACCGCCTCCAGCGCCCGTATGTTCGCGATGTCCTCGAGCGGGTTCGCGCCCAGCACCAGCACGTCGGCGAACTTGCCGGCCTCGAGCGTGCCGAGCTCGTCGAGCATCCCGCTGGCGATCGCCCCGTTGCGGGTCACCGCCACGATCGCCTCCATCGGTGTCATCCCCAGCTCCACCAGTCCCTCGGTCGCGATCACGCTCCCGAACCCGAATGACTGGTTCTCCAGCTTCTTCTCACGGCGGAACTCGGGGGCCGCACCGAGATAGTTGTCGGTCCCGATCGTGGTCACGCACCCTCCGGCGATCAGCTTCTCGGCGTTCCGGCGGCGGATCTCCATTCCCTCACCCTGTGCCCGCCGCTCGGCCCGCATTTCGGCCGAGGTCTTCTCGAGCCCATCGCGCCGCCGGCTCCCGGCCTCCTCGTCCCCCCCTTCCGAACTCTCCCGCCTCTCCAGATGCCGCTCCCACGCCTCGCCCGTGATCGTGTTGGCCAACATGGAGCACACGATTCCCCGCTCCGCGATCTCCGCCACGAGCGCGTCCGGCATCTCCTTGGTGAGCACCTCGGGGTGCTGGATCAGGTCCAGCCCCGCCCGCACCGACATCCACAACCCCTCCGGCGAGGTGGAGTGCGTCTCGGCGATCAGTCCCCGCTTATGCGTCTCCTCGACCATCACCCGCTGCGCCTCGGGCGAGAACCCGATCATGACCGGGTTCGAAAAGTGCCCGGTCCCTCCGTACTTGATGAAGTCCGGCCCCAGATCGAGGTACTCGTTGACCGCGGCCCGGAGTTCCTCGGGCTCCATCTCCATCCACTCCTCGCCCGACCCCTGCGTGATGAAGTCGTTGAACTGCTCCTGGAAGAGCGTCAGCCCCTGCTGGCGAATCACGGAGAAGGAGATCGACCAGGGACCGCCCCACCCGACGATGTTCCCCGCCACCAGCATGCGCGGCCCCACCGTGTCGCCCCGCGCGATCGCGTCGCGGATCTCCATGAGCGGGAGCAGCGACCCGTAGCTGTCGCGCACCGTCGTGAAGCCGTGCTTGAGCTGCATCTGGGCAGCTTCGAGGGTGAGCGCGGCGTTGCGGTCCTGGTAGCGGACCAGCGTCTCGTGGCCGGAATAGAGCGACAGGTGGACGTTGGTGTCGATGAAGCCGGGGGTGACGTACCGGCCGGCGCCGTCGATGACCTGGAAGCCCTCGGGGACCTCAATCGACAAGCTCGGGCCGACGGCGGTGATGCGGTTCCCCTCGATCAGCAGTGTGCCGTCGGCAAGGGGCGGGCCGCCGTTGCCGTCGATGATCGTGGCGCCGACGATGGCCAAGGGGGTGTTGGTTGGGCGGGCGGCGGCGGGTTCCTGCGCGGTCAGCGGCAGGGGGGCGGTGAGGAAGGCCATTGCGGCGGCGGCTGTCAAGGGCGAAATGCGCATCGGGTCGCTCCTGCGTCGCGGTTGGTGGACGCGGATTGCCCGGGCACCCCCGTGAGCGGACAGGCACCGGACAGCGTCCGCGGGTTGCCCGGGTGAGTCGGCTTTGCGCCGCACAGCATAGCGCGCGGAACCGGGGTCCGGTAGCGTAGAGGCTCTGGGAAGTCCACAAGCCCCATGCCCCGAGGAACACCATGAAGACTCCCGCAATCGCATCCCTGGCAACCGCCGCCGTCCTGACCCTGCTGGCCGCATGTCAAACCGAGGCCCCGGAGCCGGAACCCGAGGCCGCCCGGCCCGACCCCGAGGAAGAGGCCGTCGTAGCCGCCGTCCTGCAGCTCTTCGAGGCCATGCGCACCGCCGACGGCGAGATGGCCCGCGCCGTCTTCCACCCCGACGCCCGCCTCGGCCGCGCCGACGACGACGGCATCACATTCCGCCCCGCCGACGGCTTCATCGACATGATCGGGCAGCCGCGCGACGTGGTCTACGACGAGCCCATCTGGGACTGGGTGGTGCAGATCGACGGCCGCCTCGCCCACATGTGGACCAAGTACGCCTTCTACCTCGGCGACGAGTTCTCCCACTGCGGCGAGGAGTCGTTCCAGCTCTACAAGGCCGACACCGGGTGGCAGATCACGCAGCTGATCGACACCAGCCGCCGCGAGAACTGCTTCTACCCGCCGGGGCGCGAACCCGCCGAGGAGACCGGGGAGCCGGAGCCGGAGAGCTGAGGGTTTGATGAAAAAAGCCCGTGCGAGGGCGGAAGCGGGCCTTTCGGCGGCGATGGTTGCGCTCGCCTTCCAGGCCTGCTCGGCCCCCGCCCCCACACTGACACCCGAAGAGCTCGACGACCTCGCACGGGACGTCAGGGACGCAGTCACCACCGACGCGCTCATGACCGTCTCCGCCGCGATCACCGACCACGTCCGCCCGTCGGGCAGTCCCGGCGAGAACGCCGCGATCGACACCATCGTGGCCACGCTGGAGGCGGCCGGCGTGCCCGTCACGGTGTACGAACTCGACGCCTACGCCAGCGACCCCGTCTCGGCGGCGGTCACCATCCCCGGCACCGACTTCGCCCCGCCCGCGATCACCGCGTCGTATTCGGCCTCGACTTCGGGCACGGTGGGCGAGGTGGTCGACATGGGGACGCTGCGCGACCTGCCGCGGCTCGAGGTCGGCACGGGAGAGCGGCTCGTGGTCGAGGGCGAGGACTTCGGCGCCGAGCTGCCCGATCTGAGCGGCAGGGTGGCCATCGTGGACGGGCAGCCGCGCAACGTGCCGACCCTCGTGCTGCAGCGGCTGGGCGCGGCGGCGGTCGTCTTCATCAACCCCGAGGAGCGTCTCAACGAGCTGATCGTGACGTCGACGTGGGGCAGTCCGTCGCTGATGAACCAACACCGGCTGCCGGAGGTGCCCGTCGCGCAGATCACGCGGAGCGCGGGTGAGGAGTTGCGGGCGCGGATGGCGGACGGGCCGGTGGAACTGCGCGTGGAGACCGAGGTCGCCACGGGGTGGAAGACGCTGCGGCTGGCGGTGGCGACGATCGAGCCGGTGCGGCCGAGGGACGCCCCGTTTGTCGTGCTCGGCGGCCACATCGACGGGTGGCACCACGGCGCGACCGACGAGGCCGCGTCGAATGCGGCCATGCTGGTGCTTGCGCTGGCCTTTCACGAGGTGCGGAACAGGCTGCGGCACGGGCTGAGGGTGGCGTGGTGGCCCGGGCACAGCAACGCGCGGTACGCGGGGTCGACGTGGTACGCGGACGAGTTCTTCACCGACCTGCGCGCGCGCGGGCTCGCGTATATGAATATCGACGGGGTGGGACAGACGGGGGCGAAGCGGTTCGGCGCGTCGGCGTCGGAGGCGTTTCAGGACTTCGCGGCAAGGGTGGTGCGGGAGACCCGGGGCGCGGAGATCTCGCCGTCGCGGCCGGGGCGCAACTCGGACCAGGCCTTCAACGGCGTCGGTCTGCCGCTTCTCCAGTTCAACCACACACGCCTGGCCGAGGACGGCGGCTACTGGTGGTGGCACACGCCCGAGGACACCTACGACAAGATCGACCCCGGGGTGCTGAAGACCGACACGGACCTCTACGCCGAGGCGCTGGTGGAGATGCTGGCGGGGGACGTTTATCCGGTGAGTGTGGCGGCGCAGGTGGAGGCGCTGGCCGAGGCGGTGGCCGCGCGGGAGGAGGAGGCGGGGGGTGGGCTGCGGCTGCGTGAACACCTCGGCGACCGTTTGGGGCGTCTCCGGGAGGCGGCGGGGCGGGTGGACGGGATGGCGGCGGCGGGTGAGGGGGGTCCGCTCGCGCAGATCGCGGTGCTGCGGCCGCTTCACCGCGTGATGTACGTGCCACTGAACGACTATCACCCCGATCCCGGGATCACCCTGGGTCCGCTGCCGGGTCTGGCGGCGGGGAGAATCCTGGCGGACGACGGCGCGGGGATCGACCGGCGGGGATTCGCGGCTCCCGTCACTTCGCGCGAACGCAACCGCCTGATCGAGGCGGTGGATGAGGCGCTCTTCATGGCCCAATGGGTCACCGTGTTCAAGGACCTGGACGACATCAGGGCGGTCGTCGAGGATCTCGTCGAGAAGGAAAGGCAGCGCGAGAGAGAGGATAGGTAGCTGTCCGGCGGGCATCGCGCCCTCTGCAGGTCCACGCGGGCGAGATGCCGTGGGCCGGGGGCCCAGCACCTGCCGGGAGCCTCTGCATGCCACCTGGGGGCCTCTGCATGGCGCCGGGAACGTCCGCTGCCGCCGGGGCGCCTTCTACCTCCCCCCCGGAATCCGTCCGGCCAGCTCCGGAAACCAGGTCCTGAAGAAGCGCCGGTCCCGGGTGAGGAAGCTCTCGGCGGTCGCCACCGCGTGCGCCCCGATCAGGAAATCGGTGAGGATGCGCGTCCGCCGTCCCCCCGACCGCGCGTAGCGCCGCCACCGGCGTCCGGCGTCCTGGCCGATCGCGGCGTCGACCGGCGACCGGGTGGCGTTGATCCGGCGCAACGCGTCGTCCAGTGCGTTTCCGTCGGGGAAGGCGGGGGCGAGTTCCGCGTAGACGATGTCGCAGATCACTATGGCACCCGCGTCGTAGGCCCCGCGGAGCCAATCGGCGGATCTGGGGCCGTAGCGCTCGTCCGGAAGGAACACGTCGAGCAGAACGCTCGTGTCCACGGCGGTGATCATCGGCCGCGGATCCGCTTCATGTACCGATCGCTCTCGCCGCCCCGGTCCAGGACGCCGTAGACGCCTTCCACCGGGTGCTCCGCCGCCGACCGCTTGCGGATCAGGAGGCCCGCTTGCGTTGGGACGATCTCGACCTCGACGTTATGGTTCATTCCGAAGCGGTCCCGCAGGCGCTTGGGGATCGTGAGCTGGCCCCGTTGCGAAATGCGCATGACACTCTCCATATGAATTTCTGATGCGGAAAATCATACCTCTTGAACCGGATGACGGCAAATGAAGGGGAGAGTGCGCTCACCGTGGGCGCTTCCCGGCCTGCTCGCCGCCGCCGTGTTCGCGGCCGCGTGCGAGGGCGGCGGGACCGAGCCCCAAGTGGCAGAAGTCGTGGTCGTGCCGGAGGAGGCGCTGATCGTGGGCGAGGGGGGCGGGCAGCAGTTCGTGGCCTTCGCGTACGACGCCGCGGGGAAGACGGTCACCGCCGCCGCGGAGTGGTCGGTGGACAGGCCGGGGGTCGCCGAGATCTCGAGCAGGGGATTCACGACGGGCCGGGCCAACGGCGTAACGACCGTCACCGCGACGATCGGGGGGGTCGGCGCGACCGCCCAGCTGGAAGTGTATGTGCCCCGGATCATCACCGACTACGAACCCGGCCAGCGCTACTACGGGCGGCGGGACTACGTCGAGTACATCCCGGGCGAACTGCCTCTCGTCCTGGCCTCATCCCACGGCGGGAGGCTCGTGCCCGACGAGATCCCGGACCGGAGCTACGGCGTCGTTCGCAACGACCTGAATTCGCTCGAACTCACACTGGCCATGCGGCAGGCGCTGATCGACCTGACCGGACAGGCGCCCCATGTCATCCTCTCCCACCTCCACCGCAGCAAGCTCGACGCCAACCGCGAGATCGAGGAGGCCGCGCAGGACAGCCCCTACGCCGAGCAGGCATGGCGGGAGTTTCACGATTGGCTCGTGACGGCGCGCGCGACGGTCTCGGCCGACTTCGAGAGGGGGCTGTTCCTGGACATCCACGGCCACGGCCACGACATCGACCGCCTCGAGCTGGGATACCTGCTCACCTCCGCGGAACTCAACCGGCCGGACGCCAATCTCAACTCGCTCGACATCGTGGCGCGCACGAGCATCCGCGAACTCGGCCGCACCTCCCCGATCCCCTTTTCCCGGCTGCTGCGCGGGCCCGCCTCGCTGGGAGGACTCTTTCAGGAGCGGGATATCCCCTCGGTCCCCAGTCCGGCCGTGCCCGGCCCCGGTGACGATCCCTATTTCCGCGGCGGATACAACACGCGCCGCCACGGCTCCCTGAACGACGCCGAGGTCATCGACGGCATCCAGATCGAGCATCACTACCAGGGGATCCGGGACAACGACGCGAACCGCCAGGCTTACGCGGCCATCGCCGCCGCGGTGATCCGCGAATTCATGCTGGAGCACTACGGGTTCTTCGAGGGGGACTCGCGCTAGCCGTGGCGGGGATTCCGCAGTTCGATGCAGTCATCGCGGACCTGCAGGGACGGCTGGACGCGGTCGCGGAACCCGCCACGAAGGCGTGGTTCGAGAACTACCTGAAGCACGCGATCGGGTACCGCGGGGTGAAGTCGCCGGTGGTCACGCGGATCGTGGGGGAGTGGCGGCGCGAGCGCGAGCTGGGGCGGCTGCCGGTTGGAGAGCAGCTGGGTCTGGCCCGGTCGCTGATCGAGGAAACGCTGGCCGAGGACAAGTTCGCCGGGATTCTCTACATGCAGAGGTACCTGGTGCGGCGGGTGGAGCCGGAGCGGTTGCTCGAGGTGGCGGAGGGACTCTTCGCCGGGGGCGCGTTCTTCGACTGGTCGACGAGCGACTGGTTCAGCGTGCGGGTGCTGGGGCCGCTGCTTCGGCGCGGCGGGAGCGGGGTGGCCGAACGGATCGCGGGGTGGCGGGTGGCCGGGAGTCTGTGGCAGCGGCGCGCGGCGATCGTGCCGTTTCGGGCGGTGGTGCGGGATGAGGCGTACCACGCGCTCATCGAGGAGACGATCGCGGCGCTGGCGGGGGAGCGTGAGCGGTTCATTCAGACGGGGATCGGGTGGGTGGTGAGCGACATGTCGAAGGCGCATCCGGAGGTTGCGGCCGCGCTGGTGGAGCGGCACTTCGACGATCTCTCGGCCGAGGTGGTGCGGCGGCATACGCGGTACCTGCCGGGGCATGAGGGGTACAGGGAGAGGAAGCGGGGGGTGGGCGGTAGTCCGGCGTGATTACTTTGTGATTGCGGCCTGCGGCAAGCGGGGACCTTGACTCCCCGCAGGCCCGGATGTGCTCCCCTCCACCCTCAATCCGGAAGAAGTGAAGGACTACCCGTGGATGCGCGACTTGTCAGGATCGGAGACTCCCGGGCTATCCGAACGCTGACAACCCTGCACTGGACGCGCGGTGTCCAATCAGGTCAAATGAAGGTTGGATGAGTAACCGGCGCCCCGCCGCGCCAAGAAGGAGGATCGGACGATGCGATACGCCATGAGAGACCGTGCCACCACCGCCCTGGGACTTGCGCTTGCCGTATTCGTCCTGGGCGGCGCCACCGCCGCCGAGGCCCAGACCGGGACCATTCGGGGTCAGGTCGCCGACTCCGTCACCGGCGCGGGGATCCCTATTGCGCGGATCTCGGTGGAGGGCACACGGATTCGTACAAGGACCGATCAGGATGGGCGCTACACGCTGACGGGCGTTCCGGTGGGGGGCGTGGTTGTGGTGGCGGAGTTGTTCGGGTACGAGCCGCAGCGGCGGGAGGTGAGGGTGGCTCGGAGCCGGACGACGACGGTGGACTTCCACCTGGGGTCGTCGGAGTTCGCCTTGGCGGAGGAGTTGATGCGAAGCGCGGCGCTCACCGGGGTGGTGGTAGAGGCCGAAGCGGCCAGGAGGCAGGTGGAACCCGGCCAGCTCCGCGCAGCGGACCGCGTGGTCCAGGTCCAGGCCCTCCACTTTCCGCCGCCCGCCGACTTCAACACCGAATCCTACGCCCACATCTCCGAGAACGACTTCCGCCTGGTCAGCGCAGCCCCCCTCTCCACCTTCTCGATCGACGTGGACCGGGCCTCGTACTCGAACATCCGCCGCTTCATCCAGGACGGCGAGCGGCCGCCCGTCGACGCGGTGCGCATCGAGGAGATGATCAACTACTTCCCGTACGAGTGGGGCTCGGTGGGGCGCGAGCACCCGTTTTCCGTGACCGCCGAGGTGTGGGACGCGCCCTGGAAGCGGGAGCACCGGCTGGTCAGGATCGGGCTGCACGCGCGTTCGATCGACACCGAGGACCTGCCGCCCAGCAACCTGGTCTTCCTGCTGGACGTGTCGGGATCGATGCGGCCCGAGAACAAGCTGCCGCTGCTGAAGAAGGCGTTCGCGCTGCTGGTGGACCAGCTGAGGCCGCAGGACCGGGTCGCGATCGTGGTCTACGCGGGCGCGGCTGGGCT
The DNA here is from genome assembly GCA_009840215.1 of Gemmatimonadota bacterium. Lineage (GTDB taxonomy): Bacteria > Gemmatimonadota > Gemmatimonadetes > Longimicrobiales > Gaopeijiaceae > Bin94. The sequence continues at coordinate 901 of VXOC01000104.1, read as the reverse complement.
GGTGCTGCCGTCGACGCCGGGCAACAAGCGGGAGAAGATCCTGGCCGCGCTCGACAATCTGCAGGCCGGCGGGAGCACGGCGGGGGGCGCCGGGCTCGAGCTCGCCTACGCCACGGCCTTCGAGCACTTCATGGACGGCGGGAACAACCGGATCATCCTCGCCACCGACGGCGACTTCAACGTGGGCGCGTCGAGCGACGCGGAGATGGTGCGCCTGATCGAACAGGAGCGCGACGGCGGGACCTTCCTGACCGTGATGGGCTTCGGGACGGGGAACCTGAAGGACTCGAAGATGGAGCAGATCGCCGACCACGGGAACGGCAACTTCCACTACGTCGACGGGCTGCTCGAGGCGCGCAAGGTGCTGGTCGAGGAGATGGGCGGGACGCTCTTTGCGCTGGCCAAGGACGTGAAGCTGCAGATCGAGTTCAATCCGGCGAGCGTGGCCGGGTATCGGCTGATCGGGTACGAGAACCGGCTGCTGGCGGACGAGGACTTCAACGACGACACGAAGGACGCGGGGGAGCTGGGGGCGGGGCACACGGTGACGGCGCTGTATGAGGTGGTCCCCGTGGGGGTTGCGGTGCCGCGCGAGGAGGTGGACGACCTGCGCTACCAGCCGCAGCCGGACGACCTGCCGGCGAGCGAGTTCGCGGACGAGATGATGTACGTGAAGGTGCGCTACAAGGACCCCGACGGGACGAGGAGCAAGCTGTTGGAGCAGGCGGTGGCGGATCGTTCGGGGCAGCCTTCGGTGGACTTCAGGTTCGCGACGGCGGTGGCGGGGTTCGGGATGCTGCTGCGGGACTCGAAGCACGCGGGGGACCTGACGCTGGGTGACGTGGTGGGGCTGGCGGAGAAGGGGAAGGGGGATGATCCGCGCGGGTATCGCGGGGAGTTC
>VXOC01000083.1 GCA_009840215.1 Gemmatimonadota bacterium | reverse complement strand
GCCCCCGGCACCCCCGGCCCCACATCGGCGATCGACCTCGACGCGATGACCCCCCGCGAAGCCGCCGACCGCCTCTTCTGGCGCGTCATGACCGGCTTCGAGAGCGGCGACCAGGCCGAGGTCGAGTTCTTCCTGCCCATGGCGATCGCCTCGTACGACCGGATTGCCGCCCTCACCCTGGACGACCGCTTCCACCTCTCTCTCCTCCACGCCCTGGCCGGTGACGGGACCTCGGCGCTGGCGGTTGCCGAAGCGGGATTGGCGGTGAGGCCCACCCACCTCCTCTGCCTCGCCGCAGCCGCGGAGGCCGCCATCGTGCTCGGCGACGAAGCGCTGGCCCGCACCCACTATCAGACCCTCGTGGACGTCTACGACGAAGAGGTCGGCGCAGGCCTGGTCGAGTACGGGCCGCAGAACGCGGGCGGCCACGCCAACCTGCTGCCGGAGCTGCGCAGGGAGGCGCAGGAGTATGTCGCCGGGTCCGGCGCGGAGGATCCAGGATCATGATCGAGTCGCCGCTGGCACTGGTCACCGTCATCGCGGCCGCGACCGCGCTCGCCTTCTGGCTGGACTACCGCGTCCCCGCGCTGGGGAAGGTCGGTGCCTCCATGCTGGCGCTCATCTTCGGCGCGATCCTCTCCAACACGGGGCTGGTGCCGGTCAGGTCGGGGGTCTACGACGCGGTGTTCGGGCCGGTCACCTCGGTGGCGATCGCGTGGCTGCTGCTCTCGGTGAACCTGCGCGACCTCATGAAGGCCGGCCCCAGGATGGTCGGGGCGTTCGGGGTGGCCGTGACCGGCACGATCCTGGGCGCCTTCGTGGCCGCCGCCGTGTACGGGGCGCACTTCGGCGAAGACACCATGCGCATGGCGGGTGCGCTGACCGGCACGTATTCGGGCGGCTCGGTCAACTTCGTGTCGGTGGGCCGCGAACTGGGGCTGTCGGGTGCGCTCTTCGCGGGGCTGAACGCGGCCGACGCGGTGGTGACCGGCCTTTGGCTCGCCGCCTGCCTCGTGCTCCCGCTCTGGATAGGGCGGTTCTACGCGCCGGTGCGGGGTGGGGAGGTCGAGGCCGCGGTGCCTCCTGCGGAAACTGAGTCGGTCACATCCGCCGCCGAATCCGAGCGCCACGCCCGCCACCCCTACTTCGCGCGGGAGGGCCTCTCGGCGCTCTCCGTCGCCCACCTGGTCGCCGTCGGCCTGATCCTGGTGTTCGTGTCCGAGTGGCTGGGCGACGTCTGGCCCAGGGTCCCCTCGATCCTCTGGCTCACCACGCTGGCCCTCGCGCTCGGCCATTCGCCCCTCTTCCGCGACGCCCGCGGCGCGATGCAGCTCGGTTCGGTGGGCCTCCACTTCTTCTTCGTGCTGATCGGCATCGTGTCCCGCTGGTCGGAGATCGCGGCGGTGGGCGTCGAAGTCTTCCTGTTCACGTTGATCGTGGTGGCGGTGCACGCGGTGTTCGTGCTGGGGGTGGGGCGGCTGCTGCGCCTGGATTTGGGGACCGTGGCTGTGGCCTCGCAGGCGGCGGTGGGCGGGCCCTCGAGCGCGCTGGCGGTGGCGATTTCGCGGCAGTGGCGGCACCTGATGCTGCCGGGGGTGGCGGTGGGGCTGCTGGGGTATGCGGTGGGGACGTACTTCGGGATCGCGGTGGCGGGCGTGTTGCGGTAGGTGGACGCGGCGATTTGCAAGTGGTGCGAAATGGTCGACTTTCTTATGATTCACGGCCCCGCGCCCCTGGCCCCGGCGGTTTGCCGCAGCACCGGGGGGACTGAGCCGAACCCATGGGGGAGCGGCGTCCGGGGGACGAAAAGCGCCATTCGGAGATCCGCCGGAAGTGATTCCGTCAGACACAAATAGAGGGGACGGGTCCGCGATTGCGGGCCGGCATCCGCACATCGGCGACGGTGACGCCTCGGGCCGTGAGGGTGCGTCCGTGAAACCTGGCGGGTACGCCCCGTCCGGCAAGGACACCGGTACGGTCAAGCCGAAGGGCTCGTCCCGGATCCCGGCCCACTGCGGCATCGACACCATCCCCATCACCTCTCGGAAGCCGTCGTGGCTCAAGGTGCGCTCGCCCGGGGGGCCCAACTACCTGCGCCTGAAGCGCCTCATGCGCAGCCAGTCGCTGCACACCGTCTGCGAGGAGGCCGGCTGTCCCAACATCGGCGAATGCTGGGAGGACGGGACCGCCACCTTCATGATCCTGGGCGACGTCTGCACCCGCGCCTGCAAGTACTGCGCGGTCGCGCACGGGATGCCCACCGAACTCGACCTGGACGAGCCCCGCCGCGTCGCCGAGACGATCGCCGCGATGGATCTCGACCATGTGGTCATCACCTCGGTCAACCGGGACGAGCTCGCCGACGGCGGCGCGGGGATCTACGCGGCGACGATCCGCGAGGTGCGCGCGCGGCTGCCGCACTGTTCCGTCGAGGTGCTGATCCCCGATTTCAAGGGCGACGAGGACGCGCTCCGCACGGTTATGGAAGCGCGGCCCGCCATCCTGGGCCACAATCTCGAGACGGTCGAGAGGCTTCACCCGGAGGTGCGGCCCGGCGGGCGCTACTGGCGCTCGATCTCGTACCTGGGGAGCGCCAAGCGCATCGACCCCGCGATGCTGACCAAGACGGGGATCATCCTGGGGATGGGCGAGCGGGCGGGCGAGATCCGCCAGGCGATGGCCGACCTGCGCGAGGCCGCGGTCGACATCCTCACGCTGGGGCAGTACCTGCGTCCCTCGAAGCAGCACATCCCGGTGGCCCGCTGGGTGACGCCCGGCGAATTCCGCGACTGGAAGCGGGTCGGCGAGGAGGAGTACGGGTTCCGGCACGTGGAGTCGGGGCCGCTGGTGCGTTCGAGCTATCACGCCAAGGAGCAGGCGCGCGAGGTGGAGGCGGGGGGGCCGGGGAGCATCCGCGAGGTGATGGAGGCGGACGTGCCGGCGCCGGCGGAGGTGGTGGGGCTGAATGGCGGCCCGGCAAGGCCCCTCGTCCAGCTTCGGGCGGACCGAGGGCGGAAACGTGCGGCCGGAACCGGAGGCTGACCCGATGGCACCCGCAACGCAGGCCCCGGTGAAGAACGGGGAAGCGCCCGCGGCGGGCGACGAGCGCGACCCCGCCGCCAGCCGTCTCCACGGCTTTTCCAGGGACGAACTGCACGGCCTGCTGGCCGACATGCTCCTCTACCGCCGCTTCGAGGAGAAGGCCGAAGAGGCGTACGCGATCGGCAAGATCGGCGGGTTCTGCCACCTGCACATCGGGCAGGAGGGGCTGGCGGCGGGTTCGATCAAGCCGCTTCGCGCCGACGACCTGGTGATCACCGCCTACCGCGAGCACACGCAGGCGATCGCGAAGGGGATCGCGCCCCGGGCCGTGATGGCGGAGCTGTACGGGCGGGTGGGCGGCTGCTCGGGCGGGCGCGGCGGCTCGATGCACCTCTTCGACACGACGGTCGGCTTCTACGGCGGGCACGGGATCGTGGGCGGGCAGATACCGCTGGGGGCCGGGCTCGCGTGGGCGATCCGGTACCGGGGCGGCGACCAGATCTGCGTCTGCTTCATGGGGGATGCGGCGGTGAACCAGGGGGCGTTCCTGGAATCGCTGAACATGTCGGCGGTGTGGCAGCTGCCGGTCATCTACGTGGTGGAGAACAACGGCTACGGGATGGGGACGGCGTTTTCGCGCGTCTCGGTGACGGAGATGGAGGCGCGTTCGGGGGCGTACGGGATCCCGGCTCACACGGTCAACGGGCAGGACGTGCTGGAGACGTACCGGTTCTTCGAGGAGTTGGCGGAGCGGGTGCGGGGAGGGGCGGGACCGCAGTTCGTGAATGCGATCACATACCGTTTCCGGGGCCACTCCATGTCCGATCCGGTCTCGGGCACGTACCGGTCGAAGGAGGAGGTCGAGGCGCACGTGCAGGGGGAGGATCCGATCACGATCCTGCGCGACCGGCTGATGGGGGCCGGGTTGCTCACGCAGGAGGAGCTCGAGGCGGTCGACGCTGAAGCACGCACGGCCAGCGATGACGCGGCCGAGTTCGCCGACGCTTCGCCGCTGCCGGACCCTTCCACGCTGTACGATCACGTGTACGCGGAGATCAATCCGCATGGGCGGCTCTTCCTGGATGGGCGTCCGGGGGCTCCGGGGAGTGGCCCGGAAGGCGGCGGCCGTGGCTGAGATCACCTACCGCGAGGCCCTCAACGCGGCCATGTGCCAGGAGATGGACCGGGACGATTCGGTCTTCCTGCTGGGCGAGGAGGTCGCGGAGTACGACGGGGCCTACAAGGTCTCGCGCGGCATGCTGGCCCGTTACGGGGACCGGCGCGTGGTTGATTCGCCGATCAGCGAGCTGGGATTCGCGGGGCTGTGCGTGGGTGCGGCGATGTCCGGACTCCGCCCGATCTGCGAGTTCATGACCTTCAACTTCTCGATCCTTGCCCTCGACCAGGTCATCAACAGCGCGGCCAAGATGCTGTACATGACCAACGGGCAGGTCCCCATCCCGATGGTCTTCCGGGGGCCGACCGGGGCCGCGCTCCAGCTTTCCGCCCAGCACTCCCAGGCATGCGAGTCCTACTATGTGCACGCGCCCGGCGTGAAGCTCGTCACCCCGGCCACCCCGGCCGACGCCAAGGGGCTGCTCGCGGCGGCCATCCGGGACGACGATCCGGTCGCGGTGATGGAGGGCGAGCTGCTCTACAACGTGCGCGGCGAAGTCCCCGACGAGGAATACGTGATCCCGCTCGGCGTGGCCGAAGTGAAGCGCCCGGGCAACGACGTAAGCATCGTCACCCACGGCAAGATGGTGCATGTGGCGCTGCAGGCGGCGCGCGCGCTCGAGCGCGAGGAGATCGAGGCCGAGGTGCTCGACCTGCGTTCGCTGCGGCCCCTCGACGTGGACGCGATCCTGGAGACGGTGGCGAAGACGAACCGGGTGGTCTACCTGGAGGAAGGATGGCCGTTCGCGGGTGTCGGAGCGCAGATCGTGTCGCTGATCCAGGACGAGGCCTTCGACGAACTCGACGCGCCGGTGCTGAGGGTGACCCAGGCCGACGTGCCGATGCCGTACGCGAAGAACCTGGAGCAGCTGGCGAAGCCCGGCGTGAAGGCGGTTGTGGAGGCGTGCAGGAAGGTTCTGTACATGGAGGTGGGGATATCATGATGCCTTCCTCCATCGGCTTAAGACGTAAAGACAACATTACATTATGTAAACTACAGTGTACACCTGGTGCGTCCCGGCGCTCGCGGGGCTTCATCCACGGACTGCTCGCCGCGACGGCCAACTGAGAGCAGGGAGACAATGGCAACCAGGGTCCACATGGAAGCGCTCTCGCCGACGATGGAGGAGGGCCAGGTCGTCAAATGGCTGAAGGGTGAGGGGGATGCGGTCGCGCAGGGCGACATCCTCGCAGAGATCGAGACCGACAAGGCCACGATGGAGCTGGTGGCCCGGGGCGATGGCGTCCTCCGCAAGGTGCTGGTGGGTGAGGGGGCGGCAGCGCCGGTGGGAGACGTGATCGCGATCATCGCCGCGGAGGGTGAGGACATCGCGGCGATGGTGGCGGGGTTGGGTGGTGGGGCTGTGGCCGATGGGAACGGGGCGCCGGACGCCGGTCCAGGCGACGGGTCGATGGAGGCCCCGCAGCCAGCGACGCCGGCGGCGACACCGGGCACTGCTGCCCCGGAGACGGCCACATCGGCCCGTTCGGTGGAGGCCCCTGCCCCTGCGACCAGGACGGCGCCCTCGGTGGAGGCGACAGTCCCCACCACCCCCACCCGCGTCAAGGCCTCGCCCGTCGCGAAGCGCCTCGCCCGGGACGCCGGCCTCGACATTGCCACGCTGCAGGGATCCGGCCCCGGCGGCCGCGTCATCAAGCGGGACGTCGAAGCCGTGGTGGGGGGCGGGGGGGGGGGGGGGGGCCGCGCGGGGGGGAGAGCAAACAGAGGGCGCCC
>VXOC01000007.1 GCA_009840215.1 Gemmatimonadota bacterium | reverse complement strand
CACCCGCAACGGCCCACCACTCCCCCCCTCGATCTTCATCGGCAACGCTACGATCCCCGCCCCCGTCGCGGGCAACCTCTCCAGGTTCGTCAGAAAGCTGTGTGGTCGGGTGGCGGGGCATCCTGCAGGGCATCCCGCGGCCAGGAGGAGGCCGGTCAGCGTGGCCAGCGCAGTTGTCGCTCGGGTCATCGTACTTGATCCCACAGTGCTCCGCAGGGTGGCTGTGACTGGTTGGTGTGGAACGGTTGCAACGCAAGGTGGCTATGCGCTTGTTACAGTGGTCACGGATTGCTACATTCCGGGATAAGCGGCGAGAAAAGGCATCACGCCCGAGTTATCGACACCCACGATAAAGAGCGAAGACCTTGATCATGACGTCGATGGTGGTCGGGCGAGCGCCCGGAACTCTCTCGGGGTGGACGGCCGTGGTGGCATTGGGACTGGTTGCGGCCTGCGGTGGCGACCCCCCGCCAGTGGATCCGCCGGACCCTCCCCGGGCGGTCGCAATCGCGATTTCGCCGGCTTCGGCCTCCTTCGCGTCCATCGGAGACACGCAGGCCTTCACCGCGACGCTGACCGACCAGTACGGGGCCGCCTTCAATGGCACGGTCACCTGGACGAGCGACAACACGGATGTCGTTACCGTGGACGCCGCCGGCCTGGCCACCGCGGTCGACAACGGCGCGGGCACGGTTCGCGCATCATACGAACAGCTGAGCGCTACCGCGCAGGTTACGGTGCGCCAGGTGGTCGCCTCGATCACGGTCTCCCCCGCCGTCGACTCCCTCTTCGCCATCGGCGCCACGACGACGTTCACCGCAACGGCGACCGATGCCAACGGCCATCCGGTCGAGGACGCCGGGGTCGCCTGGACGAGCGAAAACCCGGATGTCTTCACCGTGGGCGCCACCGGCCTGGCCACCGCGGTCGGCAACGGGACGGGCACGGTGCGCGCATCGCATGAACAGTTGAGCGCTACCGCACAGGTCACGGTGCGCCAGGTGGTCGTCGCCCTGACCGTCTCGCCCGCCGTCGACTCCCTTTCCGCCATCGGCGCCACAGCGACCTTCACGGCGGCGGCGGCAGATGCGAACGGGCATCCGGTCGAGGACACCGAGGTCGGCTGGACCAGCGACAACACCGATGTCGTCACCGTGGACGCCGCCGGCCTGGCCACGGCAGTCGGCAATGGCACGGCAACAGTGCGCGCATCGTACGAGCAGTTGACCGCCACCGCTCAGGTCACGGTGCGCCAGGTGGTCGCCGCGGTCGCCGTGTCCCCCGCCCGCCACGCCTTCTTCGCCGTCGGCGAGACGGCGACGTTCACCGCTTCGGCGGCAGATGCCAACGGTTTCGAGGTCGTTGGCGCGGTGGCGACCTGGGAAAGCAGCGCCCCGCTGGTTGCTACAGTGGACGCAAATGGACTTGTGACCGCCGTGGGCGACGGAGAGACGCGAATCACCGCAACCGTGGACGGGGTTGCGGGCAGCGCCATCGTCGTGACGGAAACGGTGATCCGTATCCTGGTCCAGAGGCTGGACACGACCATCGTGGTTCCGGTCGACGCAGGTGGACAGAGCTGGGCGTACACGGCGGAGGAATCGCGCTGGCTGCCCGAAATGCCCGTCGCCGACCTGACCCGCCGCGCATCTCCCCCCGGAGTGGTCGTCGAGGTCCTGGGCCCGGGCTCGGTGCGCATCGATCCGACCGTCGCCGGCGAGCGTGTGAGGGGGTTTCTCGTCGAGGTGGCGCCGCCCCAACCGTTCGTGTTGTCTCTCGAACAGGTGGACTGGCCCAACACCGACGTCGTCACGGTCAGGGGCTATGCCGTGGACCGCATTGCGCTGCCGGCCTTCCGGGTGGGAGGAGAGCCCGCCCTCGAGGCTTTCGGAGACAGCGTGGAAATGCGCTTCATGCCGTCGCCGCTCAACGGAGGTGAGTGCACGGGGGATCCCGTGGGGACGGGAGCGGTCGAAGTTCTTGGTGCACAGGTCCCGGGACCGCAAACGGTCAACAGGCTTGCCGGGCCGGTCGCGGTACTCGATCCGGGCGAGTCGTTCCGGATCGGCGGAGCGGACTCGTGTGTCCGTCTCTGGGCCCAGCCGGGTGCGGCCTACGTTCTGGCCGGCGTGGAAAGAAGCGCCATCGACGCTTCGCGATATGCACCCAGCCCCGCCTCATACGGGGGAGGCGCGCCCTACACGATCGAGGTGACGGACCGCACGGTCCAGCCGTCCGCACGGCGAGACGTCAGGCGGATTGACCCACCCCATGTGGAGGATGACCGGCACCCCGCGCCCCCAAGGTCTCACGAGAGCATGTACTGGGCGCAGAGCGACTCTTTGGAAGGCCTGGACACGCGTACGGAAAAGTGGAAGGTGGGCGACGAGTTCCAGTGGTACACGCACGAAGGGCGCTCGGGGGTCTTCCGCGTGGTCGCGCTCTATCCGCCCAACATCGTCTTCGCCGTGTTCAAGGAGGACATGGCTTCGATATGGAACGCCGCCAGGGCCGCAGAATTCGACGAGATCATGAACTGGCTGGGGTCGAAAAGGGTACAGGACCTCTACAAGACCGTATTCGGGCCGCGCGTGCCGATCACCAATACGAAAAACGAGCAGATGGTGGTCATGTACAACGATGGCGGCGATGATGCCAGCACGGGCGTGATGATTCACAACATCGACGGCGAGCGGACCACGACCACCGTGCACATGCGCGCGGCCGACTGGGGCGACAAGGGGTGGTACCACAACCTGGCAGCCCACGAGTTGGCCCATGCGTGGGACAGGCGCAACCTCCCCGGGTTCGTCGGTCCGTGGTCCAGCGAGGGGATCGCGAACTGGTTCGCCGACGAGAACAGCAGGCTCGCAACCAACACACCTCTGGATGCGAACTGGAACGCCGATGTGCCCCTGCGCGGCTTCCGCCTGCGATTGCCCTGGTTCGGGAATTTCCTGCTCGGCTACCGTGAGAGCCACCCGTACCTGAGGTTCCTCGTCACCAGACTCGTCTTCGACCATGGCCAGTCCTACGCCTCCGCGACGCGGCGAGTCATTGGCGGAGCTGCCGAGGACTGGTACGGGCACTATTTCACCGATTGGAACTACTGGGACCGTCGCGGCAAGGGCCCCGGACTCATCGAGCGCATGCGCGAAGTGGTGCCCGGCTGGGATCCCTTCGAGTCGCGGCTGGACTGGATGGTTTCCTTCGCTCTCGACGACCGCGGCGCAGGGCTCCCGGAGTACGATATCCCGTTCATCCACGGGGCGTGGCAGTACTTCCCAGCCTGGGCGACGATCACGGTGGGTGGGGGACTGGCTACCGGAGGCCAGTCGGCGGAGGGCGGGAACTACTACTTCATGGTTGACGACCCCCGGGGCATCGGCGGAAGCGTGCACCTCGAGGTGACCGAGGGAGATGCTCAGGTGGAGTGGAAACTGGTTCGATACCGGTAGCCGAAATGGACAAGTTCATGAGAAAGTCATCACGCCGCGCCGCCCTGGCAGCTTCTGCCCTGCTTGCGCCCCTCCTGGGGACCGTTGCCTGCCAGTCCGACGACGACCTGACCGCCCCCCCTGGCGATGCTTCGGCGGCAGACGATGCGGCCAGCGCGGCGGATGGGGCGGGAATGACCGTGCGGGTGTCGCCGCGCGCGGCCATGGTCTTCTCCCGGGTCGGCCAACCGGCCCGCACCATCGGTTTCTCCGCCCGGTTGCTGGACGCCTCCGGAGATCCCGCCGTGCCTCCTCCGCCGGGAATGCAATGGACGACTGCCGAGCAGGGCGGTGCGCAACTCGGCGAGACGGACGTGTCCGGCGACAGCCTGACCGCCACGGCGGAGGTCCAGGCGGGACGCGCGGGCCGGGACACACTTTTCGCCCGCAGCGGCGACCTCTCCGGATACGGAGCCATAACCAGCTGGGAGTGGGTGAACGGGTCGTGGAGCGGCCCCGACTGGCTCGTGCCGGGCCAATCGGGATGCCTGGAGCTGACGGGGCGCGATTCGGATGGCGACGCAGTGCGCTTTCCGGATTTCGACTACATCTTCCGCCAATCGTTCGATGCCGAGGTCTTGACCGTCGACTCCCTGGCCTTCGCATCCGACAGCACCTCCGCCCGGTTGTGCGTCACCGGGCGCTCGGTGGGGCAGGGGCGCCTTGGGGTGAGCGCCTGGGACACCACGACCTTCAAATACCTGGGCGAATACGCGCGGTACAACGTCCTGCAACCGCCCTTGGTGGTCTCCCTGGAATCTTCAGAGTGGGAGCTGGGGCTCGGCCAGTCCCATCCGCTGTCGCTGGTCCTCACCGACGCCCGCGGAACCGCTGTGCCGATCAACCCCGATTGGGTTGATTCCTGGGATGTATCCGACGCGTCGATGCTGGCGATTAAAGACGGCGTGCTCACCGCGACGGCAAGCGGATCGGGCGAGTTCAGCGTGACGTACCTGGAGCAGGAGGTGGTTGCCCATGTCGAGGTCTATGGGATTGTGGAGGGCCGGTTCAACAGCGACGTGATGTGCATACTTACCGACCGGGGCACCGTCCGCTGCTGGGGCGATCGCTCGCGGCCCTTGTGGGCGTATGGCAGGAGTACGGGGGGGTTCCTGGGCCCGCGGGATGTCGGCGACATGCCGATTGGCGGGCACGCCCTGCAGTACCGTTTGGGTTTCGCAAACGAGTGCGTACGCACGCTGGCCGGCGACGTCCGTTGCTGGGGGTCTTCCGAAGGCGGGCTGCTCGGCTACGGCAACGGCCAACCCGTCGGTGACGACGAGACGGTGGCCGATGTGGGTCCCGTTCCGATCGGGATCAGCGGACGCGTGGTCGACATAGGCGGCGGTGACGACTTCGTGTGCGCCGTGTTCGACTCGGGCAGGGTTCGCTGCTGGGGAAGCAACCACGCGGGGCAGCTGGGGATGGGGCACCAGGACCAGATCAACGTGGGCGACGACGAGACCCCGGCGGACATGGACAACGACGTACTCCTGGGGGGCAACGCCGTCCAGGTGGCCGGCGGACGCTACAAGGCTTGCGCGCTGCTCGACACCGGGAAGGTTCGGTGCTGGGGAATCAATGCCGCTGACTGGGATTGGAACAGGAAAGAGTTGGTTGGGCGGACCTACGGACTCGGCTACGGAGCGGCCTTCGGCACGTCCGAACCAATCGGCGACGACGAGCCTCCGTCCGATGCCGGGGATCTGGAACTGCCGGGGACGGCCAGGAAGATCGCCGTCGGGGGCTACCACATGTGCGCATTGATGGACGATGGCGCCGTCCGGTGCTGGGGCGACGCGGGCCTTGGAAACCTGGGCCACGGCAACAACTGGACGGAGCACATCGGTGATGACGAGACCGCCGCCGCCACCGTGCCGCTCTTCTTCGAGTCGCCCGTCGTCGACTTGGCTGCAGGCTACTGGCACACGTGCGTGTTGATGGAAAACGGGTCCGTCAGGTGCTGGGGAGACGGCTACAGCGCCGGGCAGCTCGGCATTCCCGGCATCACCAGACTGGGAGACAACGAGCAGATCACCTCCGTGCCTCCCGTCAGGGTCGGGGGTCCCGTCGCCAGCATCTTCCTGTACCAGGACGGCACCTGCGCGATCATGCGGACCGGTGCACTGCGCTGCTGGGGGTACAACGGAGGAATCCTGGGCTACCCCTTCACGCGGAACATCGGCAAGTACGAGCACCCGGAGACCGCCGGTGACATCCAGTTGTTCCCGGGGCCGGTGACCAGTGGTGCGGCCGCCGTACTTGCGGCGGACCACGGTGGTCCTTCCGCCGAGCTTACCCAGTCGGTCGTGTTGGTGCCGGTGAACTCCATCAAAGGCGGCGGTTCCCCCTGGGCGGGCCCCCTGGCAGGCCCGGGTGGAGTCATCCTGCCGGATTCAAAATGAGTCCCCCACCCACCCGGTCGAGTATACACATCTGACGCTGCCGACGATCTTAAGGGTGTAGATCGCGGGGGGGGCCGGATCATT
>VXOC01000154.1 GCA_009840215.1 Gemmatimonadota bacterium | reverse complement strand
CCCCCGCCGCCCCCCAGTCCGCGTCCCTCGTCTCCCCAAACGGCGCCGTCGACTGGAACCGCTTCTACACGGCCGCCGAGACCAACCAGATCCTGCACGAGTTCCACGTCCTCTACCCGCACCTCACCGAACTCCACCAGGTCGGCGAGAGCTACCGCGGCCAGCCCCTCATGCTCATGACGATCACCAACGAGGCCACCGGTCCCGCGGCCGACAAGCCCGCCCTCTACGTCGACGGCGGCCTCCACTCCGGCGAGCTCACCGCCTCGGCCGTCGCCACGCACCTCATCGGCCACCTCCTCAACGGCTACGGCTCCGACCCGCGCGTCACCGCGCTCCTCGACACCCGCGCCTTCTACGTCCGCCCCAAGTTCAACCCCGACGGCTCCGACCTCGCGCTCATTCACGACCAGTCGCTGCGCAGTACCACCCACCCCGTCGACGACGACGAGGACGGCACGGCGGACGAGGATCCCCCCGAGGACCTGGATGGCGACGGCTGGATCACGCAGATCCGCTACCGCGACGACGACGGCGACTGGGTGCTCGACCCGAATGACGACCGCATCCTGGTGCGCGACCCGCAGCGCGAGCGCCCCGGCCCCCGCTACTCGACGATGCGCGAGGGCATCGACAACGACGGCGACGGCACCATCAACGAGGACGGCGTGGGCGGCATCGACATGAACCGCAACTTCCCGCGCAACTGGGAGCGCGTGCACAGGCAGCCGGGCGCAGGGGACTTCCCGCTTTCGGAGCCCGAGACGCGCGCGGCGGCCGAATTCATCAACGCGCACCGCAACATCACCGGGATCTACCACGGGCACACATCGGGCGGGTTCGTGTACCGGCTGCCCTCGGCGTCCGCCCCGTCGCTCTTTCCGCCCATCGACCTGTCGCTGATCATCCACCTGGGCGAGGAATACACCCGCTCGACCGGCCGTCCCGTGGTGCCGAGCGCCACCCACCCGACCGAGCACCGCTACGGCACCCTGATCTCGTGGGGCTACTGGGACCACGGGGTGATCGGGTGGGTGCCCGAGTTCTCGCCGGGCCCGGAGGCGTGGGTGACCGACTACGACGGCGACGGCGAGATCAGCCAGGCCGAGCAGCACCGCTTCAACGACGAGGAGCTGGGCGGCCGCTACTTCTCCGACTGGACCGCCTTCGACCACCCGCAGCTGGGCGCGGTCGAGATCGGCGGCTGGCACTCGAAGTTCTGGGGACAGAACCCCCCGCCCGAGTTCCTGGAGGAGGAGACCGAACAGCAGCTGCACTGGATCCTCTACCTGGCCGAACAGGGTCCCCTGATCACGGTGAGCGACCCGGTGGTGACCGCGCTCGCCGACGGCACCTTCCGCGTCGAGGCGACGGTGACGAACACGGGATTCCTGCCGACAAGCATCACCGACCGGGGTGCGGTGGGGCGGGAGCGGCCCGACGGGCGGATCGACCGGCAGGTGGTGCGGGCACCGGCGGTCACGCTGACCCATCCGGGGCTGGAGCTGGTGGAGGGGCGCGCCCGCGCCGTGATCCCCCACCTGGCGGGGTCGAACCCGTTCCTGGAAGCGGTCACCGAGTCGTCGCGCACGGTGACCTGGGTTGTGCGCGCGACGGGCGGCGAAAGGGCGGTACGGGTCACCGCCGCATCCGACAAGGGCGGCACCGTCCGCTCCGGCTGGGTGGTGGTGCGCTGAGGAGTGTGACTACCTCCTGCGGCGCGGATGGATCACTCCAAGCACCCGTCCCGTCTTCTGGTCGCCCACAACAATCGGCCAGTCGGCCACGTCGTCGCTGAGGTCGATGAACGGCCCTCGCGGCATCGCCATCCCGGCCCTTCCGGCACTAGTCAGACTGAACGCATCGGCCGCATCCAGGTCGACTTCGTACCAGATGTCGTACATCGACTCGATGGTGACCAGGCTCAGCGGCTGGGTGTCGCCGGTCAGATAAGGCGTCATCAGCTCGTCACCGAACACCGACTCACGCCAATGCGTGTCGGCGACCCCCCTTGTCCCTCCGTTTTCGACCGGAACCCTTGCGCCCGCGTAGCCGCTTCCTCCCACGGCATCGAATGCCGGAATCGTCAGCGGGCCGGTGAAGTGGGTGTCGGCGTCAGGCTTGTCGGGCGAAGACGGATCCTGGATCCATTCCCGAATTCTCCAGATCGTCCCAAAGCCGAGGGCGTGCGCCAGCTGGTGGGTGACGACCGACAGAAGCGTCCCCTCGGACTCCATCTGCGCGACATCGGCCTCATCCAGCAGGACGGCGCCCAGAGCCGGAGTCGAGTAGAACGTGCCGAATCCGTATGAAATAGCGCGCACATGACATGGCCCCGCGGACGCGATGTTCTTCCCCACCCCGTCAACCGAGTCGATGCTGATCCAGATCCGTATGTCGTCGATCTCCTCGGCCACGCTCGGTTGGCCCCGAAAGCACTGATTGCGGGCGAAGGGCCTATCCGTTACAAAGGCCGGATAGTCCTGGACCTCCTGCCCCATCACCGACTCCCAGCGCACGGCGGCCTGCTCGACGATCGCGTCCTGCGAAGGCGTTCCGCTGTTCAGGAACACCAGCTCGATGTCGAACGGCTCCAGGGGTCTGCCCCCGACCGTCACCTCCAGTTTCGAAGGTCCGAAAGACGAGAAAGCCAGGACAGCAACGTGGTAGGTGCCAGCCCGGGTCGGGACCATCTGGCAGGATTCGTCGGTGGTGAAAGTGCCGCTGTTGCAGCGGTAGTCGTTGGTATGACCGGGCCGGTCGCCGTAGTGCGCGAACAGGTCCGCGTCACCCGCTCCTCCCGAGAGCACGATGTTGAGAGCCTCGTCCGACGCCTCCTCCACATCGATGCGGAAGAGAAGCACCGACCCCGCTTCCTCCGAGAAGACCGTCACCGACTCCCCGGGCGCGAGCCTGTCCTGGTTCACGACAACCACCTCCACGGAGGCCGAATTGTTGGCCGTCTCCCACTCTTCGAATTCGCCGTCCGGGTCGAGCACCAGGTCGAGCGTGTGCCTTCCTGTCGGGAACGGACCGACGGTGACTACCGCGTTGCCCGTGGCACCAGCCGCCAACTGGCCGACATCCACCGTCCCCACCACCTGCCCGTCGACGCTGACCGCCAACTTGAAGGTGGGTGGCGTCGCCCCGTCGCCGAGGTTGACGATTTCGGCCATCACGTCCACGGTTTCCAGAACGGTCGGATCGTCCCGCGAGAGCGTCACGGCCCTGAATTCGAGATCCGGGATGGGAGCGTCGGTTATCGCCGTGGCCCTGAAACGGTAGTTGAGCTGGTCGGCAGCCGCCACCAGCGACTGGCGGGGAGCCGCCACTCCCAGGGTCCATTCCGTCGACGCCGTACCATCCACTCCCGTCTCCACCTGGCCCGCACTCACCGAGCCGTGCCCAGGGCGCGGCCGGAAGGTGACCGGAACTCCCTCGACGGGCGTTCCACCCTGGTCTCGCAATCGCACGACGAGAGGTTCGGCCAACTTCGTGCCCCGGACCGCTTGCTGGTCGTCCCCCGAGACAGCCTCCAGGCGCGCAACGCGCTGCCGGACCTCCACCGCCGCCGTCCCGCTCGCCTGCCCGGAGACGGCCATCAGCTCGGCCATACCGTTCCCCACCGCCGTCGCCGTCCCGCCCGAACCGCTCCCGGTTACCGTAAAGACCTCCCCGTCCGAACTCGACCAGCTCACGTCCGCGCTGGACATCACCTTGCCGTCCTGATCGCGAACGACCGCTGTGAAACCCTGTGTCGCGCGGATGAAAGTCAACCGCGCCGAGGCGGGCGTGATCTCGACCGTCGTGGGCACGGGCTCCACGGCCCTGGTCCCATCATCGTCGCTGCATCCGGCCACCGCCAGCAGCAGAAGGCACACGGCCCACACCAGCCCGCCGACCCGTTTCGTCACGTCGTTCATCCCGCTTCTCCCTGTTGCATCAAACCCGCCACCTGCGCAATGTGCGTTAAAAGTGCCAGTTGTCTTCTCTCAAACACAACTGACGCAGGGATGCCACTGTGGGTTGATGCCATGGCATTGATCCGGTATAGCGTATAGCTACATATTTGGGATCCAACCAGCGGCGTGAATCATGAATAATAAAGGCACACGGCAGAAACGCTCAGCGACTCTGAAACAATGACACCATCATCAACTCCAGGAATGGCCGGTCCGCCGTAGCGGAACAGGTGAAACGACGCGATTCCGAAGCACCCGTGATCCGGTACGCCCCCCTCTCCCCCAAACGGGGGCGGTGGCTACCTGCCCCGCGGCGGGCGAATCACCTTGATCGATCGCCCCGTCTTCTGGTCACCCACCCGGATCGGCCAGTCGGCAACGTCGTTGCTCAGGTCGATGAACGGCCCACGCGGCTTCGCCAATCCAGCCCTGCCTGCGCTGGGCAGAGTAAACGCGTCGGCCGCATTCAGATCGACTTCGTACCAGATGTCATACATCGACTCGACGGTGACCAGGCTCAGCGGATGGGAGTCGCCCGTCAGGAACGGCGTCATCAGTTCGTCGCCGAATACCGACTGTCGCCAATGCGTGTCGGCGGACCCCTGTTCACCGCCGTTTTCGACGGGCACCCTGGCGCCCGCATAGCCGCCTCCACCGACGGCATCGAAGGCCGGAATCGTGACCGGGCCAATGAAGTGAGTGTCGGCACCGGGGTTGATGATGGAGGGATCCCGGAGCCAGTCGCGAATCTCCCAGATCGTGCCGAAGCCGAGCACGTGCGCCAGCTCGTGGGTGACCACCGACAGAAGCGACCCCTGGGACTCCATCTGTGCCACATCGGCCTCGTCCAGGATGATGGCCCCCACAGTCGGAGTCGAGACGATTGTCTCGAAGCCGTATGAAATGGCCCGGACGTGACACGGTCCGGCGGAACCGACAACGTTCCCCACCCCATCGATGGAGTCGATGGAGATCCAGACGCGAATGTCATCGATGAATTCCGCGACGGCCGGCTGGCCCGCGAAGCACCCGTTCGCCGGCAGGGCTCCATCTTCCTCCTGGAAGTAGGGCCAGTCCTGAACCTCCCGTCCCATCACACCCTCCCAGCGCTGGGCGGCCTGCCTGACAATGCTGTCCTGCGAAGGCGTGCCGTTGTTCAGGAACTCCAGCTCAATGTCGAATGCCTTTACAGGCCTGCCCCCGACCGTTGCCACGAGGTTTGAAGGACCGAAGGCCGAGAAGGCGAGCACGCCGACGTGATAGGTGCCCACCCGGGTCGGCACCATCTGGCAGGACTCGTTAGTGTCGATGTTGCCGCTGTTGCACCGGTAGTGGTCCGTGTGTCGCGGGCGGTCGCCATAGTGGACGAACAGGTCGGCGTCGCCCGCGCCTCCGGAAAGGACGATGTTCAGCGCCTCGTCGGACGGTTCCGTGATGTCGACGCGGAACAGCAGCACCTCCTGGACCGTACTCGACGACACGGTCACCGGCGTGTTCAACTCGAGCGATGGCTGCGCCAGGACCCGGAACGACCCGCCGGCCGAGTTGTTGTCCTCCGACATCTCGTCGATTACCCCGTCCGGATCCGCGGTCACATCGACCGTGCGGCCCCCGGCCTGGAACGGACCTGCCGTGATTTGCAGGGTGGCGGATTCGGACGGTTCGAGTTGTCCGACATTGACTGTTTCCAGTGCCGCGCCGTCCACGCTGAACCGCACGGGAACGGTCGGGGGCGTCTCCGCCTCACCCTGGTTGGTAATCGTGGCCGAGATGTTGATCGTTTCGGTCGGAACCGGTTGAGTCGGCGACACCACGATGCTGCCGGCAACAAGATCCGGCAACGGCCCCTCGACGATGACTTCGTCTCCGCCGCACCCGGCGATCGCGAGCACGACCGGCAAAGCCGCCGCAAGTGCGCTCTTCAGTTCAATTCGCTTCCGGTTTCTCATCATCCCCCCCTTGGCGGGACACTGGATCTTCCTGTACATCACTTCCCCCACCCCGCCCCCCTCCTCAACACCCTGACCCTCCACGGCGCGACAT
>VXOC01000259.1 GCA_009840215.1 Gemmatimonadota bacterium | reverse complement strand
CTCTCCCCCCGCACAACCCCCCGCGACGAGTCGTACTGGGAGCTCGTCCGCGCCCAGTTCGCCTTCCGCGAGGAACGCGTCCCGATGAACGCGGCCAATCTGTGCCCCTCCCCGCGCTCGGTGGCCGCCCGCGTCGAGGAACTCACGCGCGACATCGACCGCGACTGCTCTTTCAACAACCGTGCCAAGTTCCGCGGCCTCACGGAAGCGTCGCGGAGCGCGGTGGCCACCCAGCTCGGCGTCAGCCCCGACGAGATCGCGCTGGTCCGCAACACCAGCGAAGCCAACAACACCGTCAACAACGGCGTCCCGCTGCGCGCGGGCGACGAGGTGGTCATCTGGGACCAGAACCACCCCACCAACAACGTCGCCTGGGAGGTGCGGGCGGCACGTTTCGGGATTGTGGTGAAGCGCGTGTCCGTGTCGTCCAATCCGGCCTCGATCGACGCCCTCATCGACTCCTTCGCCGCGGCGCTGACCGATCGCACGCGCGTGCTGTCGCTCACACATGTGTCGAATGTGAGCGGTATCCGCCTCCCGGTGCGCGAGCTGTGCGAGGTGGCGCACCGGCACGGCATCCATGTGCACGTCGACGGCGCGCAGAGCTGGGGTGCGCTCGACGTCGACCTGCGACAACTCGGCTGCGACTCCTACGCAGCGTCGGCGCACAAGTGGTTCATGGGGCCGAAGGAGGCGGGCCTGCTCTACGTGCGCGAGGACCGGATCGGCGAGATCTGGCCCAATATCGTGGCGCCGGGGTGGGGCAGCGACGCCGAGCCCGACGTGAGGGGCGCGCGCAAGTTCGAGTCGCTGGGGCAGCGGGACGATGCGTGCCTGGCGGCGGTGGGGACCGGTGCGGAGTTCCACGCGGCGATCGGCGCGGCGGAGGTGGAGGGGCGCGTTCACCACCTCGCGACGGTTCTCAAGGAGGGGATGGCCGAGCTGGGCATGACGCTGGTGACGCCGATGGACCCGGATCTTTCAGGTGGCGTGTGCATCATCGAGGTGCCGGGGGACCGCCGCGCGGCGCTGGACGCTCTGTACGAGGAACACGGGATCGCGGGGGCGGGGACGGGGGGACTGCGTCTGTGCCCGCACGTCTACAACACGATGGCGCACGTGGAGCGCGCGGTGGAGGGGATGCGTGCGCTGCGCGAGGTGATTCTGGGGTGAGGGGACTTCACCCGAAGAGCAGCGTATCCAGTCCCCTGACCAGTCCGTCTACCTCCCCGACCCTGCGGACCGCCAACAACGTGCCCGCCACGTAGGGCTCGGGGCTCAGGCCCGCGTCGTGCCGTATGGTCAGCCGTTCGCCCGGCAGCCCGAAGAGCGCCTCGACCGAGAGGACGTATCCCGGCAGCCGCACCGAGTGCACCTGGGTTCCCGCGAGCGACGCGCCCCGCGTGGCGGGTTCTCCGAGGGTGTCGGCAACCGGGCGGGACAGCCGGTTGGGTGCGATCGTGGCCAGGTAGTCCGCGAGCTCACGCGCCGTGCCGCTCGGGGCGTCGGGTTTGTCCGCGTGCGAGAAGTCGACGATCTCGCGGTGGGGCAGGTGCCGGGCGGCAATCCCGGCCAGGTGTTTGAGGAGGGCGGCAGTGAGGGAGAAGTTCCCGGCGGCGATCACGCCGGAGTGCGCGGCGCGGGCGGCCACGTCGAGGTCGCGGTAGTCGGCGGCGCTTAGCCCGGAGGTGCCGACCACCACCCGGACGCCCGCCTCGAGTGCGGCGAGAGCATGTCCCTTTACCGCCGACGGGTGCGTGTAGTCGATCCAGATGTCGGGGCGCTGGGCCAGGGCCGCTGCCGGGTCGGCAGTGATCGCGATGCCAGCCGGGCTGGCGGTGCCGATGGCGGTCCCCACGTCCTGACCGGCCGCCGCGCGGGCCACGCCCGCCACCAACTGCAGGTCCTCCGCCCGCAGCACGGCCTCGGCGATGGCGCGGCCGGTCCATCCGGTCACGCCCGCGACGCATACGCGAGGGGTCATGAGATGCTGGATGGTGCCAAGCGGTCCGTGCATCGATCCGCGCACGTGCCGGAGGGTGTCCCCGCGGGCTCCTAACCCGTCTCTGCCTCCGCCTCCGCCGCCGCGCGCCGCACCGCGATCCCCATCACTTCGAAGCGCGCCCCGAAGAGGAGCGTGCCCGACCCGAGGAATGCCCGCGCCGGGAACTCGGTGGTGAAATAGGTGCGGTACACGCTGTTGAAGGCTCCGTAGTCCCCCACGTCGGAGGCATACACCTGCACCACCACCAGGTCGTCCATGGTCAGACCCGCGGTCTCCAGTACGCCTTTGACGTTGTCGAGGACGTTGGTCGCCTCCTGCTCGGGCGTCTCGGGAACCTGGCCGCCCTCCAGTCCGAGCATTCCGGACACGTAGAGCGTGTTGCCGACCCGGACCGCCCCGCTGAAGGGCGCGACTTCGCCGTCGGCGGGCGAGCGCGGGTTGATGTACTCGACGACGGGCAGGGCGTCCGTCGCGGCGCCGGAGGTGGTGACTTCGTACTGGCACCCGGCGGCCAGCACGACGAGGGTTGGAATGAGAGGCATGGAACGGTTCATCGGGAGGTCTCCAAAGGGGGGTTCGGGTCGTCCGTTGGGCGCACGGGCCCTATCTTGCAGATTGGCAAACACGGTCTGCCGGCTGCGAGTTTACGCGGATGCGGCGAGTTGCGGCAAGGGTCGTGTGTCACACCGGTCAAGACCCGTCGCGTGGGCCGCGGGCCACCATTTGCGGGGAATCGGGAGGACGGAAATGAAAGTCGGCGTCAGGCTTCACTCATTGTTGTTCACCACACTCTTCGTGTCCGTCGGGTGCGGCGACCCGGACGCGTCGCCCGACACAGGCCTGCAGGTCACCGACTCGGCCGGCATCAGCGTGGTCACCACCGCGCCGGTCGATGGATTGTACGCCGGGTTGGCCGAGGAGCCGGCGCTTGTGGTCGGGGAACTGGATGGACCTGAGGAGTACCTCTTCGGTCGCATCGCTTCGGTGGCCCGCGACGGGGCAGGCGACCTGGTTGTAGCCGACAGCCGCGCGGGAGAGATCCGCGTGTTCGATGCGCGGGGGCGCCACCTGCGGAGCTTCGGAGGAATGGGCGAGGGACCCGGTGAGTTCCGGATGCTGAGTGGAGCGTGGCCGGTCCCGAATGGCGTCGTCGCGGTCGACGGCCAACAGCAGCGGATCACGCGCTTCGGTGCCGAGGGCTCGCTGATCGCGACCTCCCGGTTCACCGGCATCGGCGAGATGGGGGCCTTCGCCGGAATGGGCATGGCCGGCTCCGCGATGGTTCTGAATCAGGTCAGGGACATGGGAATGTCGTCGCTTGAGGAATCGTCTCTGGAGGATGCGGCGGAGGCCCTCGAGGAAGAGGGTGCTTCGGTCGTGTTCCTCAGGCACGGACTGGACGGCGAGCTGGTCGACACTCTGGCTCGAAGACCGGGCGAGAAGATGTTGTTGACGACCTCCGGCAGCGGCGAAATGATGAGCGTCGATCTGTTGAGGATTCCGTTTTCCCGCCGCCCCACCGCCGCGGGATCCGCCCGGGGAGCAGCGGTTACCGGAGGCGGCGGGTACGAAGTGGTCCTTTTCGGCGCTACGGGTGAGCCGAGCCGGATCGCGCGCCTCGACGAAGCCCCGCCCCTGCTCACGGACGAGCACCTCGAGGCCTATGTCCGGGGCTCCGGCAACCCGTTCGTCCAGGACGAAGCGTCGGTCCGATCGATGGTGGAGACGTACCGCGGAATGCCCCTGCCGGATCGGTTGCCCGGCTATACGAAACTTCTCTTCGCCGACACGGGGGAGCTTTGGGCGCAGCGGTACATCCTGCCCGGTGGTGAAATGGCGCACTGGGATGTCTTTGGTACCGACGGGCTCCACCTCGGCCGGATGGAGGTGGACACCTCGTTCCGGATCGAGGAGGTCAGCCGCGGGCAGGTCGTCGGGATCGCCACGGACGAGCTCGGAGTCGAGCGCGTCGAGGTGCGCGACCTTGGCCGGGCCGGTCGATGGCGTCCGGCGGATTCGTGATGGTTGCATGGCGGGAGGTGACCGTGAGACGGACGGTTGTTGTCGGAGTGGCGATCGCAATGGTCGCCTGTAGCGAATCGCCGGAAGCCACCCCCGCCGGCGTCGAAATCACCGACTCGGCAGGGACCCGCATCGTCGCCAGCCCGCCCCGCGATGCGGTCTACGCGGAGTTGGCCGCGGAACCGGCACTTTCGATCGGCCTTCTCGACGGCCCCGAGGAGTTGCTCTTCGGAGATATCGAATCCGTGGCGCGTGACGCGGCGGGCAACCTGATCGTGGCCGACGATCAGGCCCTCGAGATCCGCATCTTCGACCCGGAAGGGGGCTACCTGCGGTCGCTGGGGGGAGAGGGGGAGGCCCCCGGGGAATTCTCGGCGTTGCGCGGCGCCTGGCCGCTTGCGGATGACGCCATCCTCGCGCTGGACCCCCTTGTGGACCGGATCACCCGGTTCGGTGCGGAGGGGGCAACGGTCAGCACGGCAACCCTGTCCAGCCCGGACGACCTGCTCGTCCTTCCGATCGGGCTGGGCGGAGCGGCTGCCGTACTGAGCAGCGCGACCTCCTTCAG
Source organism: Gemmatimonadota bacterium (assembly GCA_009840215.1). Lineage (GTDB taxonomy): Bacteria > Gemmatimonadota > Gemmatimonadetes > Longimicrobiales > Gaopeijiaceae > Bin94. Next base: position 1,422 of record VXOC01000259.1, on the reverse strand, counting down.
CGTGCCTTCTTCCGGATCCCTGGCCGGGTCGCTCGAGGACGTGATGGAGAGCATGTTCGGCAGGGATCGCGAACGTGTCTTCTTCCTGCGCCACGGATTTGACGGAATCCTGCTCGATACCCTGGCGGAGGGGATCAACCCGCCCCTGGCCGTCTCCTCGACCGGGAGCGGCACGGACATGCAGGTGCAGATGGGGCCGGTGCCGTTCGCACCGCGCCCGCTCGCGGCGGGATCCACACACGGCGTCGCGTTCACGAACGGCGCCACCTACGAGGTCAGGGTCTTCGACCAAGCCGGCGGCCTTCGACTGATCGCTCGCCTCGACGAAGCTCCGCCGGTCCGGACGGACGAGCACCTGGAGACCTGGGTGAGGAATCCCGGGGGCCGCCAGCGCGACGAAGCCTGGGTTCGGGAGCGGTTGGAACGATACCGGAGTGTGGAGCTGCCTGCGTCGCTCCCCGCCTACACTCTCGTGCTCTTCGCCGACACGGGAGACCTCTGGGCACAGCGTTATCGGATGCGGGGCGAGCCAATGGGCCGCTGGGATGTCTTCGCGGCCGACGGAATCCATCTCGGACGTGTCGACGTTCCCGCATCGTTGCGGATCCAGGAGGTCAGCCGCGGCCAGGTCGTCGGGATCGCCACGGACGAGTTCGGAGTCGAGCGCGTCGAGGTGCGCGACCTTAGCTTCAAGTGACGGTCGGGCGCCACGAGCCGGGCCGACGCACCATCCCCACCTGTCACCAAGGAACCACCCCAGTGAGCCACAACCTCGAATGGCGGTATCACCGCCCCGGCTGAACCGGTTGCAAACGCACGCAGGAGTTTCTTGCGCAGAACGGAATCGAAGCGGCCGAGACACGGAACGCGACCCGGGACCCGGTGGTCGCGGACGAAGCGCTCACCCTGCTCGAAGGGATGACCGAACTTTGCGTCGCCAAGGGCAGGAAGGTCGTCCGCGTGGACCTCTCGGCCGACGACCGGCCGCCGGACGATGAACTCGCCAAGCTCATGGTCAGCCGCTGGGGGAAGCTCAGGGCCCCCACCATGAAGGTCGGCACCACGCTGGTGGTGGGGTTCAACCGGGAAATGCTCGCGTCGGTCTTCGCGACCTAGCGGCCTGGGACAGAGTCTCCGCAGGCGGGTGCGAGAGAGCCGATTTAGACGACGTGGCCCGACTGCTTTCTGATGTAAAGTCAACATTACTTTATGTAAGGTGCAGTGTACAATTCACCCGTGGTGATTCACGCTGGAGCGGCCAGACGTACGATCACAGGTTCCGCCGCCGCTTTCGGCGCCCGCGCCGCGCTGTTGCGCCCGCCACTGGCGTTGGTCCCGCTCCCGTCGCAACCTTTCCCCGTGCTTGACCTTGCCAACCCCCGAACCGGAGTCCCAACGATGACCCCCCGGCCCCTCCGCCCC
>VXOC01000179.1 GCA_009840215.1 Gemmatimonadota bacterium | reverse complement strand
ATCTACACGCGTATGAGCGTCGGCCGCGTCAGATGTGTCTACGTGACAGGAGGTGGGCGGCTGAGGGATGCTGCAGAGGGTGGGGCGGATGCAGAAAGGTAGCACGGACTCGCCCAGGAGCCGCTCGAATTCGGCTGTGTTGGCAGAATCTCTCCAGAACGCAACGGAGGAGTTTTCGAGCCGGATTCGTACGTCGAAGGGCGTTTTTCGGGGCGAAAAGAAAAAAAATGGCGAAATGTCGGATTCTGACCCCCCATGGCGGCACCTGTCTGCGTCTTAAGGGGCACGAGGGCACTCGCGCGCGCCGGAACCACCGCGCTGCGCGGACCAACCGGGAACCTGCAGGCTGGGAGGGGAGAGTACCGATGGACACGCAAACAACGGTGGTGCTCGCACATGCACAGACCATGGTCCGCGAGGGGTTGAGAGGGATCCTGGAAAGGACCGGGGGAATCCGTGTCGTGGGCGAGGCGGGGTCAGGCGAGAAAGCAGTGCGGCTGGCTCGCGAGAAGGGGCCCGCAATTGTCCTGGTCGACGCCGCGATCCGGGAAACAAGCGTCATTCGGGTGATCCACGCATTGGCAATGCAGCGACCGACGACCAGGGTCGTGGTCCTGACAACGCCGCGAGACGAAGAGTCCTTGGAACGCATCATCGAGGCGGGAGCGATGGAATCCATCGGCACACACCGAACAGGCGAACGCCTGGCGATGGTTGTGGAGATGGTGGCCGCTGGCCGGACTTGTTTTCCGCCACGGGCCTCGCGGCTGGTCCAGCGTCGCGCCCCGAACAACGGGACAGGACTTGAAGAACGGTTGGCCAAGTTGAACGAGAAGGAACGGGGAGTTCTGGAGCTGACCGCCCGCGGCTTCACGGCACGAGAGATCGGGATCCGGATCCACCTCGCGACCAAGTCCGTGGACAACTACAGGTCGGCCATCCGAAAGAAACTGGGGATCACGACGCGTGCGGAATTCGTGAGCGTTGCTTTGGAGACTGGTCTCCTGGATACGGGGCTGTCGCCGTCCTCCTCAGGTTATCATTGTTGAGCGGGAAGTGCGCACCGTTGGTGGCGACACTGCAACATCGGGAGAACTCTTGTTCAAGAACTTCCTTGCCGCTTCGATGCTCGTGCTATCGGTGAGCATCCCCGTGAACTCCCACGCCCAGACCGTGCGGGGCCGTCTCGTGCATGCCGAGACCGGGACCGGCATCGGCGGTGCCATGATCACCCTCGTCGACCGCCACGGCGGCACTGCCGATCGCACCCTGACGGCGAACACCGGACTCTTCCAGCTGAGTGCCCCATCCGGCAGGTATCGCCTCAGGGCCGACCGGATCGGATACGCGTCCACCCACTCCGAGTACTTCGACCTGCAGGCACGAGAGGTCGTCCACCTGGACATCTTCGCATCGACAGAGGCCATTACCCTGGTCGGCATCGATGTGACCGGCGGTCCCCGCTGCAGGATCCGGCCGGCGGAGGGGCTGGCGGTCGCCCAGGTATGGGAAGAAGCGCGCAAGGCGCTGGCCGCGGCGGCGTGGACCCAGGAGCGGGGCTGCGGGCCGTACCCGACATCGGAGGCACCCTGTGGCTCGATCCCGCAACTGCGCGGCTAAGCCGACTCGACTTCACCTACCGTCACCTGGATCTGCCCGAACCCATCCTCACAAGCGGTATCGGGGGCACGGTGGACTTCGAAGCCATGCCGAACGGCACCTGGATCGTGAGGTCCTGGCGGATCCGAATGCCACTGGCGCGCCCGGCCACCAGCCCGCTGACCGGAAAGGATCTGGCCGTCCTCGCCGGGATCGAGGTCGAGGGCGGTGATGTCATCCGGGTTCATGAGAACGACGGCACGATCGCGATCCTCGAGTCCGGACCCCGGGGCCGGATCGCGGGATCGGTTCTCGATACCTATGTCGAGTCCTACGGCTACGCTCCCGAACCGGTCGAGGTGGAGGTGGCCGACGCGGGCTCTCCGGCCGAGGTCGACTTCTCGACACCGTCGGTCCCATGGCTCGTCAACCATATCTGCCGCGACGAGAAACGACCCGACCCGCTCAGGATCGCGGGAGCGGAGTTTCCCATGGAAGGGTTCCTGACGGGGCAAGTGACCGATGCGGACGGCAATCCGGTGCCCGAAGCGAACGTCCGTATCCTGTGGACCCGCTACGCGTTGGATGAAACCGAGGACCAGACCCGCATCGAAGCCCGGAGGGCGTTCTCGATGCCGAAGACAAACGCGTCGGGACACTACATCGCGTGCTGGGTTCCCGTTGACACGACACTCGAGGTCGCGGTCGTCGAGGCCGGACACAACGCGGCGGTCACGGATATCGACGCGAACGAGCTGCGAACGGGACGGCACCTGGTTGTCGTTTCCGAGCCGGAACGCCCGGAGAGGCTGGACCTGAGGTTGGGAGTGGGGGACTCTGCACTTCCTCCTTGAGTCAACACTGTCCACCCGGGTGACGGTCACCCCCCAAGTGCACCGCCCCGCAACTCACCATAGCTTGCGGGACATGACCCACCCCGAAACCCGCTTCAAGCTCACCCTCCACTACGACGGTGCCGCCTTCCGCGGCTGGCAGCTCCAGCCCGGCGCGGCCACCGCGCAGGGCGCCATCGAGGAGGCCCTGGCGCGGCTCACGGGGGAACATCGCACGGTCCTCGGTTCCGGCCGCACCGACACCGGAGTGCACGCGACCGGCCAGGTCGCCACGGTCACCGTGCCCGCGCCCTGGACGGCCACGGAGCTGGCGCGGGCCCTCAACGCGGTGCTTCCGGGGACGATCTGGGTCCGGGACATCGAGCCGGTCCCCGACGGCTTTCACCCGCGCTACGGCGCCATCTCCCGCAGCTACGAGTACCGGATCGGTACCGCGCCGCACGCCGCGTCCCCCTTCCACCGCCGATGGTGCTGGCCACTCTGCCGCCCCCTCGACCTGGAGGCCGCCAACCGGGCCGCGCGGCTGCTCCCCGGCAAGCACGCATTCCGCGCCTTCGCGAAGTCCGGGCAGCCGCAACGGGGGTACGTCTGCCGCGTATCCAATGCCCGCTGGCGCCCATGGAAGGACCTGGGCGTGGTCTTCGAGATCTCCGCCAACCGCTTTCTTCACCGAATGGTGCGATATTTGGTAGGAACCATGGTGGAGATCGCGCGTGGACGCCGCAGAGAGGAGGAGATGGCCCTGTTGTTGAGTGGAGACACGGACCTGAGGACTTCGCGCCCGGCGCCTCCGCAGGGGCTTTTCCTGACCCGGGTCGAGTACCCCGCGGACCCGGCGGACGGCCCCAGCGACGAGTGACCGACGAATGCCGAATGAACCCATCGCCGCCAAATGTAAACCGCAGTTTCCAATGTGTAATCTGCGCTTGACATTCCTGCCTTTGGCCGCGATGGCGGGCCTGTTGCTCGCGGGGTGCGACGGGGCGCCCCGCACCGCCGATACACCCGGCTTGGCGGAGGGCACCGGCTCCACGGAGTTCCCCGCCGGCACGCAAGTCTACCAAGCCAGCTCGAGCGATTTCGGCTCGCAGCTCTCCGGCGGCTCATCCCCTGCCGCCATTCCGCCAACCCAGGACCCCGACCCCCCCTCCCAGCTCACCTCCAGCCGCACCACTGCAATCGTGCGCGCCGCCCGCACCGTCGCTCCCGCCGTGGTCACCATCGCCGTCCGCCGCCGCGAACGCGTCCGGCGCCGTTCCTTCTTCGACCCCTACTACCTCCCCTTCCGCGAAACCCAGGGACTCGGCTCCGGCTTCATCATCGACCCGCGCGGGACCGTGCTCACCAACCACCACGTCGTGGACGGCGCGACCGAGATCCTCGTCACCCTCCCCGACGCCCGCGACTTCACCGCTCGCCTGGCCGGATCGGATCCCGCCACCGACATCGCCGTGCTCGTGCTCCAGGACGCCGAGGACCTCCCCGTCGCCCCCCTCGGCACCGCCTCGGACCTGATGATCGGCGAGTGGACGGTCGCGATCGGCAACCCCTTCGGCGGGCTGCTCTCGAACGCCGAGCCCTCGGTGACGGCCGGCGTGGTCAGCGCGCTCGGCCGCCACCTCGTCCCCGGCGGCGACGACGAGGGGTTCCACCTCGGCATGATCCAGACCGACGCCTCGATCAACCCGGGCAACTCGGGCGGGCCGCTCGTCAACGCTCTCGGCGCGGTCGTCGGGATCAACGCCTCCATCCTGTCGCGTTGAGGGGGGAGCGAAGGACTCGGCTTTGCCATCCCGATCGACCGCGCGCTCAAGGTGGCCCGCGATCTCGCCGACTTCGGAGAGGTGCGGCGCGCCTGGCTGGGCTTCCAGGTCGATGCGGTGGAGGCGGACAACTTCGGCCGCTCGCGGGGCGTGAGGGTCGCGCGGGTGACGGCCGGTTCGCCAGCCGCCGAGGCGGGGGTTCGGTCGGGTGCGAGGCTTCTGCGGGTCGGGGGCAGCGCCATGGCCACACCGCTCGATTACGAGGCCGCGTTGCTGGACCTGCGTGCCGGAGACCGGATCGAGCTGGCGGTAGAGGGGAGCAGGCCGGTGGTGGTTCAGGCCATCGCGCTCCCGTCGGTGACCGCCGAACGTGTCGAACTGCTGGAGGACCTGGAGGTGGTCACGGTGACGGCCGCCATTCAGGCGGAGCGAGGCCTGGCGTCGTCGGAGGGTGCGCTGGTGGTGGAGATCTCGGACAACCTCTCGGAGATAACCGGGCTCGCCACCGGTGACGTGCTGCTGGGCGTCAACAACCGGCGCGTGGACACGGCGCGCGAGGCCGCGGAGGAGCTCCGGCGGACGCAGCAGGGCGGCCGGTCCTTTTTCCTCGCTTTCGAACGCGGCGGGCGCCTGGTTCGAACGGGACTGCTGACCTGGAGGTAGATGCCTTGGCCGCGAGCGCTTCCGACCGGTACACGCACCCGCTGTCCGCGCGGTACGTCTCCCGTGAAATGGAGCGAATCTTCGCCCCGGCCTTCCGCTTTGGGACGTGGCGGCGACTCTGGCTCGCGCTGGCCGAGGCGCAGCGCGAACTGGGACTGGATATTCCGGCTGAGGCGATCGCCCAGATGCGCGACCATCTGGACGACATCGACCTGGACGAGGCCGCCCGTTACGAGCAGCGCTTCCGCCACGATGTGATGGCACACATCCACCTCTTCGGCGACGTGGCGCCGGCCGCGCGGGGCATCCTGCACCTCGGCGCCACCAGCGCGTTCGTCGGCGACAACACCGACCTGATCCAGCACCGGGAGGCGATGACGCTGGTGCGGGACAGGGTGGTCGCGACGGTGCGCGCGCTCGCCCGCTTTGCCGAGGAGCATCGGGCGCTGCCGACGCTGGCGTATACACACTTTCAGCCGGCCCAGCCCACGACCGTGGGGAAGCGCGCCACCCTGTGGATCCAGGACTTTCTGATGGATCTGGAGGAGATCGAGCATCGGCTGGCGACGTTGAAGTTGAGGGGAGTGCGAGGGACGACCGGGACGCAGGCGTCGTTTTTGCAGTTGTTCGATGGTGATCACGGCAAGGTGGACGCGCTGGAGGAGGCGGTCTGCCGTCGTCTCGGGTTCGAGGAGTGCTATCCGGTTACCGGGCAGACCTATCCGCGCAAGGTGGACCAGGCGATGCTGGCGACGTTGGCCGGGGTGGCGGCTTCGGCGTCGAAGATGGCACACGACATCCGTCTTCTGTCGCATCTGCGCGAGTTGGAGGAACCCTTCGAGAAAGACCAGGTCGGCTCCTCGGCGATGCCGTACAAGCGCAACCCCATGCGCTCGGAGCGGATCTGCGCGTTGGCTCGCCACGTGATCGCGCTGGGCGCGGATCCTGCACACACCGCGGCGACGCAATGGCTGGAACGGACGCTGGACGACTCGGCGAACAAGCGGCTGGCGGTGCCGGATGCGTACATGGCCACAGACGCGATCCTGGTGCTGGCGGCGAACGTCGGGTCGGGTTTGCGGGTGAACGAGGGGGTGGTGGCGGCGAATCTGGCGGTGCACCTGCCGTTCATGGTGATGGAGGGCGTGATGATGGGGGC
>VXOC01000280.1 GCA_009840215.1 Gemmatimonadota bacterium | reverse complement strand
CTGCGCTTCGGCGTCCTGCTCAACCTGTTCCACTACGGCATCTACATCCTGACGATGGGGATGCGCCACATGCTCGTCGCGATCGCCCAGCACCAGAGCGACATTGAGGTCGACGGCGTCGCCGCCAGCGCGCAGCAGATCAACGACTATCTCGTCATGCTGCAGGCCACGAGCGGGGGCCTCCACTACACCTTCGCCGTCGTCTCGTCGGTGAGCGGCGTCATCCTCGGGCTGGCGCTTGCCAGGCGCTTCAGCTCGCTGAACCTCTACGCCGGGGCCTGCTGGGTATTCTGCCTCGTGGGCATGGCGGGACTCCTGATTGCGCTCATCGGCCAGCAGGCCGAGGTCGCGCCCGAGGCGTTGGTGGCCGCGAGCAATCTCATCCTCTTCATCGCAGCGATCGCCCTCTTCGTCATCGGCGTCGGCGTCCTGCGGGGCGAGCGCGAACTGGTTCCGGAGGGGAGCGGGGCCTAGCAGGCGCTGCTGCGTCCTCGCGGGCGCACGCCGGGCGCACGGCGCCTACGCCGGGGCGAGTTCGGGCCTGGCATGCGCGCCAGGTTGCAGGCCGGCGGGCGCACCTCGCCGCCCGCCTCGACGCGTAGGCGCGGCGACCGAGATGGCGCACGGCCTGGGCGGCGTAACCGCGTCCGCCTTCACGACAGCGACCTGAAGCCGTAGCGGGTGAGGAACTCCTCCATCCGCCCGGTGATGTTGCGCGTGACCGTATGGGTGACCCAACGCGTGACCGGCAACCGAAATCGAGGTGTGCGAGACGCCTCGATTCGGTACCGGTTGCCGGGATGCGGGCCGGGCGCCTCCCTCGCGCCCGGCTCGCTAGTCGTTGTCGATGATCGTCATCAGGCCGACACCGTCGGCGATGGCGGCGCCGGTCGGATCAGACAGCTTCACCAGGAACGTCTCGTCCGCCTCGGCGTACGAGTCCTCGTTGAGCCACACCTCGCCCGATTGCTCGGTCTCGCCGGGGGCGAAGACGAGCGTCCCGGACATGGTCCAGAACTCGATATCCTCGATCGCGGCGCTGTTGCCGGCGTAGTTGTCCGCCGACGCCCAGTTCACGCGGACTTCGTGGCTGACCGCCTCCGATAGTGTGACGGTGAATTCGACCCAGAAGCCTTCCTGGCCTGACGCGTCCGCAATGGAGAGCGTGGCGCCTGTCAGCGGCGGCTTCGGCGCATCGTCGTCGTTGATTGTGACCGTCGCAGAACGACTCGACGAGACCGCGTAGCCGGACCCGTCGTTGATCTTTGCGGTAACAGACCCATTCGGTTCGTCGTTGGTGTCACCACTTGTAGCAATCGTCAGCGTTCCACTACCGGACGTCGGGATCGTGACGGTTCGCGTCCCTGTCGATACGCCGTAGTCGCCGCTCTGGGCCACGTTCACGCTCACCGAAAGGGCCGTTTGGGGTGCCGGGTTGGCGGTCAGCGTGAACGCGGCGTTGCCGCCTTCGATGACTGCCGACCCGCCGCTGATGCTCACTTGCGGCACCTGGTCGTCCCACACGGCCACAGTGGCCGCGTTGCTGGACGACAGGGTGTAGCCGTTGCCGGCGCTGACGGTGACCGTGACTGACCCGTTGGCCTCGTCCGCGTTGTCGTTGGTCGTGCCAACGATCAGCGTGGCGCTGCCGGAAGTTGGGATGGCCACCATCCGCGTCCCGGTATTCGCGCCGAAGTCGCCGCTCTGCGACACGCTCACCCTGATCACGAGGGTGGCCGACGGCGCAGGGCTGGCGCTGATCGTGAAGCTGGCGTTGTCGCCCTCGGTCACGCCGGAGCCGCCGCTGATGCTTATCACCGGATCGGATGCCGGAGGCGGCACATCGTCGTCCGACACCGCGACCGTGGCCGCGTTGCTGGACGACACGGTGTAGCCATTGCCGCTGTTCACCGTCACGGTGACCGACCCGTTGGTCTCGTCCACACTGTCGTTGGTCGTGCCGACGGTCAGCGTGACGCTGCCGCCGGTCGGGATGGTGACCGTCTGCGAACCCGTGGTCACGCCGTAGTCGCCCGACGCAGTGACCGTGACCGTGACGTCCAGGTCTGCCGTCGGCGCGGGAGTGGCGGTCACCGTGAAGGTCGCGTCGGCACCCTCGGTGACGCCGCTGCCGCCAGCGATGCTGATCTCAGGATCGGGCGGCGGAGGCGGCGCATCGTCGTCGCACTGCTCCCTCGCGGCAAGCGTGCGCGCGATGCGGTCCCACTTCGTGTTGTTGGCCCACGAGGAGATGTCGTCCGCCTCATCGGCGGTCATCGCCTCGAGGCTGGTGCCGGTGTCCTCGCCCAGTGCCTCCAGCACGCCGTTGAAGCGCGTCTTGACCGTCTGGCTGCTGTGCGCGTCGCGCCAGCCCCGGACTTCGTCGGCGTCCACCGCGTCCGAGGGCAGCGCGCACTCGGCCGGCTGCGGGTCGTCGTTGTCCGACACCGCCACGGTCGCCGCGTCCGCCGAACTCGACACGGTGTAGCCGTTGCCGACGCCGAGCGTCGCCGTGACCGAGCCGTGGGGCTCGTCGGTGCTGTCATCGTCAGTGCCGACGGTCAGCGTGGCGCTGCCCGTGCTCGGGATCGTCACCGTCTGCGTGCCGGCCGTCACGAAATCGCCCGACTGGCTGACGGTGACCGTGACGTCGAGGTCCGCCGACGGGGCGGGGCTCGACGTCACCGTGAAGGTGGCGTCGGCGCCCTCGGTGACGCCCGAACCGGCGGTGATGCTGACCTCGGGGTCGGGCGGCGGCGCGTCGCCGCACTGCTCGTGCGCGGCGAGGGTGCGCGCGATGCGGGCCCACCTGCTGTTGGCGGCCCACGACGAGATGTCGTCGGCCTCATCGGCGGTCATCGCCTCGACGCTGGTGCCGGTGTCCTCGCCCAGTGCCTCGAGCACGCCGTTGAAGCGCGTCTTGACCGTCTGGCTGCTGTGCGCGTCGCGCCAGCCGCGGACCTCGGCGGCCGTGACCTTGTCCGAGGGCAGCGTGCAGCTCGACGCGTCGTTGTCGGACACGCCGACCGTCGCCGCCGCCTGGGTCGTCGAGACGGTGTAGCCCGTCCCGGCGTCCACGGTAGCGGTGACAGAGCCGTCGGCTTCCTCGGTGCTGTCGTCGTCGGTACCGACTGTCAGCGTGGCGCTGCCCGTGCTCGGGATCGTGACCGTCTGCGAGCCGGCCGTCACGAAGTCGCCCGATTGGCTGACGGTGACGGTGACATCGAGGTCCGCCGCCGGCGCGGGGCTCGCCGTCACCGTGAAGGTCGCGTCTGCGCCCTCGGTGACGCCCGAACCGGCGCTGATGCTGATCTCGGGGACGTCGTTGTCGGCGACCTGGACGGTGCCCGACCCCGCCGTCGTCGAGACGGTGTAGCCCGTCCCGGCGTCGACCGTGGCGGTCACCGACCCGTCGGCCTCGTCCACGCTGTCGTCGGTCGTGCCGACGGTCAGCGTGGCGCTGCCGGTCGTCGGGATCGTCACTGTCTGCGAGCCGGCCGTGGCGAAGTCGCCCGACTGGCTGACGGTGACGGTGACGTCGCTGCCGGCGGTGATGCTGACTGCGGGCGTCGTCGTCTGAGGTATCGCCTCGACTTCCGTCAGCACCGCCACGACGTTCATCCACTGGACGGTGCCCCACGACTCGAATGGCTGAGCGTCCTGAATCTGCTTCGCCTCGGCGGCGGTCATCGGCGTCAGCGACGCCGCGTTCTTGTCCTTCTCAGCGAAACTGGGATTGCTGTTGCTGAAGTCGGTAACGCCCAGCGCCAACAGTACTCGGTTCCAGCGGTCCCGGTACCACTGCACGTAGGACCGCATGGCGCCGTCGCGCCAGCCCTTGAATTTCGCGATCTCGTTCTTGTAGACCACCGTCAAGTCCGAGTCTGCGCCTAAGGGGCTCGTGGTGTGGAAGGCGGAGTTGCTGATCCCGTCATAGCTCGTGGTCATGACGGCGACCGCGTACTCCGTGTCCGGCTTGAGGCCGGTGATGGTGTACGGGGATCCCTTCGAGTACGCCTGTTTCAGCGAGGCGCCCTCCCTGTTCTCCGCCCAGACGACGTTGTAGCCGATCACGCCGGCGTGCTCGCGCCAGGAAACCGTCATGCTGGTCTCGGTGACGGCGGAGATGGTGTGGTCCTCGGGCGCGCCCAGCGGCGCCACCGCGGGGGCAGGCTGCTCCCACTGCTGCGACGGGTAGGACTGCTGCGCGGGCTGAGAATTCGTCTGCGACGCCGGCTGAGGCGGGCAGGCCGGCCTGGAGGCCCAGTCGACCCAGCTGCCGTCCTTCACCGTGCGGCAGATGGTGACACGTTCCTGCGTCACCTCCTTGTGGCGACGGTCCACGGGCACGACGCTGAACCCAAACACCTGATCCGGGTTGTCGTTGAAGAGCACACCTTGCCCCTGCATCCATGCCATCCACGGTTGGGTAGTTCCCCCGCCGGCGACGTGATGGACCGGTATGAACTTCTCCTGCTTCGGGTGGCCGGCGGTCCATGCGCTGACGCGGAAGCCCATGAAGTTCGCATGCGCGCTCGCGTAGTGATTGACGAACGCCGGATGATCCGGGTTCTTCCACCACAAATACAGCGGGATAAGCACCGAGCCGCGGGTGTTGCCCCCACCCCACCAACCTCTGGGCAAGCCGGCATACGTGTCCGACCTCGAACCTGCCCGCACAGAGAGGTTGCCGGTGATGTTCTGGTTCTGAATAGAGGCCGGTGCGGTCGTGTCCTTCACCCGCAGGCGCACGATCGCCATGCTGCGGGCGCCGGCGTGGGTGTACCCATAGTTTTCATAATCATCGGCGGCCCATTGACCATCGACCGGCCGGTGGTGCCACTCGGACATCGACTTGCGGAAGGCGAAGTTCCAGACGGGGAGGGTATTCGTGCCGTCAAAGTGCGAGCAGAGCAGCTTGATAATCACCTCCTCAGGCTGGTTCCAGTTGTCGTTGGTGAAGCGCAGCGCCGTGGCCTTCGCCGTCTTCGTAGCCGAATTGACGCCACGACCGACAAACAAAACCTCGTACGTGGTGTTGTCGATGTTGATCCGATTCATCACGAGCGGCGGCCAGCCGACGCCGTGCACCCTTGTACGCCACGGGAACCCGTACTCCGCGTTGAGCGCAGTCATCTGCCTGGCCGCGTCATTCGAGTCCCAGACCTCAACCTCGACGAACTTGCCGGGGCCGGGCGCTCTGGACAGCTGCATCGTGTAGGTCGCGTTCTTGACCACGATGCCGGGGTCGGCCTTGGTGTCCGTGCAGCCGTTCGTGTTCACATCGTTGGTCTCGATGTAGATGCCTTCGCTGGTCCTGCGCCAGTTCGGGTCACTGGAGTTGAGCACCACCCGCGGCATGTCGGTGATGGTGACGATCGCCGTATCTCTGACTGTGCCGTTGACCAGCACTTCGACCACAAAGCCCTCAGCGAGCTCCTCATAGACGTTGTCGTCAGTGGTCTGGATCTCAACGATCTGGGATTGGCTGCCGGCCGGGAAGGTGACGTTGTGGTTCGTCAAGGCCGTGAAGTCCGCGACTGCGGCGCGGGCGTTGGGGCCAAAGCCAAGGTTGTCAAACTCAGGGTTGCAAAGAGCACTTTTAAGAGTCGGCTCCTCGTCCTGCGTTGGGTACGGCGCTGGAAAGGGACCATAATTGTTTCTGTCACACTTTGGATCAGCTGGGTTATATTCTCTGTTTTGGGGATAATGAGGGGGATTGATGACCATGGTTCGCACCTGGACCGTCGTCTCGCCATTGTGGGGGTAGCGCAGGTGCAGTTCTAACTTGGCCTTCTCGCCCTCGGTAACCCAGTAGTTGTCGGCGGAGAACTGAATCTTGTTGCCGGACAGGGCGCCGGCCGCCGGGGCGAGCTGGGGTATTGCCAGAGTCGCCGCGACGACCGCCATCAAAACCAGCACCCACCCATCAACCCCAAATTGGGGGGGCAACAAACCGTCGGACCGCACCGCCAGACAGACTGAGATTGCGCACATCACACCTCTGCAATCGCTAGAACGCCTGCAAAGCAGGCACCTCCCGGAAGTCTAACAACGGCGCACCCGGAC
>VXOC01000044.1 GCA_009840215.1 Gemmatimonadota bacterium | reverse complement strand
GCTCGTCACCCTCCTCCTCACGGCGGCCGCCGCCCCCCTGCCCGCCCAGGTCACCACCCGGCAACTCGACGCGCTCCGCCCCCGCAACATCGGCCCGGCGGTGATGAGCGGCCGCATCGTCGACCTCGCCGTTCACGAGGCCGACCCCGTTACCTTCTACGTCGCCTCCGCGACCGGCGGCGTCTTCAAGACCACCGACAACGGCGTCACGCTGGTCCCCGTCTTCGAGCGCGAGGGCACCCACTCGGTCGGCGCGATCGCGCTCCACCAGCGCGACACCTCGATCGTGTGGGTCGGCACCGGCGAACGCGCCAACCGGCAGAGTTCCTCCTGGGGAGACGGCGTGTACAGGAGCAACGACGGCGGCGCGTCGTGGACCAACATGGGGCTGCGCGAGAGCCGCCACATCGGGCGCATCGCGCTTCACCCCGACGATCCCGATCTCGTGTACGTGGCCGCGATGGGCCACCTCTGGGGCCCCAACGACGAGCGCGGCCTCTACCGAAGCGCCGACGGCGGCGAGACCTGGGAGCCCATCCTCCAGGTGGACGAGAACACCGGCGTCGTGGACGTCGCTCTCGACCCGGCGGACCCCACCATCGTCTACGCCGCCACCTACCAGCGCCAACGCCGCCCCTGGGGCTTCCACGGCGGCGGCCCCGGCAGCGCCCTCTACAGGAGCACCGACGGCGGCGACAGCTGGGACCGACTCTCCGGCCCCGGCGTCACCCGCGGCCTCCCCGAGGGAGTCCTGGGACGGATCGGCATCTCCATCTACCGGAGCGACCCGCGGATCGTGTACGCCAGCGTCGAGCAGGGGTACCGCTACAACGCCTCGACCGCCTACACCGAGCGCCGCGCCGGCATCTACCGCTCCGGCGACCGCGGCGAGACCTGGGAGCACATGAGCGACTGGAATCCCCGTCCCATGTACGCAAGCCAGATCCTCGTCGACCCGAGCGACGACCAGCGCGTCTACATGATGAACAGCTACTCCTTCTCGGACGACGGGGGACGCACCTTCACCGTGCCGCCGCAGAGCCTGCACGGCGACGACCGCATGGTCTGGGTCAACCCGGCCGACTCCCGCCACGTCATGAAGGCCGACGACGGCGGTCTCGGCATCTCATGGGACCGCGGGCTCAACTGGCTCTACATCTCGGACCTGCCGGTCAGCCAGTACTACCGCGTGTCGGTCGACATGGCGCAGCCGTACAACGTCTACGGAGGACTCCAGGACAACGGCTCCTGGGTGGGGCCCAGCGAGACCTGGCGCCAGAACGGCATCGTCAACAGCGACTGGACCCGGCTGGGCGGGGGCGACGGCTTCATCAACCTGGTGGACACGACCAACAACTTCATCGTGTACACCGAGTCGCAATACCTGAACTTGTCCCGCTTCAACATGCGCACCGGCGAGCGCACCTCCATCCGTCCCGGCGACCCGGCCGGGCACATCTCCGGGCGACGCAACTGGGAGACGTGGAAGGAGGTCGGCACCAACGAGGAGCAGCGCCTGGGCAACGCGATGGCGCCCGCCAACTGGGACGGGCCGTTCATCATCTCGCCGCACGACGCGTCCACCCTGTACGCGGGCACGAACATCCTCTGGAAGACCACCGACCGGGGCGATTCGTGGCACGCGCTGGGCGACCTCACCACGGGCGTCGACCGTCGCACGCTCCCGCTCATGGGGGAGGCCTCGCACGAACTGACGCCATCCCTCGATGACGGCATCCCCTACTGGCCCACCATCTCGGCAGTCGCCGAAAGTCCCCTGCGCGAGGGGCTCATTTACGCCGGCACCGATGACGGCCGGTTTCACGTGTCGCGGGACGGGGGTGAGCGCTGGACGGATGTTTCCGCGCGCGACGCGACCGATTCGGACGATGGCGGCGAAGGCGGGCCGACACGCGGGATCATCCCCACCGGCTTCCCCGGCCTCCCGCCCGGCGCATGGGTCAGCGGGATCGAGCCTTCCCGCTACGACGAGGCACGCGTCTACGCGGTCTGGAACAACTACCGCAACGACGACTACGCCAACTACCTGTACCGGTCCGACGACTACGGCGAGACCTGGGTCTCCATCACCGGCGACCTGCCACCGGACCGCGTCCTGCGCACCCTCCGAGAGGACCTGCGCAACGAATCCGTCCTCTTCCTGGGCGCAGAGATCGGTCTCTTCCACACGATGAATGGCGGCGGGAACTGGACCGAACTGCGCGGCGGGATGCCCACGGCCGCCTTCAACGACCTGGTGATCCACCCGCGCGAGAACGACCTCGTGCTGGGGACGCACGGCCGCGGCATCTGGATCCTCGACCAGATCAACGCGCTCCAGGAGCTCACCCCGGAGGTGATGGCGCACCCCGCCCACCTCTTCACCATCGAACCGGCCGTGCAGATCCGCCGCGCGGGCCGCCAGGCGCACACGGGCGACATCTTCTACCGGGGCGAGAACCCCCCGAACGGCGCGATCCTCGACTACTGGCTCGCGGCGGAGCAGGAGGAGGGTGAGGTCGCGATCTCGATCGAGGACGGGAACGGCAGCCGCGTGGCCCTGGTGGAGGCCACCACCCGGCATGGGATGAACCGGGTCGTGTGGGACATGCGGCACCAGCTTGAGGACGGCCGCGGGCCGCTGGTCGTGCCCGGAACCTACATCGCCCGCCTTGGGGCAGCCGGATCCGAGTCGTCGCAGGAGTTCGAGGTGGGTGACGACCCCCGCCTCAGCGTTTCGGCGGGAGTCCGCGCGGCGTGGACGAACACGCTGCTTGAGTTGGCCGGCACGCGGTCACGGGTGGCGGACGAATTGGAGAGGATCGAGACGGCGCTGGCGGAGGTCGCCGAGGACGACACCGGGCCCCGGGCGACGAAGCTCCGCGACCTCGTCCGCGAATTCGGCGAGTTGATGAGCCGGATCGGGCGACTCAGCGGCGAGATCGAAGGGGTGGTCGCGCCGCTGACCCAGGACCAGCGGTCGCGCCGGGATTTCTACATGGAGATGATCGAGGTGCTTGCGGCGGAGGCGGGGGAGGTGCTTTAACGCAGACTCCCGGGCCGCGCGATTGCAGGACAGGTTGGTCATGTGTATGATATATGTGACTACACATCAAATACACCCACTCCTCAAAGCTCCCGATGCCGCGAATCCACCTCGTCGTCTCGGAACCGGACCGCACCCGCTACACCGCCGCCGCCCGCCGCGAGGGCCTGACCCTGAGCGCCTGGCTGCGCGCCGCCGCGACCGACCGCCTTGACCGTCGTGCAGGCGCCGAACCCTTCCGCAACGAGGACGACGTGTGGCGATTCTTCGAGGACCGTGACGCCGAGGCGGGATGCGGTCCGGAGCCGAACTGGGATCAGCACCTCGCCGTGATGCGAGCATCCCGCGGCCGAGGCGCCGCCGGGACCTGACCCTGTGGTTTTCGTCGACACCAGCGTCCTGATGTACGCGGTCGGACGGGAACACCCGCTCCGCCCAACGGCCCGCCGCTTCTTCGCCGAGGCGACGACGGACCAGCAACCCCTCGCAACGTCGTCCGAGGTCCTGCAGGAGCTGGCTCATGCGTACCTGCCCGTGGAGCGCACGCGCGCCCTCGCCGCGGCGCTGCAAATCGTCGACCGCACCCGGATGGAAGTATGGCCCCTGGAGCGGGACGACGTGGTCCTCGGCATCGAGCTCGCCGTGCGGCACCCGGGGCTCGGGGCCCGCGACCTGTGTCACCTCGCCAGCTGTCAGCGGCGCGGCGTCACACGCGTCCAGACCTTCGACCGTGCCCTTAGGGCCGCCGCGGACTCCCTGGGCTAGCGTGGTTCGCGATTCGCCAGCCCGGCACCCCGCCGCTCTCGATGCACAGGGGGCTTTGTCCGCGAACTAGACCGCCACCACCCTCCCCACCCCCTCCGCCTCGGCGCGGCGCAGCACCTCGGCCCCGATCGCAACATCCTGGACCGCCGTGCCCACCGACTTGAAGAAGGTCAGCTCCCGTCCCGCATTCCCCTCAGGCGCCTCCCCGTTCACGATCTCCCCCAGGTCGGCGTCGATCACATCGGCGGTCACCAGGCCCTCGCGGATCGGGATGATCAGGTCACCCGCCTCCTCCAGCACCGCCTCCCGCTCCTCGACCACCACCCGCGCCCGCGTCACGACCTCGTCGCCCACCTCGCGCATGTGCGGCTGGAAGCTCCCGCTGCCGCTTACGTGGGTACCGGCCGGGAGCGCGGAGCCGTCGAATACCGGTGTGGCCGATGTCGTCACGGCGACGATGATGTCGGCGCCGTCCACCGCCTCGGCCGAATCGGAGACCGCCCGCGCCTCGACCCCTTCCAGCGATGCCGCCAGCCGGCGCGCGGAATCCCCGCCCTGCGACACCACCCGCACCTCTTCGATCGGCCGCACGGCGCGGATCGCCTCGATCTGCCGCGGGGCCTGGACGCCCGCCCCGAAGATCGCCAGCACCCGCGAGTCGGGTCGGCTGAGCAGCCTTGCCGCCAGCCCCGCCGCGGCGGCGGTCCGGATCGCCGTCAGCTCCCCCGCGTCCATCAGCGCCGCGGGCAGCCCGGTCTCGTCGTCGATCATGAGGATGACGCCGTTGATGGTCGGCAGTCCCCGGGCGCGGTTGTCCCCGAAGAGCGACACGACCTTGGCCCCCCGTTCCCCGCTGGCCCCCAGCCGCGCCGGCATGAAGAGGGAGATGCCGCCGCCGGATGTGAGCGCCACGCGCACCGGCATCTCGGCCTTCCCCCTGGACAGTTGCGCGAAGGCCCGCGCCATGGCGTCGATGGCGTCGCGCATGGTGATCAGCGACGGGATCTCGTCGCGCGAGATGATGCGGATGTTCATGCGGGTGAAACCCCGTCGGAAGGTTGCTATCGCTCCAGGTACCGCTCCGCCAGCACCCCCCGATGATGCCGCGAGTGCCCCGCCATGATCCAGGCCAGGCTCCTCACGGTGAACTCGTACCCGGCGGCGGTGCCGCGCCTTCCCCAGGTCTCCTCCTCGAAGCTCTTCAGCAGAAGCAGCGTGCACCTCCGCACCGCCGACAGTTCCTCGGTCAGGTCGGCCAGGCTGCGGCGGTCGGCCCCGGAGGCGGCGGCGTAGGCGTTCTCGTCGAAGGAGGGGAAGTGCGACCGGTCACCGCGGGCAAAGGCCATCGCGCGCACGCTGAACATCCGTTCCGCGTCGATGACGTGTCCCACCACCTCGCGGATGGACCACTTCCCGGGCGCGTAGCGGTATCCTCCACGGGCAGGAGGCACGGAAGCGAGAAGGGTCTGCCAATGCCGGGAATCGATCTCCAGCGTCTCCAGCAGCGGCCCCTCCACGGCCGCGATGTAGGTGCCGTAGAAGTCGGCGTATTCGTCGGGGCGGGGTCTGGTCGGTGAATGCGGCATCGGTGGGTCGGGTCCTGGTGGGTTGGTGGTGGTCGCGGGTCTCAACACCGCAAAGATATATCACCCGACCGATGGACTGAGGCCCTTGATCGCCTCCAGCAGTCGTCCCTCCATCGCCAGCATGTCGCTCTTAAGTTCGGTGCGGGTGTCCCGAATCTCCTGTCTGACTTCCCTGAGCTGTTCGTCCATCCGTGTGCCCAGCCGGCTGATCCGGTCTCCCATCCTGTCCATCCGCGCATCCAGGTCCGCAACCTTCATCTCCAGATGGGCAAAGTCGTTCTCACGCAGCGTCGTGAACTCACGTCGCAACGCGCCCACCTCCCTGGCGATCTCGTTCTTCAAGAGCCGCCACAGGGCGACGAGACACAGGACAATGGTTGCCGCGCTGCCAACCGCCACCCACGCCGTCTGACTCATGTCCGGCTCTCCGTATCGCTTTCTCCGCCGCCCTCACGCAGGGGAACCCAGGTCCAAGATACTCCCTCGCGGGCACTGAACCAATTCAAGCGAATCAGCGTTTCATCATCCCCCCGCTCGCCATCCGGCACCCCACGCACGCCCCATTCCCCCAACTCCTGCTCCCGCCACCCATTCGCCATTGACCCCCCCCCCCGGCCCCGGCCCCCACCCCCGCCGGGGGGGCCCCGCCCCCCCGGGCCCCCCGGGGGCCGGCCCCCGGCGGCCGCCCCGCCCCCCC
>VXOC01000156.1 GCA_009840215.1 Gemmatimonadota bacterium | reverse complement strand
GGGCGGCGGGGGGCGGGGGGCGCATCTGGCGGATCGAGCGGTAGGAGCGCAGTCAAGCTGGAGTCTGCTATTTTTCCCTATCCCACACCCCCGGGCCGACGGGTCCGGGTCAGCCCGGCCGGCAGGGCGAAGACTCCCTGACCGATGGGGTCAAGACAGTCTCAGGAAACAGTGGAGAGCCGAACATGTCCGAGATAGGTGAGCGGTTGCTCAGAAACCTGCTGACATCCTTCGATCAGATCGTGGCCGGATCGAGGACCATCCTGGAGGCGGTCCCCGAAGACCGCATGGACTGGCGGCCGCACGAGAAGTCGTGGACGCTCGGGGAGTTGGCGACCCATTTGGCCAACCTTCCCAACTGGACGATGGCGACGCTGTCGGTGTCCGAGTTCGACATCAATCCCGATGGGGGCGGACCTCCGCCGTTGCCCGCTCTCGGCTCCGCCCCCGAACTCACCGCGGCGCTGGACCAGAGTGCCGCCGCCGCGCGCGGTGCCCTCAAAGGCTGCTCGATCGAGGACCTCGCGAGTCCCTGGACGATGCTCGTGAGCGGCGAAGCCCGCTTCACGCTCCCCAAGGGCGTGGTGCTGCGGACCTTCATCATGGATCACATGATCCACCACCGGGCACAGCTGGGTGTCTACCTGCGCATGCTCGATGTCCCCCTGCCGCAGCTCTTTGGCCCGACGGCCGACTCCCCGGACATGTAGCGGCGGACCAGCAGGATGCCGACCGCCCCCGGAGTGCCCGCATCTCGATCCGACCAGGCGGGCCCCGAACCCCAACACCTCCACCCCGACCGTTTCGACTTCCTCACCTTCGACTGCTATGGGACACTCGTCGACTGGGAGGCGGGGATCATCGCGGCGGTGCGGGAGGTGTGCGCGGCAGACGGTATCGCGCCCGGCGCGCCACGCCGCCGGCACCACCGTGCGGGCCAGGCCGCAGACCCGCAAGCTGTCCCCACCGATGCCGCCATCCTCGCCGCCTTCGGCGATTCCGAACACGTCGTCCAAGCCGACCGCTACCGCACCTACCGGGACGTCCTGGCGCTGACCCTCGACCGGATGGGCCACGCGTTGGGCTTCCGCCCCACTTCGGCGGAGCGCGACGCCTTCGCTGCCTCGGTCCGCGACTGGCCCCCCTTCCCCGACACGGTCGACGCCCTGGCGCGACTCGCGACTCGCTACCGCCTCGGCATCGTTTCCAACGTCGACGATGACCTCTTCGCCGAAACAGCCAGGCACCTCCACACCGACTTCGACTGGATCGTCACGGCACAGCAGGTCGGCAGCTACAAACCCGCCCTCGCGCACTTCAAGGAGATGGCCATGCGCTCAGGAATCTCCAGCGACCGCACGCTGCACGTCGCGCAGAGCCTCTTTCACGACATCGCCCCCGCCTCGGCCCTCGGCTACGCCACCGTGCACGTCAACCGGCCCAGCCGCGCGGGCGGCAGCGGCGCCACCCCTCCCGCCGACGCGCGTCCCGACGCCACCGTTACGGACATGGCCGGAGTCGCCCACATGTTAGGGGTCGCGTGAACGGCGGCGGACGCGTGAACAGGGGCGCCGGCAGCCAACCGGACGGCAGCGGCACCGCCAAAACGCCCGACATCCGACAAGAGACTCCGGGCACCCCCGACGGCCACGACGGCATCCACACCATCCGCGCTAGCGGCATCCACCGGGGCTGGAACGGGATCCACTACAAGACCGGTCTCTCGGCGAAAAACGTCCACGCGCGCGAGCTCTCCATGAACGTGGCCCGGATCCCGCCCGGCGGCGTCGCCTTCGCGCACATCCACATCGACTTCGAGGTCATGCTCTACATCCTCGAGGGGACCGTGCGCCACGATTTCGGCCCCAACCTGCGCCATTCCATCGTGAATCACGCGGGTGACTTCATCTTCATCGAACCCGGCGTCCCTCACGAGGTCCTCAACGAGAGCGACACCGAGCATGTCGTGGCGGTGGTCGCTCGCTCCGATGCGTCGGAGTGGGAGAATATCGTGGACTACGACCGGGAGACGGGGAAGGTGATCCCGAAGAGGGAGGCGAGCGGAGGCGGTGCGTGACGGCCCCGCGTCACGGCCACACCGCAATCACCACCGCCTGTCCCAGCAGCGCCACCCCGTTGTAGGCGACATTCAGCCACGCCAGTCCCGCCTTGCGCTTCTCGAAGGTGACCGACTGTTGGGCCGCCGGCAGCACGAAGGCGATCAGCGCCATGAGCGCCACATGGACCCCGACCATCGCGGATCCGCCGCCTTCCGGCCCCAACTCCGCCACCAGCTGCGCAATCACGTAGGCAGTGACCAGTGCCAGCACGAAGCTCACACCGTACGTCTTGACCGGATTGAAGCCCTCCTGAACCTCCTCCGCGGTCATCTCCATCATCGCCAGCCAGCGTTTGCCGAAGAGCGGGCCGTACCATAGCGCGCCGATCACCATCGGGACGATCCCGGCCACGAGTACCGCGAACAGGTTGACTTCATGCATGAGCTTCCTCCGAGGTGGGATGGTTGTTCAGGCGAATCCGGAAGCAACTCCCGTCGCCACCGACCGCTACTCCGTCTTCACGATCCTGGAATCGAATCGGTAGTCCTCGATACCGCCAGCCTCAACCTCGGCGAAGCCCGGATGAGTGGGGTCCAGTACGTAGTTCACTTCACCGGCGACAACCGCGCTGGGGACTCGGAGCACGGCGGATCCCCGTGAAGCAAGCCACCGATCCCCGATCTCCTGGGTGACCGGGTGGAGACCGGGCTTCGCCCATCCATCGGGCAATCCACATTCGTCCACCGTCCTGACCACTCCCTCCGGGATCCTCACGCGGAGTTTCCGGTCGGTCCGCAACACCTCCGGCACCATCAGATGCACCAGCAACTCCACCTGGCGGTATCGGCTTCCCGCAGCAACATTCCAGTCAGCAATCAAGCCCTTTGGGCACGCCACGCCTCTCCATCTACCTGCGGGGAACCTCCGGCTCCGGGGACAACGGCACCGGTTTCGCGGCCGGTGTGGTGGCGGGGCGACACTTCCACCTGGGACGCGTGCGGCTCCTGTTCGAAGCGGACGGGGCGTTCGGCAGCTTGCCCACGGCTGCGCGCCAATTGGATCCCGTCGGGCTGGACGAAACGGCGGCGGCGGAACTGCACTGGGTCGGGTCGGCGCGCATTGGCGTTTGGAAGTCCATCGGCCGGGCCGGCGTGTTCGTCGCGGGCGGCTTGTCGGTTGCGGGAATCTCCAACTCGTTCACCGACCTCGATGCGGGAACGGACGGTCGCGCCCAGGTGGACCCCGACGATTCCTTCGACGCGCGGCCGACGCGGGCCGGGTGGGTCGCGGGGGTCGGCATCGAACCTGCGATTCGAAGGCCTTTACAAGGATTTCGGCGAGACCGTCCACCAGGCGGAGAACCGGCTTGGCGTCAACGCCGGCGTCTGCGGACCGGCCGTGCGCCCGAGCCCTTGCCGCTACGGCTTCGACCTGCGGTACGCTCACCTCCGCCTGGCCCTGGTTCGCCGTCTTGGCCGATGATCGCTGCACGGCGCCGAGGCTCCCGCCCGACCCGCCGTGCTCCGGCGATTCCCGCCAATCCGGAGCACCTCATACCCCTCCGCCGGGCCGGCAGCGCTAACCCGACCCCGACATCCGGTCCAGAAAGTCGCGCTCGTCGTTCGTCAGGGCCCTGGCCCCCAGCTGGTGCGCCTTCCTGAGCAGCTTGTCCACCTCTTCACGGTTGATTTCGTGGAGCCGTTCGCGCGGGATGGTCTTCCATCGTTCCAGCGACTCCAGGTCCACCACGATCGACACCTTGCGAGGGCGGGCGGGCTGTTTCACGACCCGCCGCTGGCGCCGCCGCTCCCAGATCCTCAGGAAGAGCCATCCCGCGATCAGTCCGCCCAGGTGCGCAAAGTGGGCGATTCCGTCCCGGGCTCCCGTGAAGCCGGCGAAGAGACTGGAAGCCACCAGGAAGATGGCCAGCACCCGCGCCTGGATCGGCAGCACGCCCCAGATGTAGATGTTCTCACGGGGCCAGTACCGCGCGAATCCCACGACCACGCCGAAGATCGCCCCCGACGCCCCCACGATCCTCGCCCCGGGAGTCGCAAACGACAGAATCGCGCCGCCCACCCCGCACGCCAGGTAGAACCAGATGAACGTCCTGCTCCCGAGACGCTCCTCCAACCGCGGCCCGAAGAAGAAGAGCATGAGCATGTTCAAAAACAGGTGTCCCCAGCCGCCGTGGAGGAACATGTAGCTGACCAGCGTCCACGGTTGGTAGAGGATCGCCGCGGGGACGAGACCGAAGGTCGAAATGACCGCCGGAAACGCCAGGGAGAAAAAGAAGACGACCACGTTGGTCAGCAGCAGACGCTGAACCCATGGCGTCATCAGCACGGCTTCTCTCCTGAATGGTTGCAGGGGGTTAGGTCTCGGAGGCGGGGTCGCGAAGGCGGTCGTTCGTGATCGTGGTGCCTTCGGTCCCGGCGAAGGGATCGGGAAGACCTGCACCTCGTGTACGGGAATCTACCCGTTTCGATCCTGCGACGCGCGTTCGGGGGTTGCCTGGGCGGGTCCCCGCGCCGCGAGCTCCCCCGGAAGGAGGACGGAGTAGATGAAGGACTGGATCGGTGTCTCCACGCCGGCGCGGGCTCCCAACCGCACGGCCGCTCCGCTCCAGTCGTCGAGTTCAGAGGGGACGCCGGCGGCGAGGTCCCGTTGTAGCGAAGAGGTGCCCTCGGGCGGCAGGGAGTCAGCAATCCTCAATGCGCGGTCGACCGCGTCCGCCGGGAGGGCGACTCCGTGGGCGTGCGCCACCTCCGCAATCTCCCGCATGGCCTTCCGCAGCAACTCCCGGGTCTCCGGCAGCGTGCGCACCGGACCGATGGGCATGCGGCAGACGGCGCAGACGCCGCCGACGGAACAGATCATAAGGAACTTGAACCAGAGCGCCGCGTCGATATCCGGGGGGACTTCGGCCTCGACACCCGCGTCCGTCAGAGCCGCCACCAGCGCCTCAACCCGGGGCGACGTCCCCCCGTCCCTTTCCGCCATGGCCACGTACGGCTCCAATCCCACGTGGCGGATCTCGCCGGGCCGCGAGATCTCGCTGATGATGCGCGTCAGCCCCTTGCCCATGCGCCGCCGCCCCACCGCAGGGAGCAACGTCTCGTGTGCGTCCACGCCGTTCAGGAGCGGCACGACCAGGGTGTCGGGCCCGAGGAGCGGGGCGATCCCGTCCCGGACGGCGGCCAGGTGCGGCGACTTGACCGCCACGATGACCGCGTCCACCGCGCCGATGCGGGCCGGGTCGTCGGTGGCTGCGGCCGGGTTCACGGTGAAGTCGCCGCGGGGCGAGCGGACGCGAAGTCCCCTTTCCCGGATGGCCGCGAGGTGCGGGCCACGTGCGATCAGGGCGACCTCGCGGCCCGCGCGCGCGAGGACGGCGCCGTAGTAGCCGCCGACGCCTCCCGCGCCGTAGATGGCGATCCTCATGGTGGCGAAGCCGCCACCTCCCCCAGCACGGCCACCGCCTCATCCAGCTGCTCCCCGGTCACATACGGCGCCGGGCCCAGCCGCAGGACGCGGCCACGGAAGTCGGCCCAGACGCCACGACCCCGCAACTTGCAGCAGATCTCCCCCGCCTTGGGCGTGTCCATGGTCAGAAAGCCGCCCCGACGCGACAGCCGCACGTCCCGATCCCGCGACAGCACCGCAGGATCGAGGTCCAGCGCGTCCAGCCCCGCCGCCAGCCGCCGGATCTGCGCCATACTGATCTCCCGGAGCCGTCTCACCGAGAGCCCCTGCTCCCGAAAGAACCCAAACACCGCCGCCGCCCGGTAGTGACTCACCGGATCGTACGTCGAGCCTGCGAAGCGAGCGTGTCCCTCTCCATACGAAACACCGCCCTCGCCCGGTTCCCCCGCCAGCGTTCCGAACTCCGCAAACCACCCCGTCAATACCGGCCGCAGCCGGCAGTCCCGCGGAAACCTCAGGAAGCAGTTCCCTTCACCCAGCTGGCAGTACTTGTACCCGCCCCCCACCACGCACGCGCCTTCGAGGTGTCGCTTTTACACATCTCCGAGCCCCCGCGACGGAGCGGGGTGGCGGTTGGGGGGGGAGTGGTGGGTATAAAAAGAGGGGGGGG
>VXOC01000165.1 GCA_009840215.1 Gemmatimonadota bacterium | reverse complement strand
AGAGCATCCGACTCTTAATCGGCAGGTTCGGGGTTCGAGTCCCTGGCGGGGCACTCGCCGATGAAGAATGGGGCGGTCGCAATGGCGGCCGCCCCGTTTTCATGGCAGGAAGATGCGTATCGCGACGGTATCCGTGTGGGCCCGGAGCGTGAAAGACCCCATGGTCGCGGGCAGGAGGACGAAGCGCGCCGGCTCCAGCTCGAGGGCCGGGGCGCGGGGAGCGCACAGGGAAGCCTCACCGGCGACCGTCCCCCAGATCTCGCAGGTTGCGCCGTCCAGGGTGGCCGCGAAGGTGGCCCCCGCCTCCGCGCGGATCCGCTCCACGACGAAGTGACGGCATTCGGCGACCACCTCACGCCGGATGCCCCCTCCTGCCGCGACCGGCCGCGGCTCCACCAGCGCCGCGCCCCGATGCTCGAAGTCGATGACCTCCAGCGCCCTGCCGACGTGCAGCTCACGCGGCCGCCCGTCAGGCCCCAGCCGGTCCCAGTCATGGATGCGGTAGGTCGTGTCCGATGTCTGCTGCACCTCGAGCAGGACCACGCCCGAGAGGATGCCGTGCACCGTCCCCGCCGGCACCATGATCGAGTCGCCCGGACGCACGGCGACCCGGTTCAGCACGTCCTGCACCCGTCCCTCGGACACCGCGCGGCGAAGGCCCGGCCGGCCGATCCCCGCCCGGAGCCCGTGAATGATGCTTGCGCCCGGCTCCGCGTGGAGGATGTACCACATCTCGTCCTTGCCCGACTCGCCGGTCCGGTGCGCGGCAGCCCTGTCGTCATCCGGGTGGACCTGGACGGAGAGGGCGTGACTGGCGTCGAGGAGCTTGACCAGCAGCGGAAAGGTCCCGCGTTCGGCGGCGCGGGCTCCCCGGTGTCCCAGAAGGGCGATCCCGTATTCGGCGACGAGGCCGGGGAGTTCGCGGCCTTTCAGGGGGCCGTCAACGACGACCGAGGGCTCGTCGGGATGGCCGGACACCTCCCAGCTCTCGGCGGTGACGCCTTCCGGGAGGCGCCGTTCGAAGAGCTCTTCCAGCCTGCGGCCTCCCCACAGGTAGTGTTTGAGGCGGGGGGCGAAGGTCAGTGGCGCGGCTAGCGCCCCGGGCGAAACGGGCATGCCGAAAGGTATCGCCCTTCGGGAACTTGCGGATAAGCCCGCACGAGCACGCGGTGCGGCCAGGAGGGGATTCCGCGCGCGGCCAGACCCGGCATCGGGAAGACCGCGTGCCCCGGCGGCTGTGGAAGCCCCCGGGGCACGCGTTCACGCGGACCCGGCGCCCGCGCCAGGCGGCAGCGCCGGATTCAGTCCGCCGTCAACTGGTCGCGAACTTGATGTCCAGGGCAACCCAGACCGGGACCGCCTCGTCCGCGGTCATGGCCGGCGAAAACTCAAGCTCTCCACCGACCCTCATGGCCGCCTCGTCGAGGGCCTGGTGTCCGGAACTCGTATGAACCTGTGTCTTGACCACGTTGCCGGTCTCGTCGATGAAGAACCAGACCTTGACCGTGCCGCCGATTCCGGCGTCACGAAGGAGTGGCGGGTATTCACTCTCCAGGAGCCTTGACATCTCGTCCCGGTTTTCCAGGACGGGATAGATGTCGACGTTGGTCCACACGGGCGCCGCCGAGATATCCGTTTCGACGCGTTCCGGCGGTGGAGGGAGCTTCTCCACTTCGGTGTGCTGGCGGCGTGCCTCTTCAAGTCGCTGCTGTAGTTCCTCGTATTGCCGCTGTGACTCCTTTATCGCCTCCTCGACCGCCCGCTGCTGCTCTTCCGAGAGCTCTTCCAGCTCGGTCGCCGCCTCCGGAATGGACGGCACCACCGTCTCTTCAACCTGTTCCCCCCGCTCGCTGACGATCCCGGGCACCATCAGCGCGATCCCCAACACCAGGATCGCGCCGAAGACGAGAAACGCCCCCTGCGCCATCCTCACCTCGGGCGCCTTGCTCAGGAGGGTGCGGATGCGTTGCTCCAGCCCGGAACGCCGCTCTGCCAGCGCGGCCACGGCCATGGCCGGGAGCGCCCCGCCACCCGTCCCCACCCGGAGCAGCAGGTCACCGTAGAGACGCCGCCGGTGCGGCCACCGGATCATGACCCGGCGGTCGCAGTCGAGTTCCACCGCCAGGCACAGACGGTGGTACTGGACCCACAGCGCCGGGTTCCACGGGAACGCGAAGAGAAGCAGCGCCGCGAGGAAGCGCAGCTGTACGTCGTGCGCCCCAAGGTGTTCCTCCTCGTGTGCCAGGACCAGTTCCTGGCGCGCCCGCCCCGCCCCCGCCACCCACGCGGGAAGCACGATGCGCGACGTAACCAGACCCACCACCGCCGGCCCCGAGTCGCGCGACCACATGACCCTGCGGCCCAGCAGCGATCCATCCTCCCACGTGCGCCGCCTCCACATGAAGCGCGCGCCCCCGATCAGCGCTCCCACCACCAGCAGCGACGAAGCGACCACCCAACCCAGCAGCAGCACATCGTTCAGGGAATGCAGGACAGAGTCCCCCGGCACCGTGACGGCCAGCGGCTCCAGCGCGATCACGGCACCCGCCGACGCGCTCCCCTCCGGCCCGCCACCGCCACCAAGGAGCCGCACCGCCGGCAGCAGGACGGTCCCGACACCCGCGGCCACCCAAACCCAGCGCCGCTTCCCGGCCAGAAGTCTCTCCACAGCCAGTCCTGCCAACAGAAACAGCAACCCGGCTCCAATCGACCAGAGCATCCATGCAGCGATCATTCTTCTTCCTCCTGTTCCGGGCGGTCCTCAGCCGCCAACTGCTGGTTGAGCAGCCACCGGAGCCTCTTCACGGCGTCCGGGGAAAGCTGCTCCTCGGTAACGAGCTGGGTCATGAGAAGCTCGGCCGAACCGCAGAACACCTTGTCGCGCAGGCGTCCCAGGATCGACCGTCCCGCTTCCGCCCGTCCCAGCAACGGACGATAGCGATGGGCGCGGCCATGCTTCTGTCTTCCCGCAAGTCCCTTTCTCTCCAGGATTCGCAGGATCGTCAGGACCGTGTTGTAGGCAAGGTCGTCGTCGAGCCGGTCCCTGACCTCGGCGACGGTGGCGGATCCCTGGTCCCAAAGGACCGCCATGATGTCCATTTCCCGTCGGGTAAGTGTGCTCACGGTTGATTCTTCCCCTGCTGCTGCCGCGCTTGTCGCGCTCCGGATCCCTTCCGGGCCCGTCGTGAACCCGGGTGGTAGCGCCGCACCCACCGCAGCGATCCCAACCGGACATAAATCCTAATTCGTTAGTAGACAATAGGGGACGGTTCGCGGAATGTCAAGCGAAATCTCCCGGGCTTGCTCCGCCCCCACCGCCGTGCGTACTCTTTCCCGCCCCCCGGAACCGCCTTCTCCGCCCCTGGCCGCACGTCCGCCGGCGGCGGTGCCACGGGCGCATCCGGTGATCCGGATCGCAACATCCGCATGCGGTGAGACACGATATCATGAGAAGCCGAACTCCGGATTCAAGGGGCGTTTACCCTGTCAATCGGGCTCGAGCAGCGGTCCTCACTCCGGCAGAACGCGCACGGAATGCGCGCGGCATTCGACCGGCGGTGCGCATGGGGCTTGTCCTCGCACTGGGTGCCGTGTGGGCCGCGTCCTGCGATTGGGCGGTAACCGAAAACCGCGCGCCCTTGGCGGCGGCCGCGATCCCCGCGCTTACCGTCGATGTGGGCGACACCGCCGTGGTGGACCTGTCGCTGTACTTCAACGATCCCGACGACGATGCGCTCAGCTACACCGCCGGGACCTCCGACGGGAAGGTGGCGAACACCACCGTGACCGGCAGCATGGCCTCGGTATCGGGCGTGGCGAGGGGGACCGCGACCGTCACCGTCAATGCCTTCGACCCCGACGGGCTCTCGGTCCAGCAGAGCTTCCCGGTGACCGTGCCGAACCGGGCCCCGGTGGCCGATTCCATCCCCGCGCTGGAGCTGCTCACAGGCGAAGTCGCCACGGTCGTCCTGTCGGTCCATTTCAGCGACCCGGACGGAGACGCGCTCGCCTACGCGATCGAGACCTCCGACGAGAGCGTGGTGACGGTCGCCACCTCGGGCGACACGATGACGGCGACGGGCGTGGCGGAGGGGATGGCCACCGTCACGGTTGCCGCCACGGACACGGAGGGACTCACGACCGCGCAAGCGATCGAGGCGGGCGTCGCGAGACCGGTTCCCACGACTGTCGTGGTCAGCCCCGACTCCGTGCTGCTCACCGCCCTGAACGAGCAGGTGACGCTCACGGTCGAGGTCCTGGACCAGATCGGCCGGCCGCTCCCGGAGGAGATCGTCGCCTGGGAGAGCGGCGACCCGGCCGTGGCAACGGTCGACTCTGCCGGAACGGCCAGCGCGACCGGGAACGGAACGACGGCTGTGCGGGCCACGGCCGGTGAGGTCTCGGGCGAGGCACATCTGACGGTCATGCAGGTGGTGCGATCGGTCGTGGTGTCCCCCGACGCGCCCACCATCGTGGGAGGCGATACGCTCCGCCTGGATGCGGTGGCACTGGACGGGAACGGTCACCAGGTCGAGCGGGCAGCCGTGTTCACCTGGGCCTCCAGCGCGACTGCGGTGGCGCGCGTGGACGACGGCGGGCTGGTCGCTGCCGGCCGCGAGGGCAGGGCGACGATCAGCGCGGCCTTCGAAGGCAGTCAGGGGACTGCAAGGATCACCGTCCTGCACCCGGACAGGGCAGCCCTGGTCGCGTTCTTCGAGGCAGCGGGGGGTTCCGGCTGGACCCGGCGGACCAACTGGCTGACCGAGGCTCCGGTCAAGGACTGGCACGGCGTCCTGGCTCTGGAGGACGGGCGCGTTTCCGGGCTGAAGCTGGACGACAACGGGCTGGCCGGTTCGGTTCCGCCCGAGCTGGGAGACATGATCGGGCTCCGGCAGCTGGACTTCACCGGCAACGGGGAACTCACCGGAGAACTGCCCGCCAGCCTCGCCTCGCTCAACCCGCTGAGGAAGCTGCTGGCCGGAGGCACCGGACTCTGCGCACCCTCCGACCCCGCCTTCCAGGCATGGCTGGAACGGATCCCCGAGAGCCGGGTGGCCCGCTGCGACGCGTGGGCGGCGTACCTGACGCAGGCGGTGCAGTCGCGTGAGTACCCGGTTCCACTCGTGGCCGGCGAGGAGGCGCTGCTCAGGGTATTCGTGACCGCCGCGCGCTCCGGAGGCGAACGCATCCCCCGCGTTCGCGCCACATTCTACGTCCCTGGGGCGCGGCACCGTGTCGCGGACATCCCCGAGAAGGCGGGCACCCTCACCACGGAGGTGAGCGAGGGCGATCTGGGTTCTTCCGCGAACGCGGTGATTCCCTCCGCATGGGTGCGGCCGGGGCTCGAAATGGTCATCGAAGTCGACCCGGACGGGGCTCTGGACCCGTCGCTGGGCCTGCCGGACCGGATACCGGATTCGGGGCGCATCGCCATTCCCGTGTACGCAATGCCCGAGTTTCACCTCACGGCGATCCCGTTCCTGTGGCGTACGTCACCCGACTCGGCCGTCATCGATTCGATTGCGGCGATGGCCGCCGACCCCGGCGGTCACCAGCTGCTCTGGGCCACGCGCACGCTCCTCCCGGTCGCGGACCTGGGAGTGGCGGCCCACGCTCCAGTCGTCGCCTCCTCCAACTACCCACCCGACCTCCTTCGCCAGACTCTCGCCATCCAGGCCCTCGAGGGGGGAAGCGGCTACTACATGGGGATGATGACCGGACGTCTGTCCAGCCGCTTCACGGGGGCGGCCTACGTGCGGGGCAGAAGCAGCTTCTCAATCCCCGAAGCGACGACCATTGCCCACGAACTCGGACATAACCTGAGCCTCCTGCATGCTCCGTGCGGCGGCGCCGGCCTGCTGGACCCGTCGTATCCGTTCCGGGACGGCTCGATCGGCGCGTGGGGCTACGACGCTCGCGGGGGCGAGCTGCTGATTCCGCGAAGGCGCGACATCATGTCCTATTGCTCGCGGCGCTGGGTCAGCGACTATCACTTCGCCAACGCAATCAGGTACCGGGCCGCCAGGGAAGGGGCATTCGCCGCGCGCACCACCTCTCGCCCGGAACGATCCCTCCTCCTGTGGGGAGGCGTGGACGCCGATGGACGCCTGTACCTGGAGCCGGTCCTCACGGCCGACATCCCACCCTGGCTCTGTT
>VXOC01000021.1 GCA_009840215.1 Gemmatimonadota bacterium | reverse complement strand
CCCCCCCCCCCCCCCCCCCACCCCCCCCCCCCCCCCCCCCCCCCCCCCCCCCACGGCTTTCCCATGATCCTCCAGATCCACGGCGGCCCCCACGGCGCGTACGGCAACGACTTCTCCTTCGACCGCCAACTTCTCGCGGCGAGGGGCTACATGGTGCTCTACACGAACCCGCGCGCTTCGACGGGTTACGGCGAGGACTTCCGGTGGGGGACGTGGGGTGGGTGGGGGTTCAAGGACTACGAGGACATCATGGCCGGGGTCGACCACGCGATCGCCAACTACGACATCGACACGGACCGGATGGGCGTGACCGGCTACTCCTACGGCGGCTACATGACCAACGTGGTCATCACGAAGACGGACCGCTTCGCGGCCGCCATCGCGGGCGCGTCAATATCGAATTGGGTCAGCGACTACGGTGTGGCCGACATCCCCCGCACCAAGGAGAGCGAGTTCTACGGCCCGCCGTGGGAGGAGCGCGGACTGGAGAACCTGATGCGCTCGTCTCCCATCATCCACGCAAAGGGGGTGTCGACGCCGACCATGTTCGTACATGGCGAATCGGACCATCGAGTCCCCATCGAAGAGGCGGAACAGATGTACGTGGCGCTGCGCAAACAGAAGGTGCCGGCAAGGTTCGTGCGCTATCCGGACTCGTACCACGGGGGGTGGACGCCGTGGCGGACGGTGCATCGGACGTGGGTGCAGCTGGAGTGGTGGGAGCAGTGGCTGGGGCGGCGGCCGGCGTCGGAGTAGTGCCCACGCCCAGTCCCGATCACCAGAACCGTCACCGGAGCATATGAGCATATGAGTATATGAGTATGTGTGTAGCCTCATGACCCGCATCCCCCGCCCCGGCATGCTGGCCACCGTCCGCAACCGCCGCGGCACGGTCACCTCCGTCGCCCCCTTCGACGGCGAGAACGGACGCGTTCACCTCGTCCACCTCGAATACCAGGACGGCGGATCGCCCACCGCCGAGCGGCTTCTCTGGGAACTCGAACCCGACAGGACGCTGCTCGAACCCACTGCTCTCCCCGACCCCTACGACACCGACCCCATGCCCGCAGCCGATTTCGACGCCCTGCTGCGGGCGGCGCGCTGGACCGCCCTCTCCCCCTACCTGGGTCTCGACGGCCAAGGCCGCACGGAGCGCCACGGACCCATCGCGAGCCCCTTCCACGGGGGCGTCCGCGTCGAAGACTTCCAGATCGTTCCCCTTCTGAAGGCCCTGCGGATGCCCCGCGTCAGCCTCCTCATCGCGGACGACGTGGGCCTCGGCAAGACCGTCGAGGCCGGACTCATCCTCACCGAGCTCCTGCTCCGGCGCCGCATCCGCCGTGTCCTCGTTCTCACGCCGGCCGCGCTCCGGGACCAGTGGAAGGAGGAACTCTGGGAGAAGTTCTCGCTGCCCTTCGAGGTGGTCGACCGCAAGGCGACCGAGAAGCTTCGCCGGAGGCTCGGAATCGACGCCAACCCATGGCGCTCGTTCAGCCGGATAATCGCGTCCTTCCACTACCTCCGACAGCCGGACGTACAAGAACAGTTTCTTTCCGCGTGCAGGACACCGGACGGATCTCCCCATCTCCCATGGGACCTGCTGATCGTGGACGAATGCCACAACCTCATGCCGGCGTCCTTCGGCGAGGACAGCCAGCTCTGCCGGATGCTCGGGCTCATCGCTCCGCGCTTCGAGCACCGTCTGTTCCTTTCCGCGACCCCGCACAACGGCCACACCCGCTCCTTCACCGGCCTGCTCGAAATGCTGGATCCGGTGCGCTTCGCACGCACAAGCGAGATGAACCCGGCGATGCGCAAGCGTGTCGACGACCTGGTCATACGGAGGCTGAAGCGCGACATCAACGCGGGTACCGCCGGACCGAGATTTTGCTCGCGGAAGCCACCGCAAGCACTCCCCCTCGCAAGCAATCCCCTCGAAGCGGAACTGACCGCCGCCTTCGATACGTTCCGCAGCTCCGTAGGAGGACTCATCGCCACTGGGACCCAGGGCCGCCGCCGGGCCGGGACCTTCGCCGTCGAGGTTCTCGGCAAGCGCCTCCTCTCCTGTCCGGCCGCGTTCGCCGACTCGTGGCACCGTACCATGCGGGGAATGGAGGAAGGCACGGCCTCGGATGCCGACGTGGGGGTGGCGGAACGGGTTCTCGGGCAGGAGACCGGCGACGACCGCGAGGCGCAGCAGCGGCAGGCCACCGCGGCCACTGTCGTCGGCGGCTGGCTGCGAAATTACCGCGACGACCTCACGCCAGAGATAGACCGGATCCAGGTCGCCGTCGAAGCCCTCGGTTTCGATCCCGCCGGACCGCCGCCGACGCAACAGGTGCCCGCCGCCGACGCCCGCTTCGACCAGCTGATCGCGCTCATCGAGAGGCTGCTGCGCCGCGACGGCCGATTCCGGGACGACGAACGGCTGATCGTCTTCACGGAGTACAAGACCACCCTGGACTACCTCGCCAACCGGCTGCGGATCCGGTATCCGGCCGACAGAATCCTGACGCTGTTCGGGGTGGGAGGTCCGGGCGGCATGGGCGCCACGGAGCGCGAGAGCGTCAAGGACGCCTTCAACGACCCCGGCGCCCGGGTCCGCATCCTGGTCGCCACCGATGCGGCTTCCGAAGGACTCAACCTGCATCGCACAGCCCGCTATCTCCTGCACTACGACTGCCCCTGGAACCCGTCGCGGCTGGAACAGCGCAACGGCCGCCTCGACCGCTACGGCCAGGCCCGCGACGTGACCGTCCACCACTTCGACAGCACCGCCGATCCGGACATCCGCTTCCTGGATTACGTGATCCGCAAGGCCGACGGAATCCGCGAGGATCTGGGTTCCGCCAACGAAATCTTCGACCATGCCGTCCGGCGCCGTTTGATCGTGGGGGAGGATCGTGGTGTCGTCCAGAACGACTTGGACCTCGGGGTCGACAACGCGCGCGCCGAGCGGATGACTGGCTTCGACACCACGATAGCGACCGGCAACGGGAAGGTTGGCGCCGGCGAGGCGATCCGGGCGCTGGCCGACGCCATCGGGCTAAGTGCGCCGGTCATGGCAGAGACGCTTGAAGCCGCAATGGCCGTCTCGGGTCCGCGGCCGCAGCTCGATGACGCGGGTGAGCCCGATCTGTACAGGATCCGGCATCCCGAGCTTGCGGAGTGGAAAAGCGTGATCGACTCATCTGTTCGCCGACCCGCCGCAAGCGCGACGGGTGCACTGGAGCCGGTCCGCAAGATTGCGTTCGGCCCCGCCCCGTTCATTGAGCGGCTTGGAGATCTGGATGTGTTCAAGACGCGTCCCGACGCGCTGCTGATGCACTTGGCGCATCCGCTGATGAAGCGCGCCCTTGGTTTGCTCACGCGCCTGCGCTATCCCGGCGAGGGCGCGAAGTCGCGGTGGACGGTGCGGATCGGCGGGGTTCCGCCGGGCGCCGAAGGCCTCATCCTGCTCAGTGTCGAGGAACTCGGGGTGAACGAGCTAAGGGAGAGCTTCCACCACTGGGTGCGGACCGTCGCGTTTCCGCTGCGGAACGGGCGAATCGGCCGTCCTCTCCCGCATACGTCATTTGCGGCACTTGGTGGGGGGCGAGGTACGACGAACCCGGCCGACTGGGACCGCGCCCGCGACCTGCTCGTGGACGCAGATCGCGACCTGAAGCGCTGGCTGCGCGAGTATCAGGCCGGTCTCACAAGGGGGCTGCGAGACCAGTTGGGAACCGATGAGGCCGCGGACCGGAGGCGCGAGGACCAGCGCTACCGTCAGCGAGAGGGAGAAGTGTCAGCCCTGATCGAGCAGTCCACGGTGGGTCGGCTGAATCGCGAGATCGAGGCGCTCAAGGTCAAGCGGCAACAAGGCCAGCTCTTCGACGAGGCGGGCAGTCTCGACAAGCTGGACCGCTCTATTGAGGAGAAGGAGTCGGAAATCGAGCGCCGTCGCGCGCACTACGACGAAATCCGCGAGCAGTTGAGGCGTGAACGAACCCGCATCCTGGATCACCTGCTTCCCGCCCGCTTCGCGCTTTCGGGCGAGGCAGGCGTGTTTCCGGTTACCATCGAGGTGAGGCTGCCCCCTATCGCCGGCCCGCGGGGCGGCAAATGTACACTCCACATGACTTAATGTAATGTCTTCATTACATCGTGAATCGGTCGAGCGAGGCGGCCAGCGCTGATGAGCACCAGGTCCGGAGAGTCCATTCCCGGTTGGAACAGGCTCCGCCACTCCGGCCTGCTGCTGGACGGCCCCCGGCTCGTTGCCTTGCGCAAGTACGTGGCGGAGCCGCTGGACGACCGGGTCGAGCAGAGGCTGAGGCAGCGTGCCGCCGCCGTCCTGTCCGGTGCGGTTGATGGGCCCGGGACCTCGGGCACGTCCGAATTCGTTTCGTTCGTCCTGGAGCAGGTTTGCGGGTTCGGCCCGGCGTCGGGCAGTTGGGAGCGCGGCGGCCGTGTCCCGTCCTCCCGCGGCAGGCGCGCCGTCACTGGCGAGATCGTGAAGCCGCGGCACCTGTGGAGCGGTCCGCGCGGAGCCTCGCTGCCGGTCTTCATCGACGACACCGCACGCATCGGAATCGGCCGCGGCAGGCGGGTCGTCAGCCGGGTGTTGGGTTGGCTGCGGTCGGGAGGCGAGCACCTGGCGCTGGTCACCAACGGCCCGCCAGTGGAGGCTGGTGTTCGCGGGTCTCGACTACGACGCCTCGTGCGAATGGGACGCCGACCTCTGGTTCGAGGAAGGCGAGCTGACGGCTCAGGTCACGGCCCTGCGGACGCTTCTGTGCCCGAGACTCTGGACGCCGGAGGAAGAGGGAGCCGCTTCGCCGCTGCTCCAGGCCATCCGGGACACCCGGAAGGGGCAGGCGGAGCTGTCCGAAGTGCTCGGGGAGCGCGTGCGCGAGGCGGTGGAGATCCTGGTCAGGAGCCACGGCGAGGCGCTGAAGGAGCTCGCGGCGGGTGAAGACGGGGTGGCGCCGGCCGACATCTACCGCGCGGCCTGCCGGGTCGCGATGCGCGCGGTCGTCGTGCTCTTCGCGGAGTCGCGCGACCTGCTTCCCCGCGACAACACCGTGTACGACGAGGGCTACGGCTTGAACGGGCTCTTCGGCCAGCTTGAGCGCATGGCGAACCGGGGC
Source organism: Gemmatimonadota bacterium (assembly GCA_009840215.1). Taxonomy (GTDB): domain Bacteria; phylum Gemmatimonadota; class Gemmatimonadetes; order Longimicrobiales; family Gaopeijiaceae; genus Bin94. Next base: position 39,389 of record VXOC01000021.1, on the reverse strand, counting down.
GACGCCATGAGCGAGTCCTACGGGGCGTGGCCGCGCGTTCTGGCGCTCTTCCGGCTGGTGAACGAAGGCTCGCATCATCCCGACCTTCCGGTCGCCGCGTACGGAGGCGAGCTGTTCGCCCCAGGGCGTCCCGACGCCGGGGACGGGGTCTCCCGCGCGCTGCACGTCCTCGAGACCGCGAGCTTCGGCGGCGGGGGCGTCTCCGACCAGGAGGTGTACGACATGCTGCGTCTTCTCATGCGCACGCGGGCGAGAATACAGCAGAAACTGGGGGGAATGTGGGTGCCCGTCCCCGTGGACTTCTCCGACCTGTCTTCGGAGTACATCGGCGTCGTCTACGAGGGACTGCTGGACTACGAGCTGAAGACCGCGCCGGTGGGGGACCCGGTGATCTTTCTCTCCGTCGGGGACCGTCCCGCGCTTCCGCTGTCGCGCCTGGAGGACATGGACAAGCGAGCGCTTCGCGAACTCTTCGAAAAGATGAAGTCCGAAGGTGCTGGGGACGAGGGACGGGGCGATGAGGAGGGCTGCGAGGAGGCACCGGAAGTGGAGGACGGTCGGACCGGGGCCGGGTCGGAGCCCGCCGAGGAGGTGCTGGACGAGCGGCGGACGTATCGGACGCGGGCGGAGCGGTGGGCGCGCCGGGCCGTGGAGATTGCGGGGCTGGCGAAGAAGCCGCAGGGCCGGATGACGCCGGAGCGGCGGCTGACCTACGAGGGCAAGCTCGCCGCGACCGCCCGAAGGCTGGTGCACCAGCAGGTTCTCCCAGGCGAGTGGTACCTGGCGCGCTGGGGCGGGACTCGAAAGGGTTCCGGGAGTTTCTATACCCGGCCCGGGCTGGCCGTGCCGACCGTGCAGCGGACGCTCCGCCCGCTCGCGTACGATCCGCCCGGGGGCAAGTCGCGGTCCGAGGTGCTGTTGGCCCCGTCTTCCGAATGGACGCCCAAGCGGCCCGAAGAGATCCTTGCGCTCAAGGTCTGCGACCCCGCGTGCGGGTCCGGCTCCTTCGTGCTGGCAGCGCTGCGGTTCCTGACTGACGCGCTGTACGAGTCCCTACAGCGCCACGGACGGAGCGAGGCCAGGGCGAACGAGTCGCTCGTGTGGCTGCTCGGCATGCGCGGCGGGGAGGCGGGTGACGGGGAGCGATTGAGCGACGAGCAGATCCCTTGCCGCCCGGACGACGACGAATTCGAGCGGCTCTTGAAGGCCCGCCTGCGCCGTCACGTCGTCGAGCGCTGCATCTACGCGGTCGACTTGGATCCGCTGGCGGTCGAGCTCTGCCGTCTCTCGCTCTGGATCGAGACGATGGACCGCGAGCTCCCGTTCGGGTTCCTGGACCACAAGGTCAAGTGCGGCAACGCGCTGGTCGGCGCCTGGTTCGACCAGTTCCAGCACTATCCGGCGATGGCGTGGAAGAACCGGGAGGGGGGCGACAGGAACCACTCGAACGGGGTGCACTACGGGAAGAACGCGCGGGGGAGGGCCATCAAGGCGTTCCACAAGGACGTGTTGACGCCCGACATGAAGCGGTTCCTCGAAGGCCGGACGCTGTTTCAGGAGGACCTGCTGGAGAAGGCGGCCGGGGCGCACGGGGATGCGATGGGGGTGCTGGCCTACATGCACGAGCTGCCGGTACAGGATGCGGCGGAGCGGGCGGATGTGTATCGGGAGGAGCTGCTGGGGTCGAGCGAGTGGCGGTCGCTGAAGGAGGCGATGGACCTGTGGTGCGCGTGCTGGTTCTGGCCTGCGGAAGAGATCGGGTGCGCGCCACTGCCAACGAGTTTTGCGGACCCGCCGGAGGGGACGCGGGAGGTGGCGAAGGAGGTCGCTGCGCGGCATCGCTTCTTCCACTGGGAGCTGGAGTTTCCGGATGTGTTCAGCGAGGCGGGGGCCGGGTTCGATGCGGTGGTGGGGAATCCGCCGTGGGACATCGCGAAGCCCGTGTCGATGGAGTTCTTCTCCAACATCGACCCCCTCTACCGCTCCTACGGGAAGCAGGAGGCGCTGCGGAAGCAGACGGAGTATTTCGATGACGAGAGCGTGGAGCGCGCGTGGCTCGACTACTGCGGGGACTTCCGTGCCCAGTCGAATTTTGTGGGCCGGGCGCGCAATCCGTTCGGCGATCCCGAGAAGACGTCGAAGAGTCAGGACAGGATGTACTTCGGGAAGGGGAACATGAGGCTCCATCGCCGATGGCGCGACGCGCGGCGCCGCTCGTCCGGTTTCGCGGATCCGCGGCACCCGTTCCGGCACCAGGGATCGGCCGACCTGAACCTCTACAAGCTGTTTCTCGAATCCGCCCACGCGTTGGCCAGGAAGGGTGGCCGGGTGGGGTTCCTCGTTCCGTCGGGGCTGTACTCGGACAACGGCACCGGGGCTCTGCGGACCCTGTTCCTGCGACGATGTCGTTGGGAGTGGCTGTTCGGGATCGAGAACGGGGCGAAGATCTTCCCGATCCACCGCAGCTACAAGTTCAACCCCGTCATCGTCGAGAAGGGCGGTTCGACCGAGGCGATCCGGACCGCCTTCATGCGCCGGAGCCTCGATGATTGGGAGCGCGCCGAGGATATCGCCACGCCCTACACGCGCGCACAGGTGGAGCAGTTCAGCCCGAAGAGCCGCGCGATCCTCGAAATCCAGTCCCGGCGCGATCTGGAGATCCTGGAGAAGATCTACGCCAACTCCGTGCTGCTCGGCGACGATGGGCCCGACGGGTGGGGCATCAAGTACGCGACCGAGTTCCACATGACCAACGACTCCAAGCTCTTCCCGCCGCGCCCGAAGTGGGAAGAGAAGGGCTACCGCCCCGACGAGTACAGCCGCTGGCTGAAGGGGGACTGGCGTCCCATCGAGGAGCTGTGGGCGGAGCTGGGCGTCGATTCCGACCGGCCTGAACCGGCGGAGGTGGAGCTGGAGGATTGGCTGTTCGACGGGAGTGCCGGGCCCGAGAGGCGGGAGGCGGAGGCTCGGTTCGTGCATGGGCACCTGTTGAAGCCGGGGGACGTGGCTCGGACGGACTGGGCGGTGCGGTGTGCCCAGCCGCCGTATGACCGGTTGCCGGTGCCGCGGGTGGAGGTTCCGGCGGGGATCATTCTGTCGCGGGACGGGACGGAGTGGATATGGGAGGGGGTGGGGATCGAGGATGTGGCGTTGCCGTTGTACGAAGGTCGCATGATCGGCCAGTTCGACTTTAGCGAGAAGGGGTGGGTGAGCGGGAAGGGGAGGGGGGCGGTGTGGAGGGAGATTCCGTGGCAGAGGAAGCAGATTGAGCCGCAGTTCCTGATGAGTGCGGAGGACTACTACGAGCGGGTCGAGGATCCGTGGCGGCCGAAAGTGGCGCATATGAACATTGGTTCGGCGACGAACGCTCGTACCGCGATCGGGTCGTTTCTCGCGGGGATGCCGTGTGGTCACTCGGCACCAGTTTTGGCTCTTGGTAGCGTTCGGCGCACACTCGGCGCAACCGCCGTGTTCGGTTCTCTGGTTTCCGATTTCGTCACGCGAAGCCGCGTGACGGGTCTGCACCTTGACTATCACGTCCTAGAACAGAATCCCCTGCTGCCCCTCGGAGCCGAGGTTGTTCGGTCCGGAGTGATTTCGGAGATCACACGAGCCCTCTGCTTGACCGCTCGCGAGTTTGCCCCGGCCGCAATCGAACTCGCGGGAACCGACTCGGAAGCCCTGGGCACGGCGACGGACGTCACGATTGCGGAACGGGCCCGGCTCCGAGCCATCTTGGACGCGACCATTGCCGCCGCATTCGGACTGTCATACTCGGACCTTCTCCGCATCCTCGAGCAATGCGACCTGCCCACCGCCCGAATCACGGCCAGCCAGCTGAATCCCAAGGGCTTCTGGCGCTTGGATCGACAGCTGGATCCCGAACTGCGCCACACCGTCCTCACGCTCGTCGCGTTCCGGGACCTCGACTCCAGGATTCAGGCCGCCGGTGGCGACCGAAGCAAGGGCATTCAGATTTTTCTCGCCACAAACGGCGGCCAAGGCTGGAATCTCCCTGAGACACTTCGTCTTGCCGACTACGGTCTCAGCCGCGACGACCGTGCCCGAGACCACTAGGCTGTCGCATGCCGATTGGGCCCTCGGTTCTACGACTGGCAGCTCGTTCGGAAGGCAGAGGAATCGTGGACCGAATACCATCTCCACGCCCGCAACCTTCTCGGCCGCGAGGAATACACACAGCTGCTGGCTCGCCTGATCGACCATCGGATCGTTATCGGAGATGAACACCATGACCTCCTCTTCGGGCGCCTCACCCGGAGTCTAGTGCAAACCGCGCCGCTGGTTCACGAACATGACGGTTACTCGAATCCCGAAGCGAGAGAACTCCGGGGGGTGGCGGAGGCCCGACTGGGATACTCGCCTGGGCCCAGCGCTTCCAAGGGCCAGACGGAGTTACTGCCACCGCCGCAGACGGACCTTTTCGGGTAGATGCACCATCGACAGATCGCCCACATCAACATACACTGTCGGCATCGGGCCGTCCCGAGAGGACGGGAGTAGCGGCGGCACATTCGAGGACATTATGTTCCCCAGCATAGCCTCTGTCACCATAAAAGGAGCCTTGCTCCGATGGAATGGATACTCGGCGCAGTAGCTGTTCTGGCAGGACCGATAGGATGGTTGATCCGGTCAGCATACGAAAGGGAAGAACGGAATCGGCAAGCAGTGTCGGAAGCTCGTTTGGATGCGTATATGGGCGTGATCGACCCGTATATCCGAATACTCACGGGAGTCCGAAACCCTCGGGAAACCCAGAAAGCTCTGAAAGTGGTCCAGCAGGTGGAACACCGCAGACACGTATTCAGAATAGTTCTCATGGCTCCTGATGGTGTAGTTCAGGCGTACAACGAACTAATGCGGGCCACTTATACAGATAGCCCAAGAGCAATGCTCCTGTTCACCCGCCTGCTGCTGGAAATACGCAAGGACCTGGGGAATCGCGGCACCGCATTGGAGGAGGCGGATATGCTGATTTCTCAACTGAAGGACGTTGATCGCGACACATTCAAGCTGATGCTTACAACCGGGGTGTCCAAGAGAGCTAACTGACGCAACTTACCCAGAGCAGCAGCATGATCCGCACCGCGGCGAGCTATCCGACGGGGCCGAGACTTTGAGCCCAGCCCTTGAACCCTGAGTTGCCCGTGGGCATCTTGTCGTAGTTGCCTTTTCTGAGAGCCTCGATGGTGCGTTTGTCCGCAAACGCGAGGTCGCAATACGCGACACCAGTGAGATGCCATAGGTCCGGGATGTCACTCTGGGTCGCGGTGGCGTGGTCAAGGTTGGATCCCTCGTGGAAGGCCCAATTCGCGCGAAACGCCGGGCACTTCGAAATGTCGACGGACTCGACGAACTTCTTCCGCATGTCATCCTGTATTTCCACCGGACCAAAGGACATATCGACACGCTCGGGGAGCAACTCCGCTAGCCATGTGCGTAGTTCGATGTCGGTGAACCGTTTCGCGGCTCCTCTCGCACTACGTATGCTCACGATGCGTTGGCGGAGGTCCGGGTAGTCGAGACAGTCAGTGCGGTATTCCCGGAACTCATTGAGGTCTACGAGAATGTCAACCATCTCAGAAATGCTCCGGGGCATGCCTTCCCCGACGGTCATAATTGTCGCACGATCCGCGTCAGGCATCGTCTCGTGGAACGAACGGAAAAACGTCACAGGGGGCTCCCAGTTGCCCCCGAACATTTCCTTGAAGCACGATATCGCTTCTCGCCGGATGACGTCCCAGTAGTGTTTGATCCATTTGATAGAAGCGAGTTGGTCGACGGAGTCCATGTAGCTTGCTACAAGTTTCCTACCACCGGTGTTGGCGTTCGACGCCAGTTCAAGCAAATGGGGTAGCCCTAGCACAGGCACAATATAGGTGTCCGCAATGGCCTTTTCAAATGGAGTTGAATCCACATGTCCCTCGGCCAGCGCAATCCAGTTCGCCATATCAAGGTAGACTGTGTGTGGTTGCATCTGACCTCTCGCTTGACATCGGCATGTTGGCTGTTCCAGCTATCCCGCGTCGCAGACGATGGGCCAGTCGCTGACGGTGCCCCGCCAGCCAGCTATGGAGCAGTGAGAGGCCAGAACTCGGTCGGCACGCTTCCAATCTTCGTAGACCCTCATGACCGTGCGGATCTCGGGACGCTGCATCGCTTGATTCATGAGCGCGTCTCGGGCCTGCTGTCGTCCTACGGGGTTCGGAGCGTCGTCGCGGCCCTGCCGCGTGGCCATCGGATGCCTCCTGTTGGTGGGGTGACCGTTCCTGAAGAACGATACCGATACGATAGGCGCGGAGGCAACGGGAGCAGGGGGAGCAGGGGGGGACCAAGATCCCGGTCCATCCACCAGGGTCGCCCGACAGCCCACAATCCGCGATCTTCCTTCCCGAATTCGCGAGCCGACTTCAGCGAGAGGAGAGCACAGCGGTGTTCGCCAGCGACGAACAAATCCTCCGCCGACCGTCGGTGAGGACAGCCGCGCGGAGTTCACGCGGGTAGTCATCCAGGACCGGCGGGTTCTGCGACCAGACCGGGACCGCCCAGCTGCGGACATGGGCGCCTTCGCCAACGCGGAGGGAGGCACCTTCTTCATCGGGGTGGGTGACTCGGGAGCGGCGTTGGGGATTCCGAAGGAGAGTCTGGATTCGGTCGAACGGTGGGTGGTCGGAACCGCCTCGGATCTCTGCGAGCCGCCGATCCGGCCCGTCATCAGACGAGCGCTCGTCCCCGCCCGCGGCGGCGAGGTGGTCATCCTCTTGGCTGAGGTCGGTCGGGGCCTCTATGTGCACGCGACAAGTTGCGGACGCTACTACCAGCGGGTGGGCACAACCACGCGTGACCTGGATCCCGTTGCGCTGGGGAGGCTGTTTCGGGAGCGTGGCGGTGAGCACATCTTCGACGAACAGCAGGTCTTCGACTCGGTGGTGCAGAGTCTCGACTGGAACCGGCTGGAGGCCTTCTTCGGGCGCTCGCAGAGAATCCCGTGGCTGAACCTTCTGCGCAAGGCGCGTGTGACCGTGCAGGACGAGGACGGCGTCGACCGGCCCACGGTCGCGGGGCTGCTTGCCCTTTCGTCGGACCCGGCGAGGCATCTCCAATCCGCCTACATCGAGGCCGCCTGCTACGGCGGCACCCGGCTTTCCTCCGACAATCTGGTTTGCGCCGAACGCCTCTTCGGGCGTGTCTCGGACCAGATCGGCGTGGGCATCGCCTTCGTCATGCACTCCATGCGGGGCGGCCGCGACGGCACCGAAGACACCCTTTACGACGTCGAGGTGGTGGACGCGGCGGTCGTCAACGCCGTGGCCTACCGGGACTACTCCGTGTCCGGCTCGAAGATCCGCCCGTTCCTGTTCTTTGATCGGCTGGAGCTCTACAGCCCGGGCGGGCCGCCCTAACCCAGCAGATCCTCCCAGAATCGCGATACGCGACCGTCGGCGACACTAGTCGCGTCCTCGCCTTGACGAATGACGCGCGGCGGCACCGACAAACGAATTAACGGCTTCGGGCGCCCCGACATCCGCTTCTGCACCTCCGTCAGTAGCTGATGGTCCTCCAGAAGTCGTCGCACCTCGGGCCATTCCGACTCGCGCGCTACCGACAATCTCTCCAGGGTTTCCGTTGCCACATAGAATCGACGCTCCATCTGGACCAGGAACCTCTCGAGCACCATCTTTCTCTCCACCTGTTGTGAAGTCAACGTCGGCTCTGCGGCCGACTGTCCGGTGGACTCCATGCCCAGTTTCACGAGGATTCTGGCGATATCCCGCGGCGCGTAGTACGGCTCGTCGATCCCGTTTTTCGTCACAACGATCCCCTTCACGATCTTGGCGAGATCCGACGACGCATCCGCAAAGCGCGTGCGCTCCATGGCAACCCTCGGCTCCTGAAACGTGCATTCGGCGAAACGAGGCGAGTGCATCTGAGTACCCGTGAAATCGACACCGACGAAATCGCAGCCGACAAAGACAGGGTCGCGCAACGTCGCCGCCCCGAAATCCTCCTGATCGAAATACAGTGTCCGAAGCGTGCGCCCGGATTCCAGCCCCCCACAGGCTCTGATCAACCGCGCGACCAAGCGGCCACCGTTTTGCCTTGCCACGCCATCCGTCACTCCACGCTGCAGGACCGAGCAGACGGCGCTGGCGGCCCGCGAGCTGCTGCCCACATCGGACGAATACCTTGCGATCGCATGTTCGAGTACGTTGTCGTCGAGGATCGACCGGTTGAGAAACCGCCGCAGCTCGGGACTGCGATTGTCGATGAAATGCGTCAGGCGTTCGGCGAGGAAAAAGCCGTAGAACACCTCGTGCTCAAAGCGAAGCTCGCCCCTCTTCGATCCGCGAGTCGTCAAGAACGGGTTCGTGGCGACCCTCGTCCTGACCTGTCTCGCATTGTCTTCGGGAACATCCAGTTCCTCAAGCACGAGCTCGGCCCACGTCCTGACCGTGTCGACGTCGAGATACCGGGTCTCCAACCACCACATTTCCTCCGACAGTCGAACGAGTAGCATCCTGTGGCCTTCGAGGCTCAGCAGCGGCGCGCCGTCCCGGTCGCGGAGCTTGTCGTGTTCGCGCCGTATGAACCGGTCGACGAGCGCGTGGAGAATCGTCTCGTCCGAGGCGATCCTATCGCCGCGCTTGAGAAGCTTGGCAACCTGGGCGACATAGAAGGGCTTGCGCAGCAGGTGTAGCTCGGCCTCAGGCATTCCGTCCCGGAGACTGTTGAAGCGAGTGACCACGGTCGGATCATCGGTCGCCTTAGCGATGAATCTGTCGGCGTCCTCGTCGTTCCACGGCTGAAGGGTCACTTCGTCGATCTCATAGTTCAGCTGGCCGTCGTGAGCGAATCTCTGGGCGTTCGACCGAAAGGAGTTGTAATCGAAGAACGCCGAACGGGCTGATGCGACGACGGAGCCGCGCCCATCGAGTTGTGCGATGAACGCGGCCAGCGAGGAGAAGGCCTCGTCGTAGCCCCCGCTGCCGAGTAGTTCGTCGAAACCGTCGATGACGGGAACGAGGAGGCCATTGCGTACCAGCGGGGGCACTGCGCTGTACGAGAATCGGGACCGGAGATCCTGAAGATCGCGGGCCATCGCATCGTCGAGGCGGGAGAGGGACCTGCCCTGAACATCAACGTAGAAGAAGAGTCTGGAAGAGCTGGCATTGCGGTAGTCGGCCGCGCGATCAATGGTCATCTTCCTGAGCGCCATTGTCTTCCCTGCGCCAGCGTCGCCCCGGACCAGCACGATGCGAGTCGATCCATAGGGAAGCTCCTCGGTGGAGAGGCGGGCGACGAGAAGATCGGCGTTGTCGCCGGGCTGGTCGCCGGACAGCGAGGCGCGAGTGTCAACGTAGTCGTCGGGATGATCCAGGCTCTTCGGTATGAACTCCGCGAGGCGCTGAAGGTCGGCCATGTAGGCGCTCGCGAGGAAGTCTCGGTAAGCCATATCGACGCCGTTGATCGTGACGCGGGGGAAGAGGTCCCCAGGAGCTTCGTTAAGTCTGGCGAAATGTTCTTCGCCGTCCTTTTCCCAATAGAGTTGGTCGGAATCACTGAGCACTTCGGAGCCCGGATCTGCGAATGGCCGGATGTCGCGTCGGATCCGGGCCCGAATGTCCTGATGGATTCGGTAAGGTGTGGGCATCGTTCGTTCCTCCTACCAGTGGCGCATGGTGACACCTTCGGCGTTCAGGATGTCGGGGTAGTACGATGAAGAAGGATGCCGGAGATGCGGGCGGGATCGACGGAGACACGCCACCTGCACCCGTGTGGGGACGAGAGCGAGCAGAGCGGGCACCATGTCGTCGTCGTCACTTGCGATTACGATGGCGTGTGCCATTCGTCGGTGAGCGATGGTCATGGCATCGGCTGTGAGGAGCGTGTCGACCATCTTCTGGCGGTGTTGTTCGGCGACATCGCGCAGTCGGACGGCGCAGGCCGAGCGGGGACAACTGCCGGACGCCCACGAGCGGAACGCGGACAGGGTGCAATCGTCGGAGTGGGCGCAATCTGTGGACGGTGTAACGTCCGTAGGGACGCGCCGCAGAGACGACGTCCGGAGTGTGCCGAGCATCAGCGGGGCGGGAGTCGATACCGGGCGATCGGCGAGCTGTAGCCGGAGCCGGTGGGTGGCTTGGCGTTTCGGGGCTTGGTCAATGGCGCGAGCGACCATCAGACGGGTGTCGACCGGGGGGTCGGAGGCGCGTCGATGCCACCCACCGTAGAGTCGGATGGTGATCTCGGAGGCGGATGGCAGCGACCCGACGACCTGCCCCAGGAGGTCGCTGATTCCATCGCGCACATCGGCGTAGCTTGGTCGGCGGCCGGATGGCCACAGGCCGAGATTGAAGAGATCTGCGAGACAGTAGGCGATCATGATCGGCAAGATGGCTGGAATGATGAAGACGGCGCAACCGGTGGGGAGTAACGCTGCCGTCCAGAGGCGCTCTCGGCGCCTCTGTCGCCTGTCAAGCACGAACGATCGATGAGGCGGGTGGCTGCGCGAAACCAACCCGACGACACGGAACAGTGATCCCGCCCCCCGCCCCCATCACCTCCTCGTCGGCAGATCTAACACCATCCCGAGAAGCGTCCCTGCCGGATCGCCGCCGCCGGTTGCTGCGAGTCGGCACCATCGAACATCTCGCTGTCGTCCCGGTCAGGCGCAGGCGTCGGCGGAGCCGCTGGAGCCACCGCCGGAAACGCCAACCCCGCGATAGCAAGGACGGGGAGTCCTATCTTGGCGGCGAAGATCGGGCCGGCAGACGCCTTTCTCTTCGCGTACTCCGGAACCGCCGCCGCGATCCGCTTGGAGGGTGCGGTGCTCGGTCCGTCGTCGACAAGTTCCGGGGAGCCAAATCCCGTTGCGGTCTTCACGAGCCCCCGAATCTCAGACCCCATGGTCCGGGAACTGGGTGTCCAGCGTCTGACGGGGCCGGCGCTCGACACATCCCAAGACCTCTGCCGTTCCGAATGTCAAATATTGACATGTACATTTGTCATCTATTATCGTCAATCATCAACCATATCCACGCCATCCTGCCACGAAGACCCCACAATGACCGACCGAACCATTCGCCATGCGCCAGACTACGGCGCAAGCCTCCGCCAGCAACTCGACGCCGTCGGTTGGACCCAAGCTCAACTGGCGTCCGAGAGCCGGGTCAGCCGACAGACCATCTCTCGCGCCGTCAATCGGGATGAGGTGTCGGACCGAACCAGGGTTCGGATCGATGCGGCCTTGGCGCGCGCCCCGGCGAAAGCCGGCTCGGCGGAGCGGCATGGTACGGGATCGCGACTACCGCCGTCGGCCAGCGCGCTCTGCGACGCAACCGACCTTGCGGCATGGGCGGATCGTCGGGAGGCGCAGAGTGTTCTGCCCCGCCTCGTTGGCCGGTTGATACGAGCTACCGGCGCGGGTGTGACCAAGCCCCACGTTCGAGCGGGTGAAGGCGTCCAGCTCCCGGGCTGGGACGGAGTCGTTCACGCCGACGAGGGCAGCCCGTTTGTGCCTGCCGGTGCTTCGGAATGGGAGATGAGCGTGGCGAAGCGTCCGAAGACGGCGGCCGACGACAACTGGACGAAGCGGACGCAGGATCCCGCCCCGATTACCCCTGAGGATTCCACGTTTGTCTTCGTAACGCCCCGCCGCTGGCGCGACAAGGAGAAGTGGGCCAATGACCAGATCCGTCAAGGCCCGTGGCACGATGTCAGGGTCTACGACGCGGACGATCTGGCCGCATGGCTGGAGGACGCCCCCGCAGTTCACACGTGGCTATCGATCAAGATCGGCAAGATACCTCCTGGCACCCGCGACCTGCGGTCCCATTGGGAGCACTGGTCCAAGGCGACCAGTCCCCCTCTGCCGGCCCGTTTTCTCCTTTCGGGGCGGCAAAATGCGGTCGCCGAGCTTCATGAGCGGCTTTCAGATGTTGGCGGTCAGGCCTTCGCCGTCCGGACGGAGTCCCGTGAGGAAGCCATCGCATGGTTGTATTGCGGCATCCGTCAACTCGGAACGGATCAAGCCGAGAGCGTTCTATCGAGATCCCTGGTCATCGAGTCGGCGCAAGCGCTCCGGCGCCTGACCGCAGCCGAACCTCCGCTGATCCTGGTGCCCACCTTCAACCCGGAGGATCTCGCTTCAGCAGCTGCACGCGCCGGGCACGCCGTGGTCGTACCCCAGGACGAAGCCGACGGGGGACCGGGGGACGATGTGATTAGTCTCGAGCCGTTGGACCGGCAATCCGCGGCCGAAGCGCTGGAGGAGGCCGGGATCGACCACGACCGCGCATACAGGATGGCGGGACTGGCCCGAAGAAGTCTTGCTGCCTGTCGGCGCTCCATCGCGGCGAGCCCGGGTTTCCGCCGACCGGAGTGGTCGAAACCGGCGGTGGCTCGAGGGGTGGTCCCCGCTCTCCTGGCCGGTTCGTGGAAGGACTTCACGGAAACCGGTCGGGACTCGCCCGATCGTGAGATCCTCTCGCGGCTCGCACGGAGACGCTACGAGGAAGTTGCCGATACCCTCCTGCCTTGGAGCCGGGGGAGCGATCCGCTGGTCAGGCGCAAGGACGATGCATGGTATCTCGTTTCGGCGCGTGACGCGTGGGAGCTGCTGTGTTCGTTCATTCGCCACGACGATCTCGAACGCTTGGAGGAGGTCGCAACGACTGTACTGGGATCGGTTCACCCGGAGTTCGAGCTTCCGCCGGAGCAACGGTGGATGGCGGGAGCATTGGGGTATTCGCCCAAGTACTCAGGTCTCCTGCGCGGGGGCCTGGCGAAGTGCTTGGCGATCATGGGTGCCCGCGGCAGTAGAGTGCCGACTGCGATTTCATCGGCCCGCCACGCTACGGAGCGGGTCGTTCGCAACCTGCTTGAGAACGCGAATGAGGATTGGCGGCTTTGGGCATCCCTGTCCGGTGTCCTGCGGCTGCTCGCGGAAGCGGCACCCGACTGCTTTCTCGACGCAGTGGAGGCCGATTTGAAACAGCCGGAGCCCGTGTTGGCGAGCCTCTTCGTGACCACCGGTGATCCGATGTTCGGATCTGCCTACCATTCGGGGCTTCTCCGCGCACTGGAGGTGCTCGCGTGGTCGCCGGATCACCTTGGCCGGGTCGTCCCGGTCTTGGCGCGCCTCGACCGAATCGATCCGGAATCGGAACTCCGCCCGGACGAGAATACGAGTAGCCGGGTAGCTTATCGTCCGCTCTCAGTGCTCAGGGAAGTGTTCCGAAGCTGGTCGCCACAAACGTCCGCAACTCTTGACGACAGACTCGCGGTCCTCAGACGGTTGCGCCGCTCTCACGGCGACGTCGCTTGGCACGTGATGCAGTCGATGCTCCCGGAAATGCACTCCGTCGGACGCCCGGCTTCGCGACCGCGGGTGCGCGAATGGGCTGCGGATGCCAGCGAGGTCGCTGACCTGGACGAACAAATGAGAACGGTGTCGGAAGTTGTCTTGGGGATGCTTGACGCCGCCGGATCGAATGGCCGCCGGTGGACCGGACTGCTCGAGCACCTCCACACGCTGCCGCGCCGGGAACACGACCTCGTAGTAGGCGCACTCAGGCGCCTCGACCTGGACAATCTCGGCGAAGAAGCGCGGGCCGCGATTTGGGAAGCTCTCCGGAGCGTCGTCGCGCGTCACCGCTCCTACAGCACCGCGAAGTGGGCCATGCCGGAGAGGTACCTGGCGCGGCTGGACGGAGTCCGCGAGCGGTTTTCTCCCACCGATCCCGTCGCCCTGTACGGCTGGTTGTTTGCCCCGCGGCCTCGTCCAGCGGACAGTGTTGATGTGGGCGAGACCACTTGGGAGGAACGGAAGCTGCGAATCGAGAAGGAAAGGCTCGAGGCGGTGGTGGCAGTCCTTCAGAGCGGCGGGCCGGACGAGCTCAGGGCGTTGGCTCGTGCCGTCGCCGACCCGTACGAGTTGGGCAAAGCCGCCGCCCGCACGCCGCCGGAACTGCTGCACCCGGACGAGATTCTCTCCCGACACTTGGCGGATAAAGAGGGCGCTCTAGCCGGCCTAGCGCTCGGGTATGTCGTCGGCCAAAGCGAGGTTTTGGGCGACGAGTGGACGATCGGACAACTTGGGCGAGACGATCTGGAGCTCCGGCTCGAACAACAGGTGGCACTGCTCTTGGCCCTGCCCACGCGCCCCCACATCTGGCAGGTGGCGGCAAACTGCGGGGAGGATGTCTCGTTGGCCTACTGGCGCAGGATCCCTCAGCGCTATTTCTCGGACCAGCATCTCGAAGAGGCCGTGTTGAACCTGGTTGGAGCGGGACGGCCCTTTGTCGCTGCCGACCTGCTGGCGTTCGAAAGCCGATTGGAAAAAGGAGTTGTATCACCCGAAACCGTGGCAAGGGTTCTCGCCGCGGCGGCTTCCGCGAGCGGAGATCACGATTCGCCCAGTGGGGATTTCGGCAGTTCCGCCGGCTTTCTCCTGGATTCACTTGTGTCGGCCGACTACGACCGGACACGAGTGGCCCGGCTCGAATGGCAATTGATGCCGGCGCTCCGCCACCACCAGAGACCTCCGAACGAGCTGCATTGCCTGCTCGCGGAAGACCCCGACTTCTTTGTGGAGGTCGTGTCGCTGGTCTATCGAGCCGAGACCGAGGAGCCGGAGGTAGTGACCCCGGAGGACGAGCTACGGGCCGAGTGCGGCCACACCGTACTCACGGAATGGAGGACGATACCCGGAGGCCGGGACAGGGGTGGGGTTGACCGCGCGTGCCTTCGGCGGTGGCTGGAGGAGGCGTTGGCGGCGCTGGCCCGGACCGGCCGCGTCACCGTAGGCCATCAGGTGGTCGGCCAGATGCTGAGCGCGAGCCCGCACGACCCCGATGCGACGTGGCCGTGTGCGGTGATCCGGGAAGTCATTGAGGATGTGGCCAGTACGGAACTGGAGCGGGGATTCCGCATGGGAGTCCACAACGCGCGTGGAGTAGTGACGAAGGATCCGTCTGCGGGAGGTGGTGCGGAGCGGGCACTGGCTGAAAAGTATGACGGTTTCGCCGTGGCCGTCCGCGCGGGCTACCCCCGAACAGCGAGGACGCTGCGCCAGATCGCGGACTCGTATCGTCACGAGGCCGCGCTGGAGGATTTCCAATCGGACATGGTGGAGGAGCTGTGAGCGAAACCCCGTAGCAGGCTGTTCCAATCCCTCCGAAACAAGCATCTTGCGGCCCGATTCCCGAGCAGGCGGACTCTACGCACCTCCGGACGGACAAGGACGGCCAGAATGGGTTATATCAGCGGCGGGATCGCGATTCCTACCGACCGGGACGCCGATGGCTGGTCATCCTGCCTCTTTTCGATCGAGCGGCTGGCCGATGGACGGATCGAGGTCGGGATCGATCGCCGCCTCGCATTCCGCATGCCGGACGCGAGCAACCCCGTCGAGGCGATCCGGCGGGCAGCCCAGCGGTTCGCCGATGAGGCGGGCGTCTCCAGGTGGGACGCGTCAGTGAAGTTGCGCGGCGACGACGGCGACGCCTGCGCCATCGACTACTCGGCCCTGCACGTGCTGGCCGAGAACGTGGACGATCTGCTCCGCTGAAACATGTGCCGGACGCCAGCGCCCGAGTTCAGCCTGACTCTCGGTAGCCCAATAGCAGCTAAGCTGGGCGAGGCTCGATGTCTCGTTGACGGGGACGAGGAGTTGGCGGGCAGGAGTCAGCCCGTTAGAGCCGAACGCTGGCCGCCGGGGCTGACCACCCGCCCTATCCCCTGAGTTCAGGACCACCGACAGGTTGTGTGGGCACGGCTCAGGCGGGCCCACATCCGCATCGCAATCCTCACTCGGGGGTCAACCAGGCTGGGGTGCGCGGCGGCCAGCCGGTCGTTTCGACGGAGAGACCTTCGAGAAACAACCTGATCGCCGCCTCGGGGTCGTCTGCTTTCGCGATGGCCCGCCGGGCACCGTGCACGAGCGTCTCCACGGCGTCGCCAGGGTCGTTGTCATCGAGAATCGCATCGACGTAGGCTTCGTACAGTAGTTCCGTCTCGACCTCCGGGTCTTTCAGAGCCGACAGGGCGTTTTCATAAGTGGACATCAGGTGGTCGATGCCGTCGTCGCTGCTGGAACCACGCGCCGCGAGGATGTCGGCGATCACCGACTCCGTCTTGCCGTCGGCCGTGACCAAGATCTTCCGGCAGGCCTTGGAAAGAACACCCCAGGGATCACCGCACCTCGGGACAGCAAATTGGAACGCACGGAGCAGCTCGTCGCGCCCATCGGCAGGCGCCATCACCATCCTGATCGTCGCAATGCACGCATTGGATACCTGCAACCGATCGGGCAGCAGATACGACACGTCGTCATTCGAATGCGCGATATCGAAGCACACCTCGCATAGCTCGTCAACCAGCCACTGGGAGTCGGGCCCGGAGCGGATCAATCGTGCGTGCGCCTCCAGCAGTGCCTCGGCATTCACCAATCCTCCGAATTCGTCCCTCTCGTCCAAGAGGTGTTGGTAGCCCTCCCACAGCGACGAGGCACCTTCCCCGGCGATCGCTCTTCGCAAGGTTCGCATGAGAACATCCAGAGCCTCCTCTTCGCTGCCCACTCCCGCGTGATGCTCCTGCAGGCTTTCGATCAGCTCTTCCAGGAGTGGCCACGGATCACCGGACATCCCCAGAGCCGCCTCATCGCGATAGTACTCGAAGAGAATCTCAGCCGCCTGGTGTCCCCGGTGTTGGTCAGCGGCCCTCAGGCCATCGGCGAGGGCATCGAGAACGTCGGAATCGTCGGTCACCCTGACCGCGCGCCTGTAAGCGTTTCGGAGGGCCTCCACCCTGTTAGCCAAAGGCCGAATCGCGTCAACGGCGGATTGACACTCGTCGAACAGGAAGCCGACTGCGGCATCCTCGTCCGTCTCGTCTCCCAGGGCACCTCGGAGAACCTCGACCACGGCTGGACCAGCCTCCTGGATTGCCTTGTCGCACGCTGCGCGCAATGTGCTTGAGCCAGTCCACAGGCAGGCTTGGAAGATCCTGGAAACCGCGTCCGAATCCGACCCCGCATACCTTCGATACAGATCAAGCAATGTCGAAGCAACCGCGTCGCGGTCACCGGCCGCCCCGAGAGCGTCGGTGATCGCGGGCCGCAGCTCATCAACGAGACTGCCTGGATCGAAGGAGTCGATTGCGACCGACTCGCCCCAAGCGCGCTTGCAGGCGGCGTTCAACAGTAGTCCATGGGCCCTATCGATCCACCGGGCCCCGGTTACCTCACTCATTCCGCCGATAGCTTCCCTCCATGCCGGGTCACCTTACGTCAGCCCAATAGACCCTAACGTTACGTCAGGGTTGTCACCGCCTCACCGGCTTCCACTTCACCCGGTTCCCCGCACCCTGGCCAGAAAGTCATCCGCCACGTCACAGTCCACCATGGCGGTTGCCACTCGACCCATCTGTTCTCCGTCCGCGGTCCGCGCGAGCAACCGCTCCAGCTCTTCGGCGGTCCCGCTCCCGAACTTGCGCGCAGCCTGGCGGCGCAGGAGCGTCAGTTGGCCCGCTTGTCTGACGGCATCCCAACCGCGCCGAAACTCGGTCTCCACCGTGGCCATCGTCATCGCCTCCTTCAGTTGGTCCGTGTCAAATCCCTTCGAACGTAACATCGCCTTCACTCCGCGAGCCATGAACCGGTCGAAGTCCTCGTCGCCGCATCCTTCGACGACCCGGCGCAGCGTCGGCACATGCTCCATCATGTCGGTCTCGGCGCCCACACCTGCGAGCCCCAGTATCATCTGCGGCAGGTCCAAGGGTCCCGGTGGCGGCGCGTCGGGCGGCAGCGGCTCGACCACCCGATAGGTATCCGGCGCAGAGTCCCGAAACAGTTCGCGCAAGCGGGTCGGGGCATTCCATTGCCTGTCCCCGTGGTGAAGCACCAGGGACTCCACGGCGAGTTGCCGCTCGCCTCGTCCCAGTTCCTTGTCGTGTTCGATCAGCGCCTGGACCGCGAGAACGTTGTAGCTGGTGGTGCGCAGGACCATGTGCCGCTCGGGCCTGCCCTGAATCTCCAGCAGCAGGATCATGTCCGTGGTCCCGTCGATCGTGCGGGCGCGCCACATCATGTCGGGATAGCGTCGACGAAGACGTTCGTCAATCAATTCGGTAGGCCACCGTTCGAGCGTCGCGTACTCGATCTCCTCATCCCATTCTGGCACGTGTCGGCGGATGAGAAGCTCGATCAGCCGCGGGTGCGAGAACAGTTTCTTGAAGGCAGCGTCGTCCAACCGTTTGGACCGGGTTGAGTTGGAATGAATCGGCCGTGAAGAGGCCCTGCCCCTCCAACCTCGCGCGGAATCCGGGGCGCATACATGGACGAATGGGCCTATCTTCAGCCGATTGCCCCTACCAGATTCCTCCTCGGCACCACGCACCGGCACCTTGCCGCATCGATTCTCGCCCTCCCCACCCCATGGCCCTGAACCCCGTCGCCTACATCGAGAAGATCGCGAAGAGCTTCCTCCGCTACCAGCTCACCGCCTACCCCTTCTCCGACCCCCACCTCCTCGCGCAGATGCGCGGTCTCCTCTCGCTCGACCATACCCGCGCCTCACCCCTCCTCCGCGGTCCGTACGTCAGCCTATCCCGCCCCTTCCGGGCCGGTGCTCCCGTAGAGCAACTGATCGACGAGGGACTCATCCATCCCCACCTCGCGGAGCGGATCCCATCGAAGATCTCCCACTTCTACAGCCACCAGGAACGCGCGATCCGGGCGATCGCCGATGGACGCACCACCTTGATTTCCACCGGGACCGGCTCGGGGAAGACCGAGTGCTTCCTCTACCCGGTGGTGAGCCGGTGCCTCACCCTGAAGGACGAGTCCGCGGCACCGGGAATCAGCGCCGTAATCGTCTACCCGATGAACGCGCTGGCCGAGGATCAGCTCATTCGGATTCGCGGGCTGCTCGCGGGCACCGGCGTGCCGTTCGGCATCTACGTCGGAAAGACACCGGAGCGGGAGGCCGATGTGCCGGGGCCTGGCCGCCGCCCATCTACAAGCGCCGACTACCTGGCAGAAGTGGAGAAGGCGCGCGCACGGGGCCTTGGCGAGACCGTCTACCCGGCCGAGGAGGTCTGCTCCCGCCAGGCCATGCGGACGCCCGGCAGGCAGCCCCGCATCCTCCTCACCAACGTCAAGCAGCTCGAACTGCTCCTCACCCGCCAGCAGGACATCGAACTGTTCGCCGGAGCGCGCCTCGACTACCTGGTGTTCGACGAGGCCCACACCTTCACGGGCGCCATGGGGGCAGAGACGGCCTGCCTGATCCGGCGCCTGAGATCGTTCTGCAACGTCGATCCCGGCCACACCCGGTGCGTTGCCACCTCCGCGACCATCGTCGACGCCAATCAACCGGACGCTGCACGCACTTTCGCGGCGCGGTTCTTCGGCGTTCCAGCCACCGACGTCGTAACGGTCGGCGAGGACTACGAGGCCGAGACCTGGGCGGACCCCCGCGCGATCCCGCCGACACCGCAGGGCGACCCCTCCAAGATCCTCGACGAGTGCGTCCGGGCGGTGGAAGACGAAGACGCCTCGGGCGCCGCCGTCAACCGGGTGTATCGCCGGCTGTCCGGCCGCGCTCTGGATGTCCCGGACGGAACCGGATGGCCCGCAGCCCTTCACGCCGCGCTTTCCCGCAACGAACTGGTCTTCCGTTTGAACGAGGAGCTCGTGGAGCCGAGGCCGCTCGAGGAGTTGCCCGATGCGCTCGAGAAGCCTGTCGGGAGACCGGTCACCGAGGCGGAGGTTTTGGCTTGGCTCACGCTGGGGGCGGCCGCGCGTGACGACGAACGCCCGCTATTGCGTCCCGTAATCCACGGATTCGTCCGTGGCATCGGGGGGGCGGTGGTGTCGTTTCCGGAGGACGAGGCAAGCGCCCAGCTGCGCCTGACCGCAAGGGACTCGCGATCCAGTGAATCCGACGGCCTCTACGCTCACTTTCCCGTCACGACCTGCACCGTCTGCGGCCAGCACTACTACATCGCCTTTCTCAAGGACTTCTCGTTCACCGGCAAACATCCTGGAGGCGGAGAAGCCGGCAGACACGGCCGATACTGGGAATCCCTCGACGAGACGAACGGCGGCAACCGGCTCGTGTTGGTCGACCGCCTGATCGGCGAGACGGGTTCCGACGATGATTCGGCGATGTCCTCGCGCACCGTGCCTCTCCACTTCTGCCGCCGGTGCGCGGCCGCGCACCCGGAACGGATGGACCGGTGTCGCTCCTGCGGCCATAGCGGAGACACGGTGGAACTCCAGGTGGTCCGGCAGAGGCCGAAAAACCCCGGCATCCTGACCAGCTGCCTGTCGTGCGGGTCCAACGGGCGGCGCGTGTTCGGACGCTACCGCGAGCCGGCCCGGCCGGTGCGCGCCGTGACGGTGGCGGATGTCCACGTCCTGACCCAGGACATGGTGCATCACGCGGCGCGGCCGCGACTGCTCGTCTTCTGCGACAACCGCCAGGACGCGGCCTTCCAGGCGGGGTGGATGAAGGATCACGCTCGCCGCTTCCGGCTCCGGGCGCTGATGGCGGAAGGGATCGTCGCGAACCCGGGCAGTTCGGTGGGCGATCTGACAGGCTACCTCGATGACCGCATGGAGGCGGACGAAGCGCTGTCGCGAGCGCTCCTCCCGGAAGTCTGGCAGGTGTCGCGCCGCGAGGGGTCGGGTGGCCGCCACATGCGGGAGCGCCGGAAGTACCTCCGCATCCAGGTCCTGCGCGAAGTCACCCTGTCCACCCGCCAGGCGCTCGGCTTGGAGCCCTGGGGCCGGATGCGAGTGAGGTACGACGGGCTTTCGCCCTCGCACCCCTGGATTCAGGAACACGCCTTCCGGCTGGGAATCCCCGCCGACCGTCTTCGGGACGGCGTGGCCGCCGTTCTCGACCATTTCCGCCGCCGGGGAGCACTGCTGGATCCTGAATTCAAGATCTTCACGAGGTATTGGGCGGAGGGCTCGCCGGAGGTCCAGCAAGGTTTCATTCCCGGTTTCATCAAGCCTTTGGGATTGAAGCTCCGACGCGGGCCCACGGAGGACGCGAAGTGGGTGATGCAATGGCTGAGCAGCGCCGGCGACACCACGATGCGCCAGATTGCCGGAAAGTGGGGCGTGTCCAAGGATTCGGCCGGCCATTTCCTGGAGGGTCTCTTCGCGTTTCTGGTCGAGCGGAACCTCCTCAGGCCGGTACGGCTGCTGGGAGCCAGGGGAGGGGCGCTCCCCAATCTCGACGGAGTCTACCAGGTCAACGGGGACGCCCTCAGGCTGCACCCGAACACCGGCGTCGCGCGTTGCCGAAACTGCCGCCGCACGATCACCCGCGAAGTTCCCCACAACCTCTGTCCCGCGTGGCGCTGCGACGGAGAGCTCAAGTGGATCCGCGAGAACCCGGACGACTACAACCTTCAGCTCCTTGACGAAGCCTACGCGATGCTCCGTCCCGAAGAACACACCGCCATGGTTCCCCACGAACGCCGCGAACAACTCGAGAACTGGTTCAAGGGGGACTCGAACCGCGTCAACAGCCTGGTCTGCACACCCACACTTGAACTCGGCATCGATGTCGGCCGCCTCGATTCCGTCCTGATGCGGAACGTGCCGCCGCTCCCCGCCAACTACTGGCAGCGGGCCGGTCGCGCCGGACGCCGACACCGCATGGCGGTCAACATGACCTACTGCCGCCCGGTTTCGCACGACCGCGCCTATTTCGCGGAGCCCCCGAAGCTCCTCGGTGGCCGCATCGATCCGCCGGCGTTCAATCTCCGCAACGAAGTCATGGTGGCGAAGCACGTCCATGCAACAGTGATCGCCTCTCTTCACCGGTACGGCGGCGATCCCGCGAGATCGGAGACCGAGCGGCAACAGATACGCGAAGTGCTGGGGACCTGCATTCCACGCAGGGTCAAGCCCTACCTGTTTGACGGGGAGGTCGTCCGGGTGGAGCCCTTCGATTTCAGGCCGCTGCGGGAGCTTGTCCGCCACAATGCGCCGGATTTGGCCGACAAAGTGCGATCGGTTTTCAGTCAGGGTTGGCCGGAGACCGACGCGGACGTAGTGACGCCCGAGGCGCGTCGCCGGCATGTGGATCGTTTCGTGGACGAGTTGGAAGCGGTCGTGGCGCGATTGCGGCGGCGGCTCCGCTGGGCCATGGCGCAGATCAAGCGTCTGAACGCCGTGCGAGAGAAGCACGGAACGTTGAATCGCGAGGATGAAGCGCTTTTCAAGCGGTGCAACGGCCTTGTCGGCAGACTGAAGGGCCGGGAGCCCAGGCGCAGCCACGCAGAGGGACACGATTCCTCGATCACCTTCAGCGTGCTGGCGGCCGAAGGATTCCTGCCCGGCTACGGCTTGGAAAGCGGCTATGTGGTGGCATGGGCGGAGATCCCGTTCTGGCTCGACGGCGCCATGGACTTCGCACTTCCGAGAGCCCCGGCCACCGCGCTCCGCGAATACGTCCCGGGCAACCTCATCTACGCCAACGGGCATCGGTTCGCCGCCCGCCGCTTCCACCGGGACTTCAGCGACGAACACGTCGAAATGCCCCGGTACGAGGTGTCCGCCGAGCACCAGGCCGTAAAGAAGACGACGGCGGGCGTGTCGTCATCAATCGGAAGTCAGGTCCTGCCCGCGATGGCCGTGTGCGACGTCGATCTTGTCCACACCTCCCACATCTCCGACGACGAGGAACTGCGCTTCCAGCTGGGTGTTGCGGTGTACGGTTTGGAGCTCGGCCAACACAGCGGTGGTGGGGCCTACCGATGGGGTGACCGGTCTCTGCTTCTACGGCGCGGTGTGCGAATGCGTCTCGTCAATGTCGGCGTTTCTGAGGTGATCAGGGGCCGAAACGACTTCGGGTACCCGGTTTGCGCCATCTGCGGGCAGAGCGTGTCGCCGCTGTCCTCGGAGGCTCAGCGCGAGAGCTTTCGGAAGTCGCACGAAGAGCGTTGCGGGCGCAAACCGGGCGGGGTCGGATTCTACGCCGACATTGCGGCCGACGTGCTCTCGCTCCCCGAGTGCGCGAACCCGACACAAGCCTACAGCGTGCTCGAGGCCCTCCGGATCGGCGCCACGCGGATCCTGGACATGCACATGGAGGACCTGCAGATCCTCGTCATCGGGGAGATCGGAAACGATGTGGTGCAGGGACTCCTGTGGGATCCGATGCCCGGAGGCTCAGGCCTGCTGGACCGCCTGCGCGAGCGCTTTAGCGAGGTCGTCGAGGTCGCCCGCGAGGCGGTGGAAAGCTGCGAAGGCGCTTGTGATTCGTCCTGCATCGACTGCCTCCAGACCTTCCGCAATTCGTATTATCATAACCGGCTCGATCGACGGGTCGCGCTGGATGCGCTGAAGGAGTGGCGCCAGGGGCTCGTCTTCCAGCACGACATCCCTCCGAAACAGTCGGCATCCTCCCCTTCCGGGGACGCGGTTCCGGTCAACCAGGCCGAAACGAAGCTTCGCCATCTGCTCCTGCGAGCCGGTTTCGGAGAAGGAGTGCGAGGAGAACGGATTCGGCTGAGCGGAGCGCTGGGCTCCACGACACCGGACGTCATCTACCGCGACCCGGACGACGACTTCTATAAAGGGGTATGCATCTATCTCGACGGGATGAGCAGACACATCCACGGGAACCGCGAGACGGCCAGGAAGGATCGGGCCATTCGAGCTTGGCTGCGGGGCAACGACTACGAAGTGATCGAGATACCGGCCAACGAGCTGGACGATGAAGATGCGATGGCGAAGCACTTCCGTCGTTTGGCGATCTACCTGGGGCAGGGGAGGAAGGGACGCGAGTTGGCGAAGGATCGGAGTTGGTTCACGAATGCCGGTTCGACTGAAGAACCGGCACGGCCACAACAGCGTCCGAAGCTGAGACTGGTGACGCCGACGGCCGAAAACCGCTACAAGACGTGTGTACCGCTGGTGCCGCTGAAGGCGGCTGCGGGCGATTTCGGTGATCCTCACGATTCGCTCGACGAACGGGATTGGGAATGGGTGGAGTTGGACACCGGCCGCACTCTTCGCGACGGGATGTTCGTGGCCAAGGTGATCGGCGAGTCGATGGATCCCCGGATCCCGGACGGCTCGTACTGTCTGTTCGCTCGTCCGGTGGCCGGGTCGCGCCAGGGTCGCACGCTGCTGGTGAAGTTGTCCGACGAGATCGACCCCGAGACCGGCGAGCGGTTCACGATCAAGCGATATCGAAGCAGAAAGACCGAGGACGAGAATGGGTGGCGGCATGTGGAAATCACGCTGGAGCCGGTCAACCCCGACTTCGAGCCAATCGTGATCAGCGCTGACGACGAGGGGGAAATCGAAGTGGTTGCGGAGCTGCTCGAGGTGCTCGGCCGACCTGCCAGAGCCTTCCCAGGAGAACAGTGACATGAAACACGAATTGACCAGAGCGAAACCGCGAGCCCTGTTGGTGCTGCCGTGCCTGCTGGCGCTTCAGGGCTGCTACGACACACCCGCGCAGCCACCCGACCTGTCCCCCGGGAACTGGGCCGACGACTACGACCGCTTCATGGCCGCGCAGCTGGTGGACCGCACCGAGGCTGGCGTGGCCACGGGAGAAAGAGGCGCGGTCACCGTGGCGTACAACGGACTCGCCGCGCGCGCCGGCCTGGAGGCGCTCAAACAGGGGGGCGGCGCGATCGACGCGGCCCTCACCGCGGCGCTCGCCCAGGTCGCGCTCACCGCGGGTGCCCCGATCAGCTATTTCGGGATCATGTCGCTCGTGTACTACGACGCAGGCACGGACTCGGTGCACACGATGAACGCGGAGTGGAACACCGTGCTCGGCGAGGACGACCCGCTGACGATTCCGGGCGGCATCGACATGTCGTCACCCGACGGGATGTATGGCACCGAGGTGGGCGGGCGCACGGCGTTGGTGGGCGGGTTCATGAAGGGTGTGGGCGCGGCGCACGAGCGCTTCGGACGGCTGCCGTGGGCGGAGATCTTCAAGCCGGCGATCCACGTGGCCGAGAACGGGTTCCCGGTTTCGGAGAAGGTGGCCGGCTACTGGACGCTCCGCGCGCCGGACCTGGCGCGCCTTCCCGAGACGCACGCCACCTTCCTGAAGGACGACGGTTCGCCGTACATGGAAGGCGACGTTTTCGCCCAGCCCGCGCTGGCCGCGACGCTGCGTGCGGTGGCCGAGCAGGGGACGGACTACATGTATCGGGGACCGTGGGCCGAAAAGGCCGTGGCGGCGGTGCAGGCCGACGGGGGACGGATGGCCGTCGAGGACCTGGCCGCGTACGAGGTGTTGTGGCAGGAGCCTTTGGTGGCGGAGCTGGGTGGGGGCTACACCGTCTACACCAATCCTCCGCCGAATGCGGGCGGTGTCGCCCTGATCGAGGCGCAACGATTGGCCACCGCGTCGGGTCTCGTGGACGACGGCCACTGGACGGAATCCGCGGACGCGCTGCGCAAAGCGCTCGACATCACCCGCAACTTCATGCTGGACTTCCTGCCCCCGGAAACCCTGACCGCCCTCTTCGGCCCGGACTTCACGCCCGAACAGCGAGCCACACCCGAACACGCCGAGGCCTTCTGGGCGATCATGGAGGCGGGCTTGCCCTTCGGGATGTGGGCCCCCGCCACCCCCGGCCACTCCGACGACGTCGTCGCGATCGACGCGGACGGCAACATCGCCGCGATCACGCACAGCATCAACGCGGTGCTCTGGGGCAAGACCGCCATCGTTGTGGATGGAATCACCATCGGCGACCCCGCGTCCTTCCAGCAGCAGCAGATCGCGCGGCTCGAGCCCGGCGCGCGGCTTCCGGCGCCCACCGAGACGGGCATCCTCTTCCACGACGGCCGGCCGCTCCTCGGCTTCGCCTCGATGGGGTCGGGTCTCCACCACCGCACCTTCCAGGCGCTGCTCGGCGTGATGCACTTCGGCCAGACCGTCGACGAGGCGATCAACACCCCCGACTTCTTCTATCCCAACACCGATCCCGTGACTTTCCAGCTCACCTTCCGGGTTCCCGCCGGCGGCTTCCCGCGCGAAGTGCTGGACGGGACCGGGTACGCCTACGAGGAACTGGATCCGTGGGAAGCGCGCCTCGCGGGCGAGGGGTTGTGGGTGGCGGTCAGCCGGGATCCGGAGACGGGGGAATTGAGGGCGGCGTCGCACAACCGGAACAACAGCGCGGCGGTGGCCTGGTAGCGGTCAACCCGCCTCGCCCACCATGACCACCCCGTCCTCCACCCTGAGTACCCGCGCGTCCGTCGCGTTCTCGAAGTCGAACGGCCAGTCGCCCGCGGCGCCATTGCGCAGCACGACACGCCGTATCCCATGCAGGGTCAGCGGCACCCCTGAGGCGAGCTGGGCCGGGCCGGCGACTTCGTAGAGCCACGCGCCCCCCGTACCCTCGGAGGACACCGCGTACCCCTCGTCCTCGATCACCAGCGCGACCCCCTCGTCCAGCCCCACCCCCACCACCGGCCCCTCCCCTCGCGCATCCAGGAACCTCGCCAGGAACACGAGAAGCCTTCCCTCGCGCCTGCGCTCCATGAAGTGGCTGTCCACCAGCGTTGACGCGAGTTCCGGCTGGGCGAAGACCGGCATGCTGATGCTCACTTCGCGCCGCAACGGATCGGCCAGGGCTTCCAGCGAGGTGACCGTCCCGAACTCCGCGTCGAAGGCGGCTTCGCCAAGCGCGACCGCGCCCGCGCTGGTACCGCCCATTGCAACGCCCCGGGCGGTCGCGGCCGCCAACGTCGCGTGTAGCGTGTCGGGCCAGCGACCGAGGTAGTGCCACTGGTTGCCTCCCGCGAGCCACAGCGCCTCGGCGCGGTTGACCCGGCACAGCACCGCCGGATCGCCGCCCGACTCGGGCCGGGTCGTGCGCACGGTGACGACGGTGGCGGGGACCGGGTCCGGTGCAAGCGTGACCGAAAAGTACTGTGGATAGCTGGTGAGTGACCCGGTCGCCCGAAGGATCACGATATCGCCGCCGTCCGCCGCCTCCACGAACTGCCGGGCCGCCGAGTCGACTTCGCCACCGCCCCCCATCAACACCAGGCGCCTGGTCGGTGCACGCTCGGTGTCGGCGCCGGTCCCATCGATTCCGCCGATGTCGATCCCTTCACCCGGTTCGGGGCATTGATCAACGGGTTCGGGTTCGAGCTGTCCCGGCATGCCGCCGCCACAGGCGATTGCAAGGACGATGAAACCCGGTACGGTGCGGCAAAATAGTATACTGGACATTACAAAATGTAATGTTGTCTTTACAGTGCAGACGGTTGAGCGAGATGGTCCAGCCTTGGATGCATCACTCCTCGAATCCCTCATGACTTCAAGCGACACCCCCGCGGGCTGAGACAACCGCCGCTTCGCTTCAGACGAGCCTCCCGTCCGTCTCCAGCTTCTTCACCACCGCCCATCCGAGCGCCTGGGTAACGCTCACGGCTACGCCCGCCCTGATCAGGTTCCCGTACACCGGCACCCAGCGGAGCACCAGGTTCGCCCCACCCTTGCCGACCATCGTGCCGAGGGTGGCGTAGAGGGTCGAGCGAACCGCGCCGTCGGTCCAGGGGATGTCGAACTCGTCGGCCAGCGCCGTGATCATCGCCACCTGCACCGGCGCGATGGCGACCGAGTCGGAACCGGGAACCATCGCCACCCCCGCCGCTCCGGCCGCAACCGCCGACGCGGAGTGGATGATGGCCGCGCAGCGCTTCCGCCGCTCGGGGAGGTATCGCTTGAATTCGTCCTTGAATCCCATGGGGCCGATTCCTGTTCGGGTTACTCCTCTGACGCGGGGGGGTGCGCGCAGCGTTGTCTTAATCTACGCGATGGGGGTTATCCGCGTTCCAGGTCGAGCTGAGAGTCGACTTCCGTGAGGAATCGATGGGCGACCGCAAACAAGTCCTGGGTGCGCGTCACCATGTCCACTTTTTTGCGCGGTCGCCGGTTACGGTTCGGACGATCGAAGTCGATGTCCATTTCGTGGACGATCTGATTGCGGGCGACGAAGATCTTCCTGGCCGAATTCGGGTCGGGAATGAGCTTCAATGATGGAATGTCGAAGTACGATCCAACACGGAGGATTTCATCAACGGACTGAAGGCTGCTGGAAGTCAGGTGACCTACCAACCGGTTCACGAGACGACTCCGGGGGTTGGGGTCGGCCATTACCGCCGCCACGAAGCTGTAGTCCGGGCCGTCACCTCTACGAAGCCGACGCTCCACAAACCCCTGGAACTTGTCGTGAGCCCCCTCGCGAAGGTTGATGACCTCGGGCAGTGCGTCCCTCACGAGTTGCTTGATCATCGAATCGAGACCCGAACTCGCGAAGGTCAGCATCGCTCGGAGCAAATCGTGCTCCTGGTCAGTGGGCGTACCCCGAGCGCGACGGGCTCTTCGAGTGGTCTCAAAGGTGCTCAGAAACGAACTCGCAGTGAGGTGCGCGTTTCGCAGGATTGTAGTCGCTTTGTCGCAACGAGCATTGTACGACCCGCCGGGGAAGGACTCGAACCTGCTTGCCATCAACCTGGGGTCAGTTCCTGGACATCAGCGGTGGCTGGCGGTAGGCGCGACCGCCCCGCAAACCCGGGGTACCCCGGATAGCCGGGACGCCCTGGATAGCCAGGGTAGCCCGGGTAACCCCGCTTACGGTGTGCCAGTGTCCGGTAGAGCCGGTCTTCCGGATAGATCGTCCCCAGGTACCGACCTTCGACGTCGACGACCTGACCATCCCCCCAGGGAAGCCATCCGACCCACTTCCCCTTCGTATCGAAAACGTACTTGCCCTGCCGAAAGGCAATCCACCGCCCGGACGAGTTGTAGAGGTACTGAATGCGGTCGCTCGAGGGGACTCCCATGACGCTCCTCCATCTTGTCAGTCACGAAACCAAGCCTACCCAAAAGGCCCAACCCGGGTCAACGGGGGTGCACCCGCTCCGCCTCAACTCACAATCCTCCCTCTCCGCGGCAGCACCACCGCCGGCAGCCCCAGCCGCTCCACCGCCTCGTTGAAGCGGCGCAACTCGTTCTCGAGGAGGTCGAGGTAGCGAACGCGCACGGCGTTCCACTCCTCCAGCAGGTCCTCGAGCCGCTGCATCGTTCCCGCGTGCGGCGCACCCTCGGGACCGCCGGAGATGTAGCCGTCCGACCCGGTCACGCGGCCGTACAGTTCGAGCCACTGGTTGTCCAGCCGGGGCGGGAAGCGGATCGGATCCTGGTTGGAGCGGTTCCGCGTCTGCATGAGGTCGTCGGTGACCCCCGTCGACTTCGCGGTCAGCGTGTCGGCCAGCGGTTGCAGTGCGTCCTCCTGGTCCGCCGCGCGGGCCCGTTCCATGACCTCCTCCACCTGCGCGCGGATGGCGGCGAGGTCGTCGATGGCCCGTGAGATCGAGTTGATCGAATCGCGGGCGAGTATGGCGACGCGGAATTGGTCCTGGTAGCTGGCCGCGGTGACTTCGGGGATGCGCGGGTCGGGGAGCAGCTCGAAGTCCCGTTCCGCCATGGTCTCGCCCACGGTCAGCCGAACCGTGTAGGTGCCGGGGGGCGCCTTGACGCCACCGCTGTAACCCCAGACTACGGCCCCTTCGGGCAGCTCCGGTCCCGCGTAGTGCAGCGCCCAGGCGATTCGGTTCAGCCCGGCCTCCTTCGTGATCCGCTCGCCGTCCGCCTCTTCGGCCGCCGCGGAATCCGAGTGGAAGGTCCGCACCACCTCCCCGCGTGGATCGACCACCTCGATCCGAACCTCCTCGTCCGGCTCCTCGGCCAGGTAGTAGTGGATCTGCGCGCCGGGGGCCCGCGGCTCGGGATTCAGTTCCGCCAGCCCCGGAGTCCCCACGTTGGTCAGGCGCCGCACGTCGCGCGGCTGGAAGAGGTGGGTTCCCGCCGCCACCGCCGCTTCGATCTCACGCAACGGCGAAATGTCGTCCATGATCCAGAACGAGCGTCCCTGCGTGGAGAGGATCAGGTCGTCGTGGGCCACGCGCATGCCCGTGACGGGGGTGATGGGAAGGTTGCGCTGGAAGCTCTGCCACGAATCGCCGGCGTCGAAGGAGACGAAGACGCCGAACTCGGTGCCCGCGAAGAGGAGGCCGTCGCGGCCCGGGTCCTCCCGCACGGTGCGCACGGGATGACCATCGGGGATGCCGCCGGTGACCTGGGTCCAGGACGCGCCGAAGTCGTCGGTGCGGAAGATGTAGGGGTCGAAGTCGTCGATCCGGTACCGCTGCACGGCGATGTACGCCCGCCCCGCGCGGTGCACCGACAGCTCGATCTCGTCCACCGTCCCCAGCTCGGGCATTCCGTCCGGCGTGATGTCGGTCCAGTCGGCGCCCCCGTCACGCGTAATGTGCATCCGTCCGTCGTCGCTGCCGGCCCAGATCTCGTTCGTGTCGAAGGGCGACTCCGCGATCGAGAAAACGACGTTGTAGATCTCCACCCCGGTCACGTCGGCATTGATCGGCCCGCCCGCCTGTTCCTGGTGTGCCGGATTGTCCGTCGTCAGGTCCGGGCTGATCGTCTCCCACGTCGCGCCCTCGTCGCGGGAGCGGTTCACGTGCTGCGACCCGTGGTAGATCACGGTCGGGTCATGCCGGCTGACCACCATCGGCGACACCCACTGGAAGCGGTGCAGAAGATCCTTCGCCGCCATCCCGAGCTGGAGCTGCGGATACAGCATGATGTTGCGGCGCTGTCCGGAATCCAGATCGTAACGGTCCATCACCCCGCCGTAGCACCCGGCGTAGACGATGTGCGGGTGGTCCGGGTGCAGGGCGATCGGTCCCGTCTCGCAGCCGCCCACGTTCTGCCAGTGCTGCTTGGGGTAGAGGGTGTTCACATCCGACCAGGCGGGCACCGAAATGGTCGTATTGTCCTGCTGCGCCCCGTAGAGCCGGTAGGGGAAGCCGTTGTCGACGATCACGTCGTAGAACTCGGCGGTGGGCTGGTTGTAGTAGGTCGACCAGGTCTCGCCGTTGTTCACCGTAACCTGTGCGCCTCCGTCGTTGGCGACCACCATCCGGCTGGGGTTCGAAGGGTGGATCCACAGGTCGTGCACGTCGCCGTGGGGGACGGGGATCATCTCGAAGGTCGCGCCGGCGTCGACCGAGCGGTACAGGCGGGTGTTGAGGGCGTAGACCGTGTTCGGATCGACCGGGTCGGCCTGGATGTGCGTGTAGTACCAGGCGCGCTGCCGCAGGTTGTTGTTCGAGTTGGTACGGGTCCAGGTCGCGCCCCCGTCGTTGGAGCGGTAGACGCCCCCGTCCGGCTCCGCCTCGATGATCGCCCACACCCGGTCGGGATCCGCGGGCGAAACGGTCACGCCGACCTTCCCCACAACGCCCTCGGGGAGTCCCCCGCCCAGCTTCGTCCACGTGTCGCCCCCGTCGGTCGTCTTGTACACGCCGCCCTCCTCCGCGCCCGAAATCAGCGCCCACGGCTTCCGCTCCCCCCGCCACATCCCCGCATACAGGATGCGCGGGTTGGTCATGTCCATGGCCAGATCGGACGCGCCGGTCGAGTCGTTGAGCGCCAGCACGTGCTCCCAGGTGTCGCCCCCGTCGCGAGAGCGGAAGATCCCCCGCTCGGGATTCTTGCCGAAGGGGTGACCGAGGGCGGCCACGTAGACCAGTTCATGGTCATGCGGGTGCACCTCGATGCGCGGGATCTGCCCCGCCTCGGGAAGGCCGATGAACGACCACGTCCTGCCATCGTCCATCGACTTCCACGCGCCCCGCCCGGTGGAGGTGTTGCCCCGGATGCAGGCCGAGCCCTCCCCGACGTAGATCACGTTCTGGTCCGAATCGGCCACCCTGACCGCGCCGATCGACCCCCCGAAGTACCCGTCGGAGATGTTCTCCCAGGTGACTCCGTTGTCGGTGGTTTCCCAGACGCCGCCGCCGGTGGTGCCCATGAGCCAGCGGTCGGCGTCGTTCAGGAAGCCGGTGGCGGCGGTGGAGCGTCCGCCGCGGTAGGGGCCCGCCATGCGGTAGCTGAGGTCCTTGAAGGCGAGGGTGTCGACGGATTGGGCGGCGAGAGGGGGCGGGTAGTCGCCTGCCAACGCTGCGGCGGCAATGGTCAGGGAGATGATGGCGGAGCGCATCGCTGGTCGGGTAATGCGCGGAAGGAAAGTCGCCAGGCTCATGTCAGGTGTCGTCCTGTGGGAGATTCACGGGTGGAGGAAGCAGAGGTGACAGGATGCAGAGAGTGACAAGGTCGCCGGGGAATCGCAATATTGGCTGTTGCCCCGAAGGACGAAGTCCCGTGGATGAAAGTCGCCCTGAACGGTGAAGACAACCCTGGCATCCGGTGGCCAAGACCCGCTCCGGAGTGGCGGCTCGCGGCCACGGGAGATTCGCACGGAGGTGTATCGTGGCAGTTTCTTCGCTCAGTCTGCTCGCAGTGTAAAAAGAAGATTACATTTTGTCATGTGTAGTGTACATTGCGATGTTTCCGGCAGGGCGAGACTGGCGGCGCTGGTGGCTTTCGGGGGCGTCGTGGTGGCCGGATGCGCCTCGGGTCCCACGGTCAGCGGGACGACCAGCGGCTCCGCCGCGCCGGTGATCGTCAACCACCAGGAGATCGTGCAGGCCCGAAGAAATGAGTACCGCGCCACGGGAATGATGGAGCAGGGCGTCGCAGACACCACCGTGGTGCAAGTGCTGGTGGACGCTCTCGGAAGAGTGGAGGACGTGAGGGTCGCCGTCGGTTCGGAAGACGAAACCGTGGACCAGGCGGCACTGCGCGTCGCACGGGTCCACCGATTCGAGCCGGCCCGGAACCGGGGGAATGCGGTCCCGGTGTGGGTCAGCCTGTCCATATCCTTTGAGCCCCGGCTTTGCGATTTCCCACCCAATCCCGCTGGAATATGGATGACGGAAAGACTCGACGCCGGGGACCGCCGGGGCGAAACTACGGTGGCGCTCCTCGTCGACGAGCGGGGATCGGTCCGGCAAGTGAAGATTGAGACCGGATCCGGGTGGGACCGATTCGACCAGGCGGCACTTGGGGCTGCGCGCAAGACTCGATTCCGTCCTGGTTGGGTCAAGTGCGAACCGGCGGAGATGTGGACGACCGTGAAGTACGGCTTCGGCAATTCCTTCACGCTCGCGCGGTCAGGTGGGGTCGACCTGGAACGTGGGGGGACTGTCGGAGGAAGCGGTGGGATCCTGGCTCGGGCTGCGCGAGTCGGTCGAGCAGGCCAGGGGGAGGAGGAGGACCGCCGGAAGGAGCATGGCGGGGGTGGCGATGGGGTATGCGGGAGTGCGACGCACCGTGTCTCCGTTCCTGCCAATGGTTCAACGACCTGAGTGACGCCGGACAGTAACGGATGTGCCGGGTCCGCGAGTCCCCGACTTCCCGCAGACGGCTAACTGCTAACGGGGAGCGATCGCCGCGGTGACGCCGGCCATTGTCGCCGCATAGACGGGCGAGTACCAGAGGTCGCCCAGGCCCCACGCGAAGGCCCCACCCACCACTGCCCCGGCCACAAACCCCAGGACGGCGCCGACTACCGTCTCCGGGACCCTGGTGGTTCCTGCTGCCGTCGCGGCGATGGGAACCGAGACAAGGGTAAGCGCCCACCCACCGAAAACCGAGACGATATTGAAACCGGACGCAATCGTCATTGCGGCAGCCATGGGGACGAACGCCGCGACCAGGGTATAGCCGAATACCTTTTCGAACGATGCCGCGTTGTCGGGCGATTCCGATAATGGAGTCGTCGGGGGCCGGACCGTGGCCCGAACATCCGCCCCCTCGTCAACAGCCGACTCGGCGGCCGGTTTCGCCAGGTTGCCGGACATCATCAGGTCATGAAACGGGCTCGTCCGTGCTTCTTCGATCCACAACCCGAGCTGCCCACCCGGGTGTTTCGCCCCCGACTGCGCCGCCGCCTCCGCGGGAACCCCGGCCAGCCCTGCCGCTGCGGTACTCCACACGAGGACCCAACGGAGCCTTGGTCGAGGCGATGCGGCCATGATTCAATTCCTCCGGTGCCGATGCGCGTGCAGATCGCGATCCGTTACGCGATAATGGAGTCTCTACGCAATCCACCTTCGAACAGATTCAGGACGATAGGAGGACCAGACCCCATGAGGCTCGCCGGTATCATCACCGCCACACTGCTCGCCACGCTCCCCCCCGTCCCCGCCTCCCCCCAGTCCGTCGACGAGGGCAAGACGTCCGCACTCGCCCACGCCACCGCTCTGGAAGACCTCGTCACGGAGATGTCGTCGCGCCTCTGGGACTTCGCCGAGATCGCGCTGGAGGAGCACCAGTCCGCCGGGTACCTTGCCGATGTCCTTGAGGCCGAAGGCTTCACCGTCGAGCGCGGCGTCGCCGGCATGCCCACCGCCTTCGTCGCGTCCTGGGGATCGGGCCGCCCCATCCTGGGCGTCCTCGCCGAGTATGACGCGCTCCCTAATATCGGCAACGCCGCCGTGCCCCTGCGCGCCCCGCGCAAGGATGCGCATCCGCACGGACAGGGTTGCGGCCACAACCTCTTCGGAGCGGCCTCGGTGGCCGCCGCCATCGCCGTCAAGCGCATGATGGCCGAACACGGCACGCCCGGCACCGTCCGCCTTTACGGCACCCCCGCCGAGGAGACCGTGGTCGGCAAGGTCTACATGGCCCGCGACGGCCTCTTTGACGACCTCGACGCCTCGATCGTGTGGCACCCGGGCCAGAGGACCGCCGTGAGCAACAACCGGGCCCGTGCGCTCAACAACTTCGAGGTCTCCTTTCGCGGCCAGGCTGCGCACGGCGCCTTCGACCCCTGGAACGGGCGGAGCGCGCTGGACGCCGTTGAGCTCATGAACCACGGGGTCAACATGATGCGCGAGCACGTCGAGCCGAGTGCCCGCATCCACTATGTGATCCCGAACGCGGGCGATGCGCCGAACGTGGTGCCCGAGTATGCCCGCGTGTGGTACTACGTGCGCGACACCACCCGGACCGCCGTCGAGGAGAGCTACGAGTGGATCCTGGACATCGCCGACGGCGCCGCGAAGATGACGCGCACCGAATACGAAGTCTTCCTGATCACCGGCGTCCACCCCTACACGCTGGTGCGCCCGCTGCAGGAGGCCATGCAGGCCAACCTGGAACGGGTGGGGGCGCCACAGTTCAGCGAAGACGACCAGACCTTCGCCCGCAAGCTGCAGGCCTTCCTCAAGGTGGAGACCTCGGGGCTGCGCGACACGATCGACCACCTGGCCGACAAGCCACTTCCCGCCGGGGGCGGCTCATCGGACGTGGCCGAGGTGAGCTACATCGC
Organism: Gemmatimonadota bacterium; assembly: GCA_009840215.1. GTDB lineage: Bacteria > Gemmatimonadota > Gemmatimonadetes > Longimicrobiales > Gaopeijiaceae > Bin94. The sequence continues at coordinate 4,100 of VXOC01000021.1, read as the reverse complement.
GCCGACCGTCGAGTTCAGCGTGACCACTGCGGCCGAGCACATCCCGTGGCACTCATGGGCGACGAGCGCGTCGCATGGGACGCCGGGCTCGATCAAGGGGGCGCAGGTGGCGGCGAAGGCGATGGCGTTGATGGGCGCCGAGATCATCCTCGATGCGGAGCTGCTGCGGCGCGCGAAGGAGGCGCATGCGGCAACGATCGGCGGGGTTCCCTACAAGTCGCCGATTCCGGAGGGGCAGGCGGTGCCGCTGCCGAAAAAGGGAGGGTCCTGACGGCTAGCCTTCTTCCCCTTCCGCCTCCGCCAGCCTCCCCGAAATCTCCCGCAGCCGCAGCCACTGCTGGTAGAAGAACGGCAACATCAGCATCGATTCGACGAACTGGAAGACGTACATCACGATCGCGAAGACCGCGCCGTACTCCGTCGTCTCCGTCGTGGCCGCGCTCACCGCGAAGACCAGCAGGGCGATCATGAAGACCCAGTTGATGCCGAAGTTGGCCGCTTCGAGGTCGGAGAGGCGGATGTTCCAGCGCATCATGGCGCGGAGGTGCTTGGCCAGACGGGCGGGATCGCCGCTGTCGACGGCGTCGACCTGCCGTTCGTGCTCGTCGTTGAGTCCCTGGTTGTAGCGGATCGTGAGCCCTCCGGTCAGGGCGTAGAGCACCACCGTGGCGAGCGCGACCACCAGACACCCTAGGAAGACCGGCACGTTGAGCGCGGCCAGGATCACCACCGTGCCGGCCAGGCCGATGACGCTGTTGATGAGTTCGGGAAGGGAGTTCTCGAAGAACTCGACGATCTCCCGGAGCATCCCGAGGCGTGCCGTGCGGGTGGAGGTGCTGCTGTCGGCGGCCGATTCCGCCATTTCCTCGCCCAGCGTGACATAAATCCGCGCGTACGCCCTGCTGTCCACCAGTCGGCGCAGCACGGCGATTCCCATCGTGACGATGCCGAGTATGGCGAACTCGTAGAGACCCCGGGTCGAGTCCGCGAGGACGCTGTCGATGGCGCGGCCGATGACCAGCGGGAAGAGGATCCACCCCGCCGCCTCCAGCACGACAAGGGTGAGGGTGAAGGCGAAGCGTCCCGCGAAGCGTTTCAGGAGTGCGTGCATGGGGTGGCCGGGGAGCGTTCCGGCGTTTGTGGTGGTCGATGCGGGTTGTACCCGGCTCTCAACCTACAGCGTATGCACGACCGGGGGTGTATGGCCAGCGGTCCCGGGACGGTCTTGCGGTGGGGCAGGGGCGGGCGGGGGAGAGGGCCTGCGCGTTGGTGGGCAGGTCCCGGCAAGATGCACGCGGAGAGCACCGCGTGCGACGATGCGATTTGCCGGGGAGAGCTACAGTTGGAAGGTCCGGCCAAACCGTGGGTGTCCCTTGTGGTGGACACTCCGGGTGGCTCCGGGGGACTGTTCGAGCGAGCGATGGTCGACGGGTTCGACCACTTCTTCGGGCTTCGGCGCAGTCGGCTCCTGCGCTGCCGTTCGGGATTCGATGACTTCGCCGGCGCCGAGAATCAATCCCAGCGACAGGAACAATCCCGCTGCCGTCAGCCGACCGTTTCCGCTTCGTTTCAAGCGTATGGTTCTCATTTTCCTTCTCCCGTTCTTGCCCGCCGGGCCCCTCCCGGCGATGTTCACTCCTGTAGCAATTTTCGTGCCAGAAACTCGGTGAAGCGTTTCCTGTTGGTCTTTTGGACCCGACAATGGGGGAAATGGTTGCATGGAGGGGCGACGCGGCGCGGACAAATCACCCCCGCGTCCGTTGTCCAGTGTATTCGTTCGCCGCCGCTCGCAGTCTGTCTGCCGTGCGCGGTCCAGTTCCCGATGGCATTATCTTCTGCTCCGGGTGGTTTGTGCCGAGCCCGGGCGTGATCCCCAGTACCGGAGGAGCCGAGTGGTTGGGAAATGGTTGGGACCTGGCAATGGGCGGGTGACAGGGCAGGTCGCCCACGGAACCGGCATGCGGTGGGGAGGCTGGTTGCCGCATCTCGCGGTGGGCGCATGCGCCGCGGGACTCCTGCCCGCCCCGGCCACCGCCCAAACCTCCGCCGCCGCGGAGGGCATCGCCGCCGTGGAAGGCATCCGGGTCGGCCACTTCACCTACCCTGACGAGCCCACGGGGTGCACCGTCGTAATCGCCCCGGAGGGCACCGTGGGGTCGGTGGACCAGAGGGGCGGCGCCCCCGGCACGGTGGAGACCGACCTGCTCGATCCCCTCAACAGCGTGCGGGGGCCCGATGCGGTCTTCATTGCGGGTGGAAGCGCCCCCGGCCTCGCCACCCGGGACGGTATCGTGCGCTACCTGGAGGAAAACGGCCGCGGCTACCCGATTTCCGGTGTGGGCGTCATTCCGATCGTGCCGGGCGCGATCATCTTCGACCTCCGCGTGGCCGGCGTGCGGCCCGGTCCCGATTGCGGCTACCAGGCCGCGGCTGCAGCCACAACCGGCCCCGTCGCGGAAGGGAGTGTGGGCGCGGGCGCCGGCGCCACCGTCGGGAAGATGCTCGGGATGGGCCGGTCCATGAAGGGTGGTGTGGGGACGAGTGCGATCACGCTGGAGAGCGGCTTGGTGGTCGGCGCGCTCGCGGTGGTCAACGCGGTTGGCGACGTGATCGACCCGAACAACGGTCAGGTGGTCGCGGGGGCGCGCAACGAGGACGGGTCCTTCGCCGATGCGCGGCGCATCCTGCGGGGCCTGGTGCCGCCTCCGTCGCCGCGCGAGAACACCACGATCGTCGTCGTGGCCACCAATGCGCGCCTCACGAAGGTGGAGGCCGCCAAGGTGGCGCAGATGGCGGACGACGGGCTGGCCCGCGCGATCGTCCCGAGCCACACCCCCAGCGATGGCGACACGGTCTTCTCCCTGGCCACCGGTGCCCTCGCCGAGGGCTACACCGTGGGCCAGGTGGGTGGTCTCGCGGCCGAGGTCGTGGCCGAGGCCATCGTGCGGGCTGTTCGGGCCGCGAGCGGCCTGCCGGGAATCCCGGCCGTAAGTGACCTGCCGGGAGGGGGCCGGTGAGCGCCACCCTGGCGTTCCTTCTCCTCTACGTCGTCCTCATCACGGCGGTGGGCCTCGCAATAGGGCGCCGGGTCTCGGGGACGAGCGACTTCTTCGTCGCGGGGCGCGCACTGGGTCCCGTGCTCCTCTTCGCGACGCTGCTTGCGGCGAACATCGGGGCGGGCTCCACCGTCGGGGCCGCGGGACTCGGGTACGAAAACGGGCTCGCCGCGTGGTGGTGGGTGGGGTCGGCGGGGATCGGCACCCTCATCCTCGCGCTGTGGCTCGGGCCGCGCATTTGGCGAGTCGCGCGCGATCACTCGCTCAGCACCGTCGGCGACTACCTGGAGCACCGCTACGGGCCCTCGGTGCGCGCGGCGATCGCGATGCTGCTCTGGCTCGGCACGCTCACGATCCTGGCGGGGCAGCTGATCGCGATGGCGTGGATCCTCGAGGTGGTGGCGGGGGCGCCGCGCTGGCTGGGGGCGGTGGTGGGGGGTGTCGTGATGACGGTGTACTTCGTCGCGGGGGGACTGCTGAGCTCGGCGTGGGTGAACCTGGTGCAGCTGGTCGTGCTGATGGTCGGCTTCCTGATCGCGGTGCCGCTGGCGGTGGAGGGGGCGGGGGGACTTTCGGCGGTGCTGGACCACGCTCGGACCGTGCCGGGACGGATGGACCTCATGAGCAACGGGTCCTCCGGGTGGATGTACCTGATCCTGCTGGCCCCGGCCTTCATTGTGTCGCCCGGGATCCTGCAAAAGATTTTCGGGGCGCGGGACGTTCGGACCGTGCGGCTCGGGGTGAGCGCCTGCGGAGTCGCACTCATGCTGTTCGCGATTCTGCCGCCGGCGCTCGGGATGGTGGCCCATGCCGTGGCTCCCGGGTTGGAGGACGCGGAGACGGCGCTCCCCGTGATCCTCACCGAGGGGGTTCCGGCGTGGGTGGGGTTGCTGGGTCTGGCCGCCGTGCTCTCGGCTGAGATCAGCTCGGCGGACGCCATCCTCTTCATGCTTTCCACCTCGCTGTCGAAGGATCTCTACAAGCGGTTCGTGAAGCCGGCGGCGACGGACGGACAGGTGCTGAAGGTGGCACGGGGGGCGGCGG